>JAJACM010000003.1 GCA_022601545.1 Chlamydiia bacterium | reverse complement strand
ACTTATACTATTTTCGGGCGAGAAAATTCCGCATGCACAAAAACTCAGATGGCCCGCTGGCGCCTTCTCCCGGCGAATTTGCACCTGGACGGAGCCAGGCACAACTTCATCCGGGATTTTGGCCCCATCGAACATCCATTTCAACTCGCGCAATCCCGTGATGCCAGGACCCGAGCCGGGATGCGCAGCATGTGCGAGGGTTGCGGCATCTCCATTTGAGCGCTCTACAAAATTGGCTAGCGACAGTATTGTGGCTTGTCCCAGGTGCCTGCATTTTGGATGCAGTTGGGCCCGGCTCCGTCCGGGTGCAAATGCGCCAAAAGGCTGCGCCTGGGAGGTGCCGGATTTTTCGCTCGTAATAAAATTTCTCGCCCGATGATCTGTATAAGTGAATACGTCGAGGGCGAGATATTTTGTTATGAGCGAAAAGACGGTGCCCCCTCTCCCCCCAAACTCTTGTGAATAATGACTGCCACTGCTAATCTGGTTGGATGAAGATTCTTAAATCTTATAACTTTGCTTTGATCGAGGTGGTTATATCTCTTTTCGTTGTGGGGATGTGCCTGCTCCCTATGATGAGTCAGCCTTTTCATTTGATTAAGAAAGAGCATAGGCTTTTGGCGCAGATTGAGGCGGAAAGGCTTTTTGAATTGGAATATGCGGGGGTGCTGAAGGAGCTGGAGGGGGTGGCGATGGATGGGAAGCGGATGGAGTGGGAGCCTCTTGTGATTGCGCTGCCGGGGGGCTTTGAGGGGAGCTATCCAATGTGGCTGAAGGTGAAGAAGCAGGCGGTTGGTGAGACGGGATTGGCTTTGGTCACTTTTACGTTTGAATGTGAGGGATTGGGGGAGAAGAGGGTGAAGCGGGAATATCAGGTGTTTTTAAATCTGTCCTAATTCGAGGTTTTCTGGTAGTAAGGGGTTATGAAAGACCAGGCTGAGGACTTTACCCCTTTTGTCGCTCCGGGTGATTCGGTGGCGGAGCTCACTTTGCGATCCATTATTTTGGGGCTGTTGCTGGGGATCTTTTTTGCGGTGGGCAATACTTATTTGGGGCTGAAGATTGGGACGACGATATCTGCCTCGATTCCATCGGCTGTTCTATCGATGTCGATTTTGCGCTTGATCTTTCGCCGGGTCTCTATTTTAGAAAATAATATTGTGCAGACAATTGCCTCTGTAGGAGAGGGGTTGGCTGGCGGGATTATTTTTACGATCCCCGCTCTTTTTCTACTCGGAGATGTGCCGAGCTTTGGGAAGATTTTTTCTCTTGCCCTTTTAGGTGGGGTGTTGGGAATTTTGTTTATGATTCCAATGCGCCGCTATATTATTGTGGAGGAGCATGGGATTTTGCCCTTTCCTGAAGGGACAGCTTGTGCGGAGATTTTGAAGACGGGTGAGGGGGAACGCTCAAATGCGCGGATGGCCTTTTTGGGGATTTTAGTGGGGGGAGTTTTCAAGCTATTTTGCAGTGGGCTTGGGTTTTGGCAAGAGACGTTTGGTTTTACTTTGAAGCGCTTTTTTGGGGCGCGGATTGAGGTGGATGGAACCCCCTCTTTACTTGGAGTGGGCTATATCATTGGGCCAAAGATTTCGGCGTTGATGTTTAGCGGCGGACTGCTTGGCTGGTGGGTGTTGATTCCACTGATTAAGATGTATGGAGATGGGCTGCCAAGTGCCATTTTTCCAGCCACTCAAGTGATTGGGCAGATGAATGCCGATCAGATTTGGTCCAACTATATTCGCTACATTGGTGCGGGAACCGTGGCTTTTGGGGGAATCTATAATGTGATAAAGATCGCCCCTTTGATTTTTAAAACGATTCATGTGGGATTTAAAGAGCTCTTTGGTGGATTTAAACGGGCTCATGAGGTGGAACGGACTGATAAGGATATTCTCCTCAGCTATTTGATTTTGGGATCGATTGCAGTGATTCTAATTTTGTGGCTAGTACCTCAGTTTCATTTGAATTTACTCACCATTGGCTTATTAGTAATTATTGGCTACTTTTTCGTAGCGGTCACTTCGATTACTGTGGGGCTTGTGGGAAGCTCGTCCAATCCCGCCTCGGGAATGACGATTACGACGTTGTTGATTACGACGTTTATCTTTTTATTGCTCGGTTGGACCGAGAGGATTTTTCTGATCGCTGCCATTACGATGAGTGCGGTGGTGAATACGGCCATTACTCTTGCCTCAACCACCTCTCAAGACCTAAAGACGGGCTATATCTTGGGGTCAACCCCGTGGAAGCAGCAGGTGGCCGAGTTGATGGGGCTTTTATTCCCTGCAGCATCGGTAGCGATTAGTCTCTTTTTGCTCAACCAGGCGTATGGGTTTGGCACTCCTGCCCTGCCCGCCCCGCAAGCGACGCTGATGTCGATGATTGCTAAGGGGGTGATCTTAGGAGAGCTTCCATGGTCTCTTGTCTTTATTGGCATTTTCATTGGTGTGATTCTCGCCCTGATCAAGGTGCCTATTCTCCCCTTTGCGATTGGTCTCTACCTCCCCCTTTCCCTCTCCTCATCGATTATGATTGGGGGTTGTGTCCGCTTTGTGACATCAAAAATTTCACTTACTCCTCAATTTATTTTGAGAAAAACAACGAAACTCTATTCAAAAGAAGGGGTTGATGAAAACCACCCGATCCCCGCCGAAGTCTCCGAGCGGGGGATTCTCACAGCTTCTGGGCTAGTTGCAGGGGATGCGAGCATGGGGGTGATTATCGCCCTTCTCACCGTGCTTGGGCTACTCTCTCCTCCCACCAAGTTTTTTCTTGGCCCCCTCTTTGGCCTGATCTTCCTTATCCTTCTTGCAATCACACTTGCATGGATTGCTCTTTCTCCAAATAAACAACAACAATTAAAATAATTTTAGCGTCTTGTTGGATTTGTTCTGTGAGAGTACAATTATGCCCACTTAAGAAGAATATAACAGGAGACACTATGTCACTTATTACCCAAGTTCAAAATAATTTTAGTCAAGCTATCCGCAGAGGTGAGTTTAATCTCCCCCAAGAAGGACTTGTAGAAACCCCTGGGGCTTATGTCGATTATTTTGTGACAAAAACCCAAAATATTGTGCATCAAACTTTGGTAAATGTGCCAAATAGCCCAGCAGGTCTAGCTGGTAAGGCAGCATGTGATGGCATTTTTGCCTTTGCCAGTTGCCTTGGTGCTATCGCAGATATCGCCTTTCACGCGATTTCATTTATTGTTTGTGCTCTCATTCAGGTAGGTGTTTCAATACGACAAGGAATTCAGGATGGATCAGCCCCTCTCCACATCCTTTCTAATGTGGGTGAAGACTTAATTCAACAATGTAAAGATTTTGCCTTTCAGGTTCAAAGGCCAAATGAGCCTTCTCCTCTTCGAGATGCAATTGGAGTGCTCACTGGTTAAGCAGGTCAAAAAAGGGTTTTCTTTCTAGAAAACCCTTTTTTTGTCTATAATGTCGGGCATGAAACTCTCTCGCCGATACGCCCTTTCACTCATTGAAGTTCTCATCACCCTTGCTTTAGCTGGGATTTTACTCTCTTTTTTATTCTCGGTCTTTTCCAAATCCTCAATCGCTCAGACACAACTCGCTATTGCTCGAGATGAGGTGCTGGAAAAGCAAAACATCCAAAAGCGGCTCACCTCTCTTTTCGCCAAGATCACCGAGGGACAAGGGGCATTTGCAGTCGAACAAGAAGAGAATGGATCGTGTAAGCTTAACGTTGTCTTCGATCAACCAATTGATGCCTCCCCTGAGTTCACTGGGGCCAATCAAGCCTTGCTCAGCGTCAATGCAGAGGGTGAACTGGTCTTAGAAGTTCAACCTCTCAGTGGAAAAGAACAGGGGCGAAAGGAAGTGTTGATGACCGATGTGAAACGGCTTCGACTTGAGATCATTTACCTCAGTCCTAAGAAAGTGATCGATACCAACAGCCCCCTTCCCCCCTCTCTCATCGCCTCTCTCAACACCCCCGAATCGCTCATCTGCCATGTGGAAAAAGAGGAGGTGACCCATTCGTTTGCCTTTTTCCCACCCACCCCAAATAGTGAGGGGTACCGCTACTATCAGCAAGAGGAGGATAAAGAATGAATATCCTCCCCTTTGTCATGGTCATGATGATGGTGATTGCCTTTGTGATTGGGGGCTTTTTCCAAAATGTCCACTCATTGAGCCATATCTCAACCGGCTTTTCTGGTTACATGGATGCCCATCGGCAGGGGCGCAATATGTTGCAAAAAGGACACTACAGAGGGGCTGTTGCCCGCCACAAGAAAAAGCGTGAGAAAAAAGAGGAGACGCTGGTCTTAGATGAAAAAGAGGAAAAGCGACTGAGCGAAAAGACAATTCAAAAAATTCTCGCCTCCCGCTTTGAATCGATCAATCGAGAAAGTGCCAAGCTCAATATCTACCTACTCTTTAACCCGCAAGATATCCAATATCCCACCCTTCTCAATACCTTCACTCAGCTCCTCAAAGAGCTCTATGGCCCCCTCAATCTATTTCCCAGCGAGGAAGACTACCTCCTTCTCGCCAAGGAAATCGCCAAGCGGGGGCAAAAGCAGCTCCAAAAAGGGAAAGAGCCCAAAGCCCCAATCACATTATTTGACCTCTACCCCCAAAATGAGCCTTTAAAATCGCTTTTTTACACCCTTATGGTGGGCACTTCATCCTACGACATCTCGACCCGTCAGGGGTTGCCCTCCCTAAAGGACTTTATTATGATCGACCCCTCGCCTAAAGAAAAGCCTATCTGTTTTCAAGCCGCCTCGTTCTGGGTATTAAAGGCTCATTTTGGCCAAGAGATCACTCAACAAATCCTCAAAGCAGAAGAAAAAAAGTTGCGTGATGAAAATTTTAAAAATAACCGGTATGCACTCACCCGCAACGAACTGCTCTCTCTTGTGGGATCAAATACCAAACAATCAATCCATCTTTCAAAAAAGTTAGATCTCATTCAATACAATCTCCGCCCTAAAGACCCTATAACCTTTTTTTCACAAGACCCAACAACTCAAATTTCAACTACCACATTACTTATTAGAAAAAGTAAATAAGTCACACATTCATTTGTAGATTAATGTCATTTGCGCTATAATATTTACCTTAAACCATTTGAGAGGAAATTATGGCAGCAGTTTACAATCCAGCAGATGCACGAGCTAACCCACTATTCGCAGCACAAGATGAGGATGCAAGATCAGATGATGTTGTGGATCCATATGGAACTCCAACTTTATCTAGCATCATTCAAGAGGCAATTGGTGACACTGAAGAGTTCATTGCTAATGCTTCGTGCCGCTTTATTCCTCTTCCTAGTGCATCCTATTTTTGTTTACGAATGGATCAGATATTTGAGGGCAACCCCGATTGTAAAACCTATGGCATCCCACCCCAAATTTTTTCTTTTACCTTTCTTGTTGCCAAAACGGCCACATCGGGATTAGAGACCATTCAAGCAATTGCCATGCTACCACTTGCTCTTGCATGGGTTGGGGTCGGTATGGGTATATCGATTGTCTCAAACTTATTAGTAGAAGGGAAAGCTTTCACTGGCGATGTATGCCCAAAGTTCTTATTTAATATGTTTTACGAAGAGGCACTGAATCAAGACAAAGTGCGTAATGAAGCTCCACTTCTTTTCCCGACTCTTTTAGAGGTTGGAAATGAACTTTGCAATGAGTGGGCAGACCTTCCTTATAAATATTCCCCTGTCCCAGTGGCACTCAGCTACCTCTCAAAGGTACAGGAATTTAGGGATCAAAATTGGATGGATAATCAATGTATCCCTGAATGTGCAGTGAATTTTACAATGAATGCGCTAAGGTTAACTCTTGTCGCAGTTGCTACCATTCAGTTTATCGCAACCCTTCCTATCGCCTCCCTATATGTCGCAGAGAAAGTCATCGTAGATCATGTGCAATACCTTGCAGAACACCACACCTTTCCAAGTTGTGATCAGATGGCAGACTATTTTGCAATCCGACCAAGAGAATATTTTAACGAAATTTTCCAAAATTCACTGAATATCTCACCCATCCCCAACCCCCAATATGTATAGATATACACTCAAATTTCAACTACCACATTACTTAATAGAAAAGAGACATGAGAGGCATATCTTTTTGACGCTTAATAATGTTTGCGATATAATAGTCACCTAAAAACATTTCGGAGAAATACTATGGCAGCAGCTTTTCACCCAGATCAACAATACCCATTCACCCAAGTCGCCCGCCACCCAGTGAGTGATGATGAGCTCTCAGAGCGTAGCTTTCATAACGCCTCCTCCCTTGATGAAGGATCAGGAGTGGGTGAAGAGGATCCCACTCAATTATCAACTTTATTTGACCTCTTTAAGCAGGCGCTTGAAGAGACTAACACGTTTACTCATAATGCGCCTTGTAGATTTATTCCCCTACCAAGCTTATCATATTTTTGTGTACAAATGGGCGACTTGTTTGAGGCTGACTATACGTGTAATACCTATGGCATCCCCCGCGAAGTCGTCTCTTTTACCATTCTCGTTGCCAAAACAGCCTCAACGGGACTTGAAACCATTCAGGCATGTGTCACTCTACCCCTTGCTCTTGGGTGGGTTGTGGTAGGTACGACTCTTAGCTTCTTCGCCAATGTGATAGAAGGAAAGGAATGCTCTTGGGAGAACATCACTGAATTCTTCTTATCTGCTCCAAAGTGCTATTTTGATAATTTTTATATAGCGACACTTGCCCAAGACGATGTCCCAGATGAGTCTATACCCCTTTTCTCTGTTCTTTCAGACCTTGGAACTGAACTTTGCAATGAGTGGGAAGAACTGCCTCACAAATACTCCCCAATCCCCTTGGCACTCAACTACCTCTCAAAGGTGCAGGATTATAGGAATGGGCATTGGGTCGATCATCATTGCATCCCAGAATGTGCGGTGACCTTCACAATAAATGCATTGAGGCTGACACTTGTCGCCCTTGCCACTATTCAGTTTATCGCTACCCTTCCGGTCGCTATTGTCTGGTCTATTGCCCAAGTAAATATCCAAGCGTCTAATAACGACGGGGAGTTTGATGAAGAAATGCTAGAAATTCCAGGAGAGTTTCCAGAGTCTGAGTATAGCGCCGTCGATTTCTTTAATCGATTTTTTGCACTCACTCTGAATTACGAACCTGCGCCACTTCAAAGTGGACCAATTGCTTAAATTTAAACTTTACGGGAGGAAATAAATGGCAATTTACAACCCAGAAGTAGTCGGCGGAGCCCCTGCATATAACGGCCTCGGCTATGGAATAATTGATCCAGAATCATTCAATGCTTCGACATACGAGGATCACTCGTTTATCGATCTTTGCCAAAGAGCTTATCGAGATGTGGAAGAAAGGCTTGAATTGGCCCCATGCAAGTTTCTCCCCCTCCCAATTGCTACATGCTTTCTAAGCAAGCTTGACCAACTTTTGAAGCGGGCAAATGATGAGGTCGATGTCCCATGTGTGCCTCGCTTCTTTGTCCATCTCGCCATCACAGCAGCAAGAATGACGACAGCGGCTCTTGAAGTAATCCAATACTTAGCCACTCTTCCCATTGCCCTTGCCTATACAGCTGGAAGAACGACTTTCACATTTTTTGTGGAAGTAAATACTAGAGGGCTACCTCCCAACTTCACTCAGTTCTTCAACTACGTCCAGATGGCTACAACATTCTACTTTGGTGAGTTCTATCATGCCACAATGGGCCAGCCTCTTGATAAAGACGGCTTCGATTCGTTTTTTACTGCTGTCGAAGGAGGAACCGAAAGATACTTTAGCAACGACTTCGAATACAAAGACTACAAGTTTTCACCCATCCCCGTTGCGATGGATATAGTCGATATCTTTGAGGAAAGCTTCTTCTACCCGGCGCTGAATCATCACCTGATCCCAACTTGCGCCACTCGGTTCGCGATCGACCTTTTGAAAGTCTCATTGGTTGCTCTTATGAGCATCCAATTCATCGCAACCCTTCCCATCGCCTCCCTCTATGTCGCAGGGAAAGTCATCGCAGATCATGTGCAGTACCTTGCAGAAAACCACACCTTTCCAAGTTGTGATCATATGGCTGGCTATTTTGCAATCCGACCAAGAGAATATTTTAACGAAATTTTCCAAAATTCACTGAATATCTCACCCATCCCCACTCCTTACGTTTACGCTTTATAATCTCTAAGCCAATCTCAAATCCTGGGCGAGCTCGCAATTGCGGGCTCACCCTACTCTATTTAATTTGAATGCACCATCTTCCAGATGGTTATTTTGACTTTAAACCGCTTATTTGTTATAATATTACACCTCAATAGTTTAAGTGTGACTAACTAACGTCTACTTATTATTTAGAAACATGGAGGAGAGGAATGGCAGCTAATGCAAGAGAGCTCAGTGACAGTTTTTGTGGATTGCAAGCGGGAATATGTGAGCAAGCCCAGGTGTTTGCCTCAACGGCTGAGGATTCCTCCTTTACTGATCTTTGCCAAAGAGCCTGCCAGGAGATTGAAGAAGAGCTAAAATCTCTTCCCTGTCAATTTCTCCCCTTGCCCATTGCCACAGCATTCTTGGGCAAGTTGATGCATCTATATGAGGCAAATAAGGAAATCGAAATTGAGAATGTCCCCCGCCCACTTGTTGTATTTACGTTGTTGATTGCAAAAACATCCATGTTGGGCCTCGAGGTAATTCAGTCTATTGCTTCACTTCCCTTCGCCCTTTGCTATTCAGCGATTGCTACATCTTTTCAGTATGCTGAGACGGTCAGTGAAGAAGGTCCATTTGATCATGACGACCTGATGGAATTTCTCAGTCACTTTCCCCTCCACTATACAGCTCACTTCTATCAGTTGACAATGGGACAGCTAATGGATAGCCCCTATGGTCTTTCAGTATTTGACAGAATGGGGCACACACTCAATCAATACTTCCGCTCAGATGCTCCATTTGCAGATTATCGCTTTTCCCCCATTCCAACCGGAATCGATCTGGTCAAGGAAATGGAGGCAACAGCTATTATCGGGCGCTATAACCGGCACAATGTCCCTATCTCTTTCATTCTACTCACCCTCAACACCTGCCGCCTCACCCTCCATGCCCTTGCCCTCATCCAAGGAATTGCCACGCTTCCCATTGCGTGCCTCTACTCTGCTGGGTGCATGATCACTGATATCACAACAGCATCCATCGAAGAGGGGGAATTCCCATCGCAAGATCATCTAGCTGAGTATGTTTCAACAAATGCCGTTGGATATTTCAACCTGTTTTATGAAAACACCCTGAATATTGAGGATATAATCCCTAACAATTAGGGGGCCTTTATTTACATATAGTATCGAAATGTGATACAATTATTTGTAATTAATATGAGGTGTACCATGTCTACGCAAGTCTATTCAGCTCAACATGCTATTAGTCAAGGTGTTAAAGCCTTCAATCGGGATTGGGATTCCGAAACGGCTCTATGCCGACCTGGAACGGCCCTCCTTGCACTCATTGAAGAGATTGATGATAAGCGCATGCAGTACAAACTCAAGGGTTTTGATAAGGGACTTTGTTACCTGGCTGAAGGGGTATGCTTTGTCGCTGGGTGGATTTTTACTGCCATTCATGCTGCTGTGGCCCTTCCATTTGCTTTAGGATCATCTGTTTTGACTGGGCTTTTTGAACTTGGACATACAGCTGCAAAAGGCAAATGCTCCATCTCATCGATCGAGACAACTAATCCACTCTTAGCAGCTCTTCAAGCGACTGTACACACATTTGTAAATTGCTATGACGATTGGCTTGGGAACCCCTATTAACAGCTGCTCCCTACGGATAGTTGCTGCATCATCGATGGAAATAAAATCGTAAAGCATGTTCCTCCACCCACCTTTGAATCGACTGAAATTTGCGCGTGATGTTTATCAATCACACTCTTGACAATAGATAGTCCCAGACCTGCTCCACCCATTTTGCGAGAGAGGGTTTTGTTCACCGTAAAGAATCGCTCAAAGAGCTGGTTGAGATCTTCAAGTTCAATGCCCCGCCCAAAGTCGCGAATCGTCATTGCAATGTGTTCGGGCTTTTCTTCAATGATTACCTGAATGTTTTTTTCATCCCCACTATACTTGGCTGCATTGGTGAGCAAATTCAAAATGGCTAAGTCGAGCAAATCGGGATTTGCCTTGATGTTTATCCCCTCATTGCTAGTAAACGTTTCAATCTTTGCATCGGGAAAAAGGGAGATCAGCGTCTGGCAACAGTTGTCCATCAAGGCGACCAAGTCACACTTTTGCATTTTTAGATGGGTTGCAGAATCGAGATCGGCTAGAACAAGTAAGTTTTTAACCAATCGCTCCATCCGCTCGCAGTTGCGCAAGATTGTCTCCAAGATCCCCTCAAACATCGACTCGGTCAGCTCGGGCACATCCCGCATCGTCTCAGCAAACCCCTTCACAATCGTAATGGGAGTGCGCAGCTCATGACTCGCATTGGCCACAAATTGCCGCCCCATCTCAACCGCTTTTTCCTCACTCAGACGATTCTTGATCATCAAGACATACAAGCTCAGATGATCGTGATAAAACCCCTTGATATCATACGCATGCTCCTCAGAGACATCCACCGTGCGACTCACCATCCGCCCCGAAGGCTCAATCGCCTCCAGCAACTTCTCACACCCCACTACAACACGACTTCCCGCCACCTGGCTCAGCTCCCCAAGCCTCTTATCCCCCCGCAAACAACTCACCTGCAAAAAGCTGCGCGCCGGCCGATTGAGAAAAAAAGCCCGTTTCTCAGCATCTAGCAAGACAATCCCCTCGTCGAGCCACTCGAGCACCGCCACCTTTTCCTCCCTCTCAGCAGCAAAACGCCCCTCAAACGCCCCTATCTCCCTCTGCAACCCCCACACCCGCCAAACGAGAATCCCCACCAAAATTCCCAATATCACACATAAATAAACCATAACACCCTCATAATGACCCTCCTACAATAGGCAACATCCCCCTTCCCGTCAACCTCTTCCACCCTAACCCCCTCACAATCAACCATTACAAAAATCAATTTACAAAATAATACAAACATGACACAATAATTAAGGTTAATAATAAAACAGAGGCGTTTAGTTATGATTCCAGCAAACAAAAACTACAGCGTAGCAGATATTGGATTCTTCAGAAGTTATATGAATTCAGTAGAGCACCTTGGAGAAACCCGCACATTTCACAGCCCGGCCCTAGCGCTCATCGAGCTTGGCTTTGGCGCCTACACACAATATGTCCGAGCAGAAAACTATTGCTGCCAACACAAGCCAGACGAAGTCGCCCGCTCATACCGACTTGAAAACTACGATGCCGGCGGCATGGTCAACTTTAGCATGCTCATCACCACCCTAGTAGGATCCGCCCTCTTCCTAGCCGCCCTCCCCCTCCAATTACTCTACGCCACCGGCCGCACCATCTACGACCTCACCCAGCACCAAGCCTCCCCCGACAAATTCCTCACCTACCTAACCGCCGCCGACAAAACACCCACATCACCCCATTGATCTATCGACCAAAAGCCCCTCCAATCCCACGGATCAACAAAAAGAACCAAGGCCCCAACTACCAACAAAAAGCAAATCCAACCAATTTATTAGAGGGGAATTCTAGGGCGAACCTTTCCCCCTCAAACGTCTATCGATTCTGGGAGGGATTTTCGCCGACTTTGGATTGTTGCAGGAGGGGCCAGATCTTCTTTCGATCTAAAGGCCCTCCAATCATTGGGTGGGGGGCACAACATCACCCATTCCAGCAAAAAGCAAATCCAACCTATATATTAGTGGGGAATCTGAGGCGGGTACTCCTATGCGGATTTTGTGCCGCCAGTGGCGGTTGCAAAAGCCAGCAGGAGACCCCCTCAGACGAGTTCGGCTTTTTCGCGGCCATTTGAAATATCTCCCCCTTTAGTCGTATAGGGTGAATACCCTGAAGGGGGAGATATT
>JAJACM010000029.1 GCA_022601545.1 Chlamydiia bacterium | reverse complement strand
TCAACATCGGGAAGCACTCCCCACGTCCTGGCTGATCGCACATACCAGCTCATACACGCACAAGCGGGATGATCATCATATGGATAGAGTAAAGCAAACTCCATGGCGCAATAAACCCTCTCGGGAACATTTGGCACTCGGGAAAAGCCATGCCGTGGCAACATAACCAGTATGTGAGCCCGGCGATGTACTTCACAGACTGCCCGCTCCCAACTATACCAGTCAGATTGCGAGATCTGCCCAGAAGGAATGGTGATTCCCACACTACGCAATAGTTCAAGTGCACTTAGGTGGGTGGCGCACAACACTGCCGTATGCCACTCACGAGAGACTCGCGCTGTCTCCCTTTGCATCTCAGCAGGCACAAGCTGGAGAGTTTTGGCAAGTAGGTTTTGTGAAATTTGTAATGACATTAACTTCCTCCAAAGTCCCAAATGAGCCGCTCATACGCTTCATATTGGATGGTTGATTCTTCAATTTCCCCGATCCATTTGAGCGCTTCGTCGAGCATGCGATACTCAGCTGCAACGACCACTCCACAGAGAAGCAGTTGATCCCGATGATCAAAGCACTTTTCCTTGAGGACTGTATGGTTGAGAAGCGGGGTTAGAAGGCGCATATCTTTTGATCGCGCAGCTTGTGTTGCCACATTGAAAATCCATCCCCCTTCCATTTCCTTATCCCCTAAGTGGGAGATGAAAAAGTGTCTCATCTCTTGATTCTCACTGGGTAGGATGTGGCTATAAAGCCAAAGTTGATCGCCTAAAGAAAGGTAAGATTGGGCAAAAGAGAAAGCAATGTGAGGGGCAGTGGGGCCAATTTCTTTGCACACCTGTATCACAATATCGGCTCGCTCTGCTTTGTTTTCAATCAATTGACAAAGTTTCTCACACGTTTCTAGCTCCCCTTTCAAAGCAAGGGGGACAAGAATTCGTCGACAAAGTTTCATATTTCCTTTCACTTTGGAAAAGTAGGTAAGGGCAGCTGGATAGTTCTCATCGACAACGGCACTTTCAACAAGGAGGTGGAGGACTTCATGTTCTTCGGGGCAACTGGTATAGCCAGCTTCACAGATCTCAGCTGCCTCGAGCACCCATCTGACTTGCGCGCATCCTTCCCCGGCGATCATGGCTGCTTCAGTATAGTACCCATCTGATGCCAACTCAAACCCAATCCGCTCCTTTGCTTGCTCTGATGTAAGCTGAGGAGCAAATAGAAGGGCATGCTCGACTTGCTCATGGTCAATGAGCTCACACATTAACTTTTCGACCACCTGTTCTTTTTCAGCATCGCGATGTTCGACTGAGTTCAGCCAGCGGATCGCAAGCTCTATTTCTCCAGATTTGATCGTAAGGGGAACAAGCTCGAGGAGTAAACGCTCTTTTGCCTCCTCATTGGCAATCAAATCAGAAAAACACATTACATAGTGACAATGCCCTTCTTTTGCAAGCTTTCTTGCAATAAGTCTAAGTTGCTCATCAGCCTCTCCCCAAAAATGGGTTGCCACTAGGAAATCACACCCTACTTCCTCATCCCCATTCAGAAATGCATGGTAGGCCATTTGATTATAATACCATCGGCGAACGTATGTCTGGGGCCCATGGCTGGCCAAGTATTGTGCTGATGGATACATCCTCTTTTTGGCATAGCAACAAATGATTTCCCCAAATGACTGAGACTGAGATTGTGGGTTAACAATCCCAGCAGCTATTTGCCAGGCAATTGTCTCCTGGTTCTGTTCGATAGCAAGGGTTACGATCGATTGCCTCTCTCCATCGAAATCGCCAAGAGAGTTTCCTTGTACTCCTGCGATCAGCTCTTTAACCCTTCTCCACTCTCCCCTCACCGCTAAAGTGCGTGCCATTTGCACCTTTGCCTCACAGACAAGAGCCTCGTCTTGCACAGATTCGAGGTGAGAAAGTCCCTCTTCAATCCCCCTGTCGCGCGTGAGTACCGCTGCAATTTCGGCGTTGACCTGATCAATCAATTCTGAATTGGACAGGCCGATCAGCTCCTGAAAAGCCCACTCTAAATGACCCTTCCCCGCCATACACTTTACCCAGGCAGCACGAAGCGACTCAACCTCTCTTACCGCTCCTAAAACCACTTTCCACTCGACAATTTCTTTGAGCGGTTTGGGCAAAATGGGGGGCATCACTGCTTTTAAAGAAAGCCTCCCATTCTTGACAAGGGGACCTGCATCGACCAAGTCTACTCGTGCCTGTTCAAATAGGTCGTTGGTCTTAGCTCCTTCTCGATAATGGTGGGTAGGCAAGTTGAAAGACTGAAGCAAATCGATCACACAAAAGCGCAATCCATCCCTTACTCCTAATGCGCTACTCTGCGATGCCCCCGCTAAAACTGGTAATTGTTTGGGCTCTAAATACTTTGCGATGAGGGCTACGCCATCGCGTGGGAGCCCTGATAATCGGCTTGTCATTGTTTGTATCCTCCAAAATTTTTGATCACCTTGATGAAGATTTCAAATGGGATCTTGCTTGATTTGGCATAGGCAATACATTTGGCAGAGCTTCCTTCCTTAGCCGCATCAATAGCCATCTGTTCTAGAACTTGATCTTGCTTTGTTGGATCAAGCGACTCAAAGAGCGAATTAAAGTAGTGCCATATCTCTTCTTTTGCATAAAAACTCGCCATTTGCTCCTTGTGGACAGAAGATAAATCCCCGGAATGGAAAAGTGTATAAAAGAGTTCATCCCGAAACTGCCATTTCAATTGGGCATGCTCCTTGATCAGCACACCCACCCAAAAGCCAATATGCGCCTTCACATTGTCCATATTAAAACGCTCAAGATAGTCCAGGGCTTGATCAAACCCCGAGGCAATCAGCTGCCGTTTAGCTTCTAAAAGAAATGGAGCGGGACAGGCCCGTGCAAGTTCTACTGCATATCTCTTTGTATCAGCTGGTAGGATTGACAGATCAGGGTATGGTAAAAATGCATATTGGAAAAGGAAATAAAATTGGTCCCCTCTTTTTTGGGCAAATCCATTGGCATCTAGTCGCTTTCTTGCCCTGATCAGTCCGGAGCAGATATGCATCCCCCCCATTGTCCGCCAATCGGGCCGTGTGAGGTACTTGAAAAATTGATATGCCTCTTGAATATTTCCCCCTTCTGATAGACGCTCAATTGCACTCAGCGCAAGAAAAGCGAGTTCATGTTGTTTTTTCTCCGCGGGCAAATCTTTTGATTTGATCTGCTCGAGTTCGATTATGCAAGCGCTCACATCCCCATTTAATCCATGAAAACGCACTCTATCTTCGGGAGTAGGAGGGGGAGTTGCCACCTGTTTGTCTTCCTCTTTCTTTTTCTTCTTACTTGCTTTGTGAACTTGATTCAGCAGACTCACTTTCCGTTTCTTTAAAGCATGTTCTTTTGCTTCGTCATATAAACTCTTCAATGCAAAGTTTCGACCCGCCTCCCCAAGAGAGGGGGATACAAGAATGGGCACCATTTCGCTTGGGCAGTCATCTTCTTTCAGATTGCCCAACTTGCTCACAAACTCTTTATCCCACCATTTTTGAGAGGTACATTGCCCAATACTCATATTTAAAAACTCCTATAAACTCTAAATTTGTTCCAGCAATGACCTCGATGCCTCAAGGCGCAGATCACCATCGGTGATCTGTCTCACCAATCGCGTGGCTTCCACCCACTCCCATCGCCTCCCTTTCTCCTTCACTATCCGTAAAAGGGCATGATCTCTGATCACAGCCTCAAGGACTATTTTTGCCTCACGTCCCAATAGGGGCGCTAACTGCAACGCCAATTCAGGTTGATTGATAGCAAGCTCCAAACACTTGGGTTGGATCGCCTCATCCATTTGCTCCTGACACGTAATCAATTTTGCATAGCGACGAATCACCCGCACTTGATTGGCTTTTAGCTTGGTCAAAATAATCGACTTAGCAACAGCATAGGGTTTGTCCACCTCTCCAATCAGTCGAATAGACTCTTCATACTCCCTTAGCGATGCCAAGTTATACGCCCGTTCGGCCACATAGGCACTAAGTCGATCCCTTGGCACCTTTTTTTGAAAACGCACCGCCACTTTTTCCACCCCTGCGCTCTCGAGCAGCAGCACTCGCCTGAGTTGTGTTTCAAACTTCATCGATGATGACCGAATACGATCAATCGCCTGACTCGACTTTTCCCTATCTCCAAGGCGAGCTTCTTTCCATGCCACTTTTTGCCAAACATCATCATGCATATGCCCAGGAATCATACGGAGCAAATCGGGGATATATCCCATTTTATTCCCTTCAATAAAGGCAAGCGCCACGCCATAGGCTCGCTTTTGGAATCTCCCACTACAGAATATGCGATAGACTGTTCCAAATTGATTGGCCTTGAGAGCCGCATCAAAACAACTCTCTTGCATCTGCTGATCCTTCATGCGAATAATTGCCTCAAGTACAAACGAAGAGTGTCCCCTTTTTGCCATTTCAATGGTCACATCGCGATAAATCGGATCTAACACACCCGAGTTGTCAGTGGGAAGTTCTACTAGGGGCCTGGCCGGCATTCGATATGCCATCTTTATGGCCACGTCGATAATTTGCAAAGCCTTTTGCCCAAAGGGGCCCCTTAGCCCAGCTGTTGCCGCTACATAGGTTGGTTGATCCAATATGCGAGCTAAAATCTCATGTAACCCCTCTCCTGGACCTTCAGCTCTTACATGTTCTCTCTCAATTCCCAAAGCCCAAGGCAAATATTGACAAGCCATCCACACACCCATCGCTTTTGGAAGGGCGGGTAGCGCCTTGCCGACCAGCTCTTCTTGCTCCTCGGCGTTTAATTGGGAAAAGGTGAGCTGGAAATGGGAAGCTTCGATGGCCACTACCCCCTTTAGAGCTTTTAAGCTCACAAGTGGGGCCGTAGGCCTTCCCACCGATAACATGGCCATTTGTATCGCTTCAACCAAACGCAAATGCCACTCCTTAGACACGATGGAAACCCTTGCATGACTTGAAGGAGGGACATTCTGGAGCACATAGCGCAACCTATCGCCTTCTAGCGGACATGGCGGGCGACTAACGATCAAAAATAACCTCCTCAAAAGACGCATTTTTAAGCATATCTTTATAGGCATCGCGACGCACATCTTCATTCTCAATCTTTTTGGCCCATTTCTGCCCACTCTCCAAAAGACCAACCGCTGCTTTTTGCACGGCAAAGCGAGCGTACACTCTTTCTCGATCGGAGCTATGTTCGATCAATTTCAGAAGCTTATCTGCCAGGAAAAACTCCCGTCGATCGGCTAAGCATTCGGCAAGATCGGTCAAATGAATCTGGGCACTCACGCTACTTTTTGCCTGCTCGACTAATTCTTCGGCATTGATTTGGGAATACCCCTTTAGAAAAAGCGCCTTATGGACACTTAAGCACGACTCGAATGGCAAATGCCGACTCAATTCAAATGCAGCTTGAGGGCGCTCGTCCAGCAACCGATCACACATCTTTTTCAGAAACATCTCCCTTTCTACCCGTTCTTCCAACTCCCCGGCAAGTAGCAAAAACTGCTCCTTGGTCCCAGTTGGAATCAATGTCATTCCAATCCCATGGATATTTCTTGCGCTCTGATTGTACTCCCTAAATCGATGGAGATTCCCTGCAAGAAAGCTCACTTCAGCCATCTTTGCGACCAATTCACTCCAACACCTAATAGGAACAGGCCCTTTTAGCAACTGGTCGGCCAACCGATAGTTACCTCTAAGAGCTGTCCGTTGCGCACACAGCTTGGCTGTCTCCAACCATACTGATGGATTCTGAATAGATGAGAGGTGATACTCAACTTGCCCCATATCCCCTTCACGGGCGGTCGCAAGTGCAATTGCTTTTGTGATCTGATCAGATGCTTCTGGCTCTCTTCGAGGGCTTGCGACGAGGATCGATTCAGCAAAAGGCAAGGCATCAGCAAATGGGGCAAACTCAAAGGCCAACTCCGCACAATTGGCCCTTTCCATCTCGCTACTTGAAAATTTCAAAAAGCGGCCTGCCATTAGCAGCTCTCCCAGCTTTACCGCCTCTACAGCAAGTTCACTAGCTGTCCTCGATCGTGATACCCCTTCCGCTTCCATCCTTTCAAGCTCAGCATAACAAAGTGCAAACCCCCCAGGTTTTGGAAGTGTGGTGAGCACCTTATGAATGATTATCTGCTGTCCAATATGCTCTGCAAACTGCTTAGCAAACCAAAAGGCAAGCTCCCCATGGCCAAGCGCAGCGACCTCGAGTGCTAGATCCTGGGCTTGAGCAAAACACCAGGTTGAAAACTGGCGTTGAGCTTGAGGAATCTCACGCTTGATGTAAGCCTCGATTAGGTAGGCAACGTCATGGCTAGCATAGGGTACATCGCTTTCTTTCCATAGTGCTGCCGGAGACAAACCTCGTCGGAGAATCGCTTCAATGACCACCCAAGTGGCTCGTCTATTGTGTTCGATACTCCCAACGAGAGGCAAAGTCCGAATTGCGTAGACAAAGTTCCTCTCCTCCACCGCTTTTTCAACAATCAATAGTTGGATCGGCCCTAATAAAACACTATGTGGGGCAATCAAAGGCCGCTCATTTAGAACATTGGTTACAAGAATCGAAAAATCTGCCCAAGAAAGGCCCTTTTTCCCAACCAATATCAACTCCTTTGCCGCTCGCCCCCGGATTGCTGGGTCTTCGATTAGCCGTATATAATCAACTGCAGCAACACATCCCACCCATTCGATGATTTCGCGGATATGCTCTTGAAGAAAAGTCTGACAAAGCTCTCGATCACCTGGAGCAGTAGAGGAGGTAACGAGCTTGGAGAATACATGGGTATGATCCCCCTCACACATCATCCGTTTTGCCCATTCAAGCCACAGGCTAAGATCCCCTTTACACACCTGGTCCTCTAGCCACCTCAACTTCACCCAACGGGTAATTTGAGGAGGTAAGAGTGACGGCAATGCTGATAACCCACTTTTAACAACATTCCCTTGGAATTTTAGCCGAAACCCCAGTTGATTCACTCTCAATTGCCTCTTAACTTGGGGAAAAGAAAGAGAATTTACGTCGGGGCCTTCAAAACCGGCCACCTCTTTGATCACTACAGTCACATGCGCATTCCATCGCCGATTCACCTGGAGAAGAGCAAATATCCCACTCCCACAGACAAGCCCAATCACTTTCCGAAACACATCATCTGATAAAGCCCCAATTTTCCCCTGTTCGACAAGGCTCACACCTGTGTCAGTTCTCTGTCGCTTTGCCTCAGGCTCTACTCTCCCATTCCCCCCTCGCGCCACTCCATCAATCACAATCCTTCTCCAAATCTTAGTTCCTCTATGACTTCCTGCATGGTAGACTCCCTCTTCTCATCACTCTCAATTTTCAGAGCCCAATTTAGAGCAAGTCTAATACGCCCCATGGATGCGTATTTGACAGCAATGCATCCACATATCTGCCCCCGAAAAGAGATATCCAAAATCGACTCCAAACCCTTTTCAGCCTCTTCCAAATCCCCAATAGAGACAGCATATTTAGCCTTATCCGTTAAGTAAGTCTCTTGATCCACTTTTAAGCCATATCTCTCCACAAGCTCAAAAGCAAGGGGTGGGCGGTCTGCTGCAATATGTTGATACATCGTCAAGAGAAACTCTTCTCTCTTCTCCAATGATTCTAGCCCTGAAGCGAGACGAACGAGTGGAGCAATATCGGAAACTCGATAAGATTCCATCCCAATCAATAAACATTGTTTGTATCGAAAGAAATCAAACTCTATGCCCGCCATATACTTATCTAAACGGTCATACTCCTTTGCAACAAAGCTCGCCCTAGCCATATAGCAATATAACCTAGTAGTAAGAGGCTCAAGGCCCCCCTCAGCATCAATTTGGTCTGCCAGTTCAAAATCCCCCCATTCAGCCAATGCTGCAGCCCCAGCGATGCGAGTATCATTTTTCTTTGAAACATCTACTATCCTTGAGAGGATTTGCTCAAATTGAACCGCGTTCCCCGCCTTTGCTGCGGCTTGAGCAGAATCTTGGTGCATATCATCATCTAGGAGTGGATCTCCTTCTGTGAAGGCTTGATCCAAATTGATCGCAAACTCAAGTGCTTTTTGAGAGGGTGCCACTTGATAGGCAGCCTTTACAAGAGCGACACGTTCAACTTGCCTCGCTTCATTTTTAGCTGTCATGTTATGGAGGGCAAATGCCTCGTCCAATTTGCCTAATCTCACAACCTCAAGTGCCAACCAGTGAAGCAAGTTTTCAAAGTTAACCCTCCTTTGCAACACCAACGGCAACATCAACACCATTTGCTGACACTCTCGAAGATATCCAGATGATGCGAGATTGAGTAATACAGACTTTGTGATATAACTTTGTGCTTCTTCATGAAACTTGGGATTCAAACATCCAATCATCCAAAAAGAGAGATCTACTTCCCCCTCCTTAGCAAGGGCAAGGGCAAGCTCGGACACCAAGACATGATAGAAAGTCTGAAAATCGGGTTGGTCGGGCTTTTCTAGATATACGTACGCTTTGGCAAGAACCACAATCTCCTCATTGGGAGCTCTCCCGGCGATTTGCCGCCATAAAGAGTCATAGCAAATATTGAGCCGCATTGCGGCAATGATGATCTCTTTCTCTGCCCGAAGCCCCAATTCCAAATCACTGATCAAAATGAACCATTCAATCGCATTGGCTATCTTACCTTCTTCAAGCGCTCTATTGACTATTGCAAAATAAATAGAGCCAATACCCTCTGAGGTATGGTCAACCAGTCCATCTGAACCCACAAGCGTTTTCACCCATGCCTCAAACACCTCCCATTCAAGACTCTTTTTCCCCTCTTCAACCAACATGGAGGCGATCATCGTGCGCCAAAAAGGGGATCGCAATAATAGGAAGTAGCTAGTTGCCTGTAAACATCCCATGTGACCGATCAGTTCTTTGGGATTATTGACTAAAAACTTTTGCACCAATTGACAGCTGTCAGCACCATCTGCTAATCGAACAAAATCTCCATACACATCCTCTTCAAACCCCTCCTCCATCATCCGCTTTGCCCATGCAAGCCACAAGGGGATTGATTCCCTGCACATATTCACCTCAACCCACTTCCAGTCAACCCAACGGGTGATATCGGTCGGAAGGATGCGGGGCACCACCTCCAACCCATCTCTTTTCGCCCTCTCTAAATAATAGCTCCGATACTTCTCCCGATTGGCTTCAAGCTCCCCTTCTAATTCACCAAGCCCCCACTCTTTTGGAACAACACGTACCGGGCTGATGGCACCCTTCATCACTTCCACCACCCCCCACTTCCACGCCCGGCTCACCCTGTAAACAAACCCAAGTGTAGAACGAGAGAGAAATCCAAAAATCCGACAAAGTACCTCCTCTGGCACAACACCAATTGGCCCAGAGCTTCTTTTATATCGCTTTGCCTCAGACTCGAGAGTTCCCCCATCCAGCTCCTCCCGCCTCCTGGCATCAACGTGGGCTGTCCCACTCCCCCCTCGTATCGATATGCCCATTAGAATGTCTCCTTAAAGCTAAATATCTCCACCATTTCCTGCATGGCAGACTCCCTTGTCTCATCAGTCTCAATTTTCTCAGCCCAGTTCAAAGCGATACCAAGACGCCCCAATGAAGCGTTTTTGGCGGCAAGGCATCGATATATCCTCTCCCGATTAGGAATCCCTGCAATTGATTCCAAAAGCTTTTCTGCTTCCAGCAAATCCCCTCTTGAAGCAAGGTAGGTGGCCTTATCAGTCAAATAGACCTCTCGATCTCGCTCTAGACCAGAAGACTCTACTAGTTCAAAAGCATCGGATGGGCGCTCCGGCATGAGGTGGCTATACATCCGCAGTAAGAATTGCTCTCTCTTCTCATGCGCTTTGAGACTTTGTGCCAGACGGACAAGGGATGCGACATCACTAGTTAGACAACACGCTACTCCAATTTGCATGACCTCATGGAAGCGGTACTCATCGAGTGCCAGCCCTTTCATATACTCATCAAGTCGATCAAACTGCTTTGCCAAAAAGCTTGCCTTCACCATTTTCGAATAAAACCCACCAATCGTAAGCTCACCTCCTCTTTTAGCTTCTATTTGATCTGCATACTCAAAGTGACCCCGCTCAGCAAAGTGTGCAGCTCCAGAGACTAAGGTAGACATTTGCAAAGCTTTGTCGGCAATCAAAGAGGTATAATACTCAAATGCCTCCCCTTCTCCCCCCTTTGCAGCAGCTTTCGCCATCAAATGGTGCATCCCTTTGCTCCAAGAACTCTCTCCCACCAGCCCATTCACAAATCTGCTTGCTTTCTCGTAAGGTCCAATATCCAGCGCCTCCTGAGCCAGTTTTTCCCGCTCGATTTGTTTTGCTCCACTATTAACTGCCATGTGATGAAAGGTGAGGGCGTTGTCAAATTCGCCCATTTTGACAATCTCCATCACCATGTAGTGGATTAAAACTTCCCTGTATGGGTTCATAGGCAAGCTCAAAAGCTTTTGCCGACATATCTGAAAATATCCTGCGCGTGCGAGGGTGGTCAAAACATCTGTCAGTATGCTACTTTGATTAGCAAGCTGAGTCGTTGGATCGAGACGATCGATCATCCAAAATGCTAAGTCTCCCTTCCCCTGTTCTGCAACGGATACAGCCAGTTCCTTTACATGTGAAAAGTAGGAGGTCTGAAAATCAGGTCGGTCTGGCACTTCAAGCAACACATAAGCCTGGACAAGAACAAGCAGTTCCTGATCAGGTCCCCCTCCTGTGATTTGCCTCCATAAAGAATCGAGAGGAGTCCCTGAGCGCATCGCTGCTATAAGAATCTCTCGCTCTGCCTGAAGATTCATTTTTAGATCTGTGATCAAACTGAGCTTTTGAATCGCAACTTCAAACTGACCTTCAGCTACCGCTTTTTTAACAATCGTAAAATTAAAAGAGGAAAAGGCTTGCGAAGTATGATCAATGAGTCCCATTGGAGCCGAAAGCATTCCCACCCACTCATTAAATTCCTTCCAGTCCAAGGTTTTTGTCCCCTCTTTAACCAGCAAACATGCCAAGCTCGCACGCCAAAAAGGGGTATTCAATAGTAAGAAATAGCGAGTAGCTTTCACACATCCTAAGTCATGAATGAGTTCCTGGCGATGAGAGACCAAAAACTCCTGCACCAATTGCAAACTTTCAGACTCAATCGCTAACTTGAAAAAGCGAGCACAAACATCCTCTTCAAACCCTTCTTCGAACATCCGTTTTGCCCATGCAAGCCACAAGGGGACGGATTTCCCATATACCATCTCCTCAACCCACTTCAAGTTTACCCAACCGGTAATAGTGGGCGGAAGAATGGGAGGTACCCTCTCAATCCCTTCCCTCTTCGCTTTTTCTATATAGAAACGCTGATAGGCCACCTGATTTGTCTCAAGCTCAACCTTTAATTCGCCAAGCCCCCACCCTTCTGGAATATCTCGTACTGGGCTAATGGTTCCCTTCAACACTTCCACTACCCCCTTGCTCCAACGTCGACTCACCTGAAAAACATGACCAATCGCATAGCGAGGGAGCAGACCAATAATCCGACAAAGCATATCCTCAGGTAAAACTTCAATTGGCGCTGCAACCCCTTTAAATCGCTTTGCCTCTACACCTAAATCCTCGCCCTCAAACTCACCTCGGCTCCTGACATGACTACTCCCCGTCACCAATGCCACTTTTTCCTCCCTCAGAAAATTTTTAATGGGGGTATGCTATCATATCATCCCAAAAAGGGAAAGATTAAACTGGATCAGTGATAATCAAATTTTCACTACAATCAAATAGAGCCAAGTTCTATCTAGCAGATTAGATTAGATCGGATAAATCACTTGCAAATACCTGCTGAGCAGATAGGCTAGGTTCCTCAACTGAAGGCCACGTTAATAGCTGTTCGAGCCAATCCCTACTTGACTGCCAATCAAATTCTGTTTGAGCACCACTCGCAGCACTATCATTTCGTGGTGGCGTTACACTCTCCATTTGCGAGCTCTCTGCATTTGGTGCCCGTGATACTTTTGGTGCCCCTGGTGCCTGGGGCGCCCGGGCCGCCCGGGGCTTGCGAGCACGTGGGGCCTTTTCTGAAGCCTTCCCCTTCTTAGACTTGTTGGTCAGCTCTCCCTTGGCAGGTTGAGCTGCTGCGTGGGTGCGCTTTCCAAGAGAAGAAAGGCACTCCTCCACATTCAATCCCATTTTCATCACCACATTCTCTACCAATTGATTTGGCGATTTGACATTGCGTTGTTTTGGAAGGCAGTCCTCTACCCTCAATCCCATCTTTGTCACCACACCCTCTACCAAGCTATTTGGCGATTTGACCTCCCGTTTTTTTGGCTTGATCGGTGCGAATTGTTGATCTGCAAGCACTTTCAGTTTTGATGCGGCCATCTCCACTCGATCACACAAATGTGTATTTGGTTTCTCCCCCGTAATAGACGCTTTTTTCTCTAGATTTGGGCCTGGCACCTGTTCAAATGCCGAAGGATTACTTCCCCACATACCCGCGATTTGTTGCACACCTCTCTCCCGACAAAATTAAGCCCTACTATTATACACTATTTTGAAAAATAAGCCAACACATCTCGGAATATCAAATAATATTTATTACCCTTCAAATGGAGGCTCGTTTCTGTGAATCAGCCACTTGGAACGATTCCTCAATTGAGTGGGTATTCGAACATGGCCCCTTTTGTTTCAGACCGACACAAAAGCCAAATAAATATCCGATCAATATTTCCTGGTTGAAAAAACTTTTCAAGGACCCAAATTAATCAGGTAAATACTTTTTTATTGATTAGTTTCATTTATTATTGGTGGTTGAAAGGGTTGAAAATGGCGGCTTGAGAAGAAAGTGTACAAATTTGTTAGGGAAATTAGTTACTTATTCTTGCCAATAAGTTTTTGTTCTTATAACATTTCGTGAAAATGAATAATAGATGGTGCTCGAAATGAGGGGATAATCCCCAGATCGAGTAGTTATCCAAAACGAGAAATGAGCCTTTTTCAAACATTGACCGATTAAAAGAGATTGGAGATTGGTTCTTAATAAATTTAAAAAGGAAGGTCTAAAAAATGAGCTTAACTAAAGAAAAAACTGTAAGCCCTAAAGAACTCGAACAGCTCGAAGCAGTCATTGCTCAGGCAATCAAGAAAGTGGGCGGCACGAAGGAAAATGACATTTGTAAATACCTCCCCATCTCAACTGGTGGATACATGCACCACTTCACTCTTAAAAAGATGAAGACCAAGAATCCATCAGACCTCAGGGCCACCATTCAAAAATATGTGCTGGATGTGAATGCCCCATCAGTTGTTGCTCCCAAGCAGCGAGCAGCGAGAGGTTCACGCAAGCGTCGCGATCAAATTACTTTTACAAAGACACAACTCGAAAGACTGCTTAACATTGCAAGACTTGCTGGGGATAAAGAAATGATTTCCGTTCTTAGCCCTAAAAAATCTCTTGCTACATGCAAAAGAGAGTTGATCCAGTCCATTCGACACAACATCGTCGATCAAGAGCTTTGGAATCAATATGGCGAGGCTGTTAACGCACAAAATGTGAGCACACAACTCCTAACTGAGACTTATGGCTCACTAGATAACGCATAAAGATAATTTTCTTTATATACTATTTAAAAACCTCTAGTAGCGAAACTACTGGAGGTTTTTTTTGCCCACTATTGACTTGCAATTTAAGCAAGAACTTGTAAAATGGTGGAGAATTTAGAGAGTTTGTGCACTTTAGAGCAACTAATGCTCAAGGGCAGAACCTCTTTCAAACGAAATTTTAACACTAGGAATTAAAATGTCCGATTCACAACCCGAATTTGGCAAGCTGCGTTCTTTCTTCTGGCCGATCTATAGCTTCGAACTGAAGAAAGTATTGCCTATGCTTTTCATGTTCTTTTTCATTCTATTTAACTACACCGTACTCCGGGACACGAAAGATACTCTTATCGTGACTTCTGGTGGTGCTGAGGTGATCCCCTTCTTGAAGTTCTGGGGAGTTCTCCCAATGGCTGTGGTGTTCATGCTTCTTTACTCAAAGATGAGTAATTTGCTATCCAAGCCTGCACTATTCTACTCGACTGTGACACCGTTTATTGTATTTTTCGGCCTATTTGCCGTTGTACTCTATCCTAACCGTGAAATGATCCACCCCAATGCATTCTGTGATTGGCTACAAGGGCACCTTCCTGCAGGATTCCACGGACTCGTATCGATTATCCGATACTGGACTTTCTCACTCTTCTACATTATGTCTGAGCTTTGGGGATCAATGGCCCTATCTCTCCTTTTCTGGGGATTTGCAAACGACATCACTAAGGTGAGCGAGTCAAAACGTTTCTATGCTCTATTTGCAATTGGAGCGAATGCTTCATTGATTCTCGGTGGATGGGTTGTAAGACTTCTTTCACAACTTCGAGATAAACTTCCTTCAACAGTGACTGATCCATGGCAGTTCTCACTCTCAATGCTGATGCTTGTTGTTGTCCTTTCTGGACTTCTCATTATGGGAATCTACTACTGGATCAACAAAAATGTATTGACTGACCCACGCTTCTACGATCCAAATGCACAGAAGAAAATGAAGAAAACTAAGACTAAGATGAGCATGGTTGAGAGCTTCAAGTATTTGGCACAGTCAAAATACTTGGGATGCATCGCTCTACTCGTTATGAGTTATGGAATTTCAATTAACCTCGTCGAAGTGACTTGGAAGGGGCAGCTTAAGCTTGCTTACCCACACCCTAACGATTATAACGCTTTCATGGGTGCCTTCTCAATGTGTACAGGGATCACCACAATGCTTGTGATCTTGATCTTCAGCTCAAACGTCATCCGACGCCTCGGCTGGACATTCGGAGCGCTTGTTACACCAGTAATGCTACTCATCACAGGGGGTGCATTCTTCGGATTCATGATCTTTAAGACTCAATTCCAAGGAATGCTCGCTCTCCTCGGTACCACTCCGCTTGTTGCTGGGGTGATGATCGGAGCGACCCAAAATATCTTGAGTAAAGCCTCTAAGTATTCGTTCTTCGACCCAACAAAAGAGATGTCTTACATCCCATTAGACGCTGAGTCTAAGGTGAAAGGTAAGGCAGCGATTGACGTGGTTGGAGCTCGACTTGGTAAATCAGGTGGATCGCTCATCCAACAAGGATTGATCCTCGGTCTTGGTTCCATCTCTGCGATGGCTCCATACGTAGCGCTTATCCTCATGGCAATCATCTTTATCTGGATGACAGCCGCTCGTTCACTTGGCAAGCAATTTGCTCAAGCGTCCGAGGAAATGGAAAGCCGCGAAGCCGAAGAGCGCGCCCAAGCTGCAGCCGACCTCGAAGGCACAGCCAAGCCCGCCAACTAAGGCCCACTGCCCCTCCGGGGGCCAGGCCCACGAGCATGTACATCATGCTCGACGCAAAAAGCCACCCGCTCTCTGCCGGTGGCTTTTTTTATGCCCCCACTCCACCCCATGCCAGGACCCGCCCGCCTTGCGAAGCAAGGTGGCCCCTTCTTACTTTGCGGAGCATGGTGGCCCCCTCTTATCTTGCGAAGCAAGGTGGAGAGCTTTGCGACATCCCACAAACCGCCCCCTATCCGCAATCTTGAGGATGGGCCGAGAGGCCCAGCCCCAAGCTTACGCGGGGGCGCCTCCAGCTTCCGGCAGGAGGCGCCCGGTTTAGATCGCAATGAGTCCCTATATCCCAATCTCAATGCTGAAGTTTCCTGCCCAAACCTGCACAATTCCTCAAATATTTTGAGGAATTGTGCAGGTTTGGGCATTCAAGTAGATTGCTATATATCTGAAATTTTTGCATAATCTTTTAATATAACAGAGGTTATATGGAAAAGCAAACCCAAGAGCCTGAAAACAAGCTATTTGACATCGCCACCAATCAACACGGCTATTTTACTTCCAAGCAAGCAAAAGCTGCAGGCTATAAGGATAATACACACCCATATCATGTACAATCAGGCCGCTGGATAAGAGTCCATAGAGGGATCTACCGCCTGTCTCAGTTCCCTGAAACAGAGAGGGCTGATCTGATGATTTGGGCCCTATGGTCCACTAATCGATCAGAAAAGATAGAAGGAGTCTATTCTCATCAAACAGCTCTATCCATTTATGAACTATCTGACATTCTCCCCGAAAAGCTTCATATGACAGTACCTCCCTCCTTTAGACGAAATGCAGATATCCCCCCGGTTCTATACATCCACCGTAAGAGACTCAACCCTACAAGCATTGCATTTGTTGATGGCTATTATGTGACAACCCCTTATCAAACCCTCCTCGATGTCATAGAAAGCCCCCTTATCTCTCATGACCTGATTGTTCAAGCAGTTGCCGAAGGCACCAATCGTGGGATGATTACCCAACGCCAGCTCAAACAGCTCCTCCAAGAAAAATCTGTCCAAACCTCCCCCCTTTCCCCCCTCCTGGGCTCGCCCCAGTTGCTAACAACTTTTTAGGGTCCGCAATCTTGAGGATGGGCCGAGAGGCCCAGCCTCAAGCTTACGCGGGGGCGCCTCCTGCTGTAGCTGGAGGCGCCCGGGTAGTCAATGTGTGAAGTAGGGAAATTCCCGCACAGTGCGCCGCGAATTGATGCCAGGCCCCTTCGTACCTTGTGGAGCAAGGTGACCCCCTCTCTTATCTTGCGAAGCATGGTGGCCCCTTCTTACCTTGCGGAGCAAGGGGGAAAGAGTTGCGGCATCTTAGTCATCGCTAACCATAGCGCTTAAAGGCTGATAGCCTACGGGTGGTTGCATTGCTTGAGCATGCAAGAAACTCCGACAATTCTGTATCGCATCACGCAAGTCTGGATGAGCCGTTGTGACAAGGGTGAAAATCCGATCATCCATCTTCCGCTCATTATCAAGTAGGAACCATGCCCATCCATCCTGCAGAAGGGCTGTATGAAGAACGCTATTTTCCCTTTGTAATCTCTCACTTGCAGCGCCATAAGCGGTCCCATCTTGTGAGATAGCTGTCATCACAACCTCTTCATCATCTTGGAGAGCCTCACATGCACCGAAAAGTGCACGGCCATGTAAAGAAACAACTCTTAAAACATACTCTCTATCCCTTTTCAATTCACCTAGTGCATTGTTAAGGACAAGTGGGTTAATGGAAAGGGCTGTAAAAAGGAAATTCCTATTCCCTTTTAACCGGTCGGATGCACCATCAAATGCCAAATGGCTTGGATTATCAGGTTTGCTCTCCACCATGGCAACGAGTACCATTTCTGGGTTATCCCGAATTGGATCACTTGCGCTCGAAAGAGTGTGTCCCCCAGTTTCTTTGATCTGGTCTAATGCTTGTACCAAATCACTATTCCTAGCCCGCTCCTCATCCCGACCAATATATAGTCGTCTCGCTAGTGCGCATACATTCAGGATAGTGTGCTCTTGAGATGGGTCCTCTAGAGCTTCGGCTTCGATGGTCGCGTAGGTCACAGTCTCACAGAACTGACTATAGAGGGTAACGGTTCGGACCCCTTCAGCTTCCCCTCGAACGGCCAGCTCCCTGGGTATTCTGAGTATCTGTGCAAAACTACACCTAGACTCAACTAAGCGATTAACATTCCGGGATACCAATCGGAGTTCTAGAAGCGCAGCGGGGGTCAAATAACTAACAATGACCTCCATGCTATCTTCTGGAACACTCTCTAGATAAGTGGGTTGAAGAGTGCCCCCTTCTGCATTGACAGCTTGCGCCATATCATCCTCCCTTGTTTAAAGCAGTCATCTATTATACAAAGTTTTGTGTTTATAATCAATTTCACTATTGTTAAACTAATTTTTCATAACTATTTCTGTGTCATCTTACCAATTGACTTGATATGATCCGCTTTGCAAAAAGAGGTGAGCTCTTCCCAATTTCCTGGAATTATTCTGACCCCTTAGCTATACTGATCTCATGCAATCAAAATATATCCGCAACTTTTCCATCATCGCCCACATTGACCATGGTAAATCGACCATCTCTGATCGCCTGATGGAGCTCACCTCGACTGTTTCTCAGCGTGAGATGAAAGAACAACTCCTCGATGACATGGAGCTGGAAAGGGAAAAAGGGATCACGATTAAGGCCCACCCTGTCACGATGCACTATGAAGCAGATGATGGAAATACCTATCAGATCAACTTCATTGATACGCCGGGACATGTCGACTTTTCCTATGAGGTTTCTCGCTCGCTCAGTGCGTGTGAGGGGGCGTTGCTCATTATTGATGCGGCTCAAGGGGTGCAAGCGCAGACGCTTGCCAATGTCCATCTAGCTATTGATAAGGATTTGGAAATTGCGATTGTTTTGAATAAGATTGATTTGCCTGCGGCCGATCCTGAGGCGATTAAGCATCAGATTGAAGAGGTGATTGGCTTGGATGCAAGTGAGGCGATTGCCTGCTCTGCAAAGACTGGCCAAGGGATTAAGGAAGTGCTTGAGACGATGATTAAGACTTTCCCCCCACCCAAGGAGCCTGAGAGTGATCAGCTGAGTGCGCTGATTTTTGACTCCCACTATGATAACTATCGGGGAGCGATGGCCTATGTCCGAGTGATGAGTGGAGAAATCAAGAAAGGGACGAAGATCTTGATGATGTCGACGGGCAAGCACTATGATGTGCTCGATGTGGGGATTTTCTCCCCCAATGAACAGTCGGTTGAGTCGCTAGGGCCGGGTGAAGTGGGCTATCTGGTGGCCAATATTAAAAATCCCATTGATGTGAGGGTGGGAGATACGATTACAACTCACCATGGTGGAGTATCTGAACCCTTGCCTGGATTTAAGCTGGTCCAGCCTGTTGTCTTTGCGGGGATTTACCCCGTCGACACCTCTGATTATGAGGCTCTATCTGACAGCTTTAAAAAGCTTCAGCTGAATGACTCGGCCCTCCATGTGGAGGGGGAGAACTCGATGGTGCTCGGCATGGGCTTTCGGTGTGGCTTCCTCGGCCTGCTCCACTTAGAGATTGTCTTTGAAAGGCTGCAGCGGGAGTTTGACCTTGATATTATCACCACCGCTCCAAGTGTCCAATACCGGGTGCATCAGCAAGATGGGAAGATGATCCCCATCGATAATCCCTCACACTTTCCCGACCCCTCACACATCTCCTATATTGAAGAGCCCTGGGCAAAGTGCAACATTATGACCCCTTCTGATTACTTGGGCGCTGTGATGGCTCTAGTCAATGAGAAACGGGGTGAGGTCACCTCGACTGAGACGATTGATCAAACGCGTGTATTGTTACAGGTGCTCCTCCCACTGGCTGAATTTATCACTGACTTTAATGATCGGCTCAAGTCGATGACCAAGGGGTATGCCTCCTATGACTATGAGCCCGAGGACTATCGCAAGAGTGATATTATTAAGCTTGAGGTGCGCGTAAATGAGGAGCCTGTTGATGCGTTCAGCAGCCTTGTACACCGCTCAAAGGCCGAATTCCGCGGCCGACAGATTTGCGCCAAGCTCAAAGAGGTGATCCCAAGACAGATGTTTAAAGTGCCCATCCAAGCGGCCATTGGGGGAAAGATTATTGGTCGAGAGACAATCAGCGCCGCTTCTAAGAATGTGACTGCAAAATGTTATGGGGGTGACATCAGCCGTAAGCGCAAGCTATGGGAGAAGCAGAAAAAGGGGAAGAAGAAGATGAAGGAATTTGGTAAAGTTCAGATCCCTCAATCAGCCTTTATCGAAATCTTGAAAACCGACTCTGACTAACCGTTAAGCAAGCTCAGCCACCTTCTGGTCAACCGTCTGGGCCTCTTTCTTCTTTGGAGATTGAACTGCACGAGGCCGTTTTAGCGCTTCCAATCGTCTACTCAAGTCCTCTTCTGTCGCTGGGCTGCTCGGCCTATCAGCCTGCCCCCTTGATACAAAAGATGGGAGGGGTGGTAGTGTATCCAAGCGTCTCTGCAAGTCTGCGAGCTCTTGATCTGCCTGCTTCGCGCCAGGCCGTACAACACTTGGGGGGGACTTGCGCGATCCCTTGGTTGGGCTTGGGGAAAAACCAGTCAGCGGCGAAGGCTCTACTGTCGTAACACTTGAAAGTGTCTCATCCCCTGCTTCACTCATCTCATCTTCCAAAGCTCGTAGCTCTGCTTCAAGATCACCCTGATAGAGTTGTCTTACACCCAACCCTTGGGCATGTCTACCCACATAGGTCTCGGTATGTCGAACATGGACCTCTTGGTACTCAACCATTCTTTCCACAGCATCACAAAGCCCGACTGAAGCCTCTATAACCTCTTGCTGCTGCTTCATCTGAACTTTTTGAAGTGCTTTATAATCAAATTGAGCTAGTCGCTCATCAATCTCTTTAACAAGATCATCAATTGGATCCACGATTGGTTGTTCTACGCGATCGATCTCTTCCTCGAGCTCTTTTAGAGTAAATTCTTCCTCTTCTTTAAAGTGACCCCTTGCCTCAGCTTCTTTAAGCTCATCTTCTGCTTGCATGTCCGTGATGATCCCTTTCAGCGCCAACAGCCCTTCAAAGTCGGCAAATTCTGAAAGGACATAGGCCCCTTGCAAGGCACCGGCTCGATCTACATAGGGTAGAAGAGAGATTAATAGATTGGCCATCTTTTCTTTTAGTCCTCGGTCGGTCATCTCCTCAACAATTCTGATTCCAGCTTCTAATTGCTGATCTGGGCCCTCTTCCTCACACAATCTCGCTCGCAGAGCGATAAGGGCGTAATCGCGTAATTTGGGATTCTGAATCGATCCTGCTAAGTAGGTACCATCTCTCACGTTGAGTTCACCTCGGCAAATTTCCTCAACAAGTGCCCGATCCTCTTTGCTTGCCTTTTTAAAGGCTTTTAGAGTTCCTCTTTCTTGAAGACCGGCCACCTGCGCCTGCGTATCATGCTCATCAACACCACCCCGATCAAGCTGTCTACTCAAGCTCCTCACACCACTTTCTGTCCTTTTTGTGGGGCTATCAAGTGCGACCTGAACAGCTTCATTAACTAATTTTGTCCTTTCATAGGGGTTTTCAATAAGGGTCACTGTTTTTAAGATATGGCGATCCCACCCATCATGCTGGTACTCGGCCGACTTCATCACCATGACCCGAACGGCCACCTTTTGAACTTCGACGTCGGGCTCCTTTGCGACAGCGGTACGAGCAGCTTTTCGCCACCCTCGCCCCTGCTCAGCATAGTGCGTGCCCACGACATCTAATGTCTGTCTACTTGAAACAGTTGATTGCATAAACCCACCACATAAATAATTAGTTAATTATAACACGATTGATATGTTAATTAAATAATTTATTTACACTGATGAATTAACTTACTGACTCATAGTCGTTTAATTCTTGCAAAAGTAGAAGTTCTTCAACCGCTTTATCAACAAGCGAGAGCTCTTCGAACGTCCAATTTTCATAGGCATCCCATTCAAACTCCACTTCTATCGCCTTGGGAATCAGGCGCTTAACGATTCCAGCCCGCAAGCTCCCCTCTGGAAGGATTGCTACAATCTGTGCAAGCTCCCGATAGTTCTCTACAGACTCAGGGCCCCTTAGAACTTCCCTGGCAACCCGACTCACAAGACGCTCTCTAACCGCCTGAGATTGAGCTTGTTGAGCAAGCTTGCCCGCCCGGGCAACCCACCCATTTTTCATGCCATCAATCTCTACTAACACCTGTTTAGCCAACATTCGGTCTTCTAAAGTGGTTTCCATGGTAAACTGGAGAGACTCTTTCTGCTCGATATCAGCTGCAAAAGTCCTTAAATCCCCCACAAACTTCACAACCTTATCCCGACTATCAAGTGGCTCTAGCGTATCGGCAATCTCCCTAAGCTGCCCTGCTCCCTTTAAACCGCTATTTCCCTTAACAACAGCCAAAGCAGTCTTTGCCAGATACTCAGGCCCCAACCCAGAAAGAGGGCTCACTTCACATATAAGGTGAACCCACCCCTCTGGCCCTTCATGGGAAGCAAATTGAAAGATGGAAGAAATAGCCCCCTCAGAGACATCCATATCCGCTTCAGACTTAACCGCCTCAACACAAGCTGCTTGCCACCCTTCATTCTGTAAAAGTAGCGCTTCCTGAACGGTTTGAATACAACCTAATTGCTGAATAGACATAAAACCTCCTCAAACAAAATAACTAATAATACCACAAACAACTCATTTCACTCATTAACTAAATCAAATAACAATTTTGTTTACAAACTATTCACATATTGCTAGCATTATTATCATAAGTTGATTTGGAATGGCTCATCACCCAAGGTCTCCAAGTTAACTTACACATCAATTCTCGGCCTGGCCCTCCCTCCCGGGGGCTGGGCTGAGTTCTTTGTATACCCATATATGTGCGTTGTGCTACAATGTTTCCCCAACCAATTTGTGAGAGAGGAATATGTTAAGTGTAAACCCTGCCCTTGATGCAAAACGTGCATTGTCAATCAATACGCAAAGTAAAGATTTAATCTCCACCCTACCCAAAGACCTGATTTGTCACATTCTCTCACTCCTCGATGCCGAATCCCTTGCAAGAGTTGGCACCAGCTGCCGTGCCCTTTGCCATTGGCATGTGATTTCTCTAATGCAGGAGTTCTCACCAATCATCTGTCGCACACTTGCAGTCTTTCCCCATTGGCAAAAGCAGTTCTTGCCCCCAGAGGGACACGAGTGCATGCCACCGAGAGTGGGAGATATTTTCAACCAAAGACAAGCTTTACTCGCATGTGCCAAAGCTCAAATTGAAAATGATCCCCCATCCAAACCAAAAGTGGATGAAGAGGTGGCTCAATTCAATGGGGAAATCTGGGAATCCCGACTGCTAGATGTTTTGCTTGGATATCAGATTGCCGGTCTGGAGACTGGGCCAGCAATTGTTAAGCTCGTAAAAGCTCAACCAGAACCTCATTGCACAAAGAATTTGAAACACCTATTTGTCGCGCTTATTGCAACGGGTCAATTTGAGGAATTTCATACTCTTTTCAATGACTTGTCCCCAGAGCAGGCAGAAGATCTCCAGCTCTATCCGGGGCTAGTAAGAGCATTGGAAGAAGGAGGCTACAGTGAAGCGCTCGCCTATCAAGAACAAGCGATTCCTTACACTGGCCGATGGTGGGAGCACTATCTTCGTGATGCAACAGATGCGGAATTAATGGATGAAGCAATTTTTTATTGGACGCTTTACTCGGGTAACCAATCAAATTTGCTCCACTTTCTAGGTCAAGGATTTGCAGGAGATATCTATTCTTCAATGCAAACAATTGGATCTTTTTTACCCTTTTTGAAAATTTCTAAAACAGCTCACCCTCCCTTCCCATATCATCGTGAAGGACAATCACTTCAAGTGAATATTATCCGATTCATGATGACGGGGCATTCAAGTGCTTTTTTCTGGCTAATGAATTTCACAGCCTCAACTATCCAAGGGATGAATTTTGATCTAAAAGACAAAGAGCGCCGTATATCTTCCTATACTGAAGACTTGACTGCTGCCTTTCATTTGGTTGATGCACAAACCTATCTTAGCCCACTAAAGAAGGGAAACAGAAAAGGGATCATTTGTAAGGAAATGTGCCAAAGAGGCAACGAGGAAGAAGCTCTTCAATCTATTCGAGGACTCTCAAACGTTGTTGAAAGGGTTGAATGCATAGAAGGCATGTTATGTGATCTAAAATGGCGAAGGGGCTCAGTAAGTTCGGGCGCATCAAAGAGGCCTTTACTCCTTACTCCCCACCTAATCACCGAGCTCGATGCAATCCTTGTTGCGTCCTCCACGGCAGAGAATCAAACTCAAATCAAATTACTCCGCACCCTTATCCTTGTTCAGGCGGGCCAAGTTGAGATTCATGAGCATTTACAAAGCCAGGGTATCGAGATCAATAATGAGCTTTGGAGGAGGTGGCCCATTCGCGAGCATTATATGCTTATTGGCTTAGTTGCCTCTGGCCAATATCCCCAAGCCTTGGAAATGCTATCTCGTGAAGCGTTTGGGAGGGGCAGGAATACACATCTTGTTGAACTAGTCGCTTCAAAGTGTCTTCAAATGGGTAATTGGGATGATGCCATTCAAGCTCTTCGTCCCCTTGATATCGACCGCTTCTACAGGCCCCATGCGCAGAATCTTAGACTAAGCCTTGCAAACGGATGTGTCAATCGGGGTCAACTCGAATATGCAAATCGACTCATTCAGGATGTAGCAACAGCAACAGGAAAGAGAGGATACGACTTCCAATCACACGTTGTTCAGTTAGCCCATACATACGCCAGAAAAGGGCATAGAATTCAGCTCCTTAAACTCATCGACCAATTTGGCCTCCGCGGCTACACCCCTCTCCTCATCCGCCTCCTCTCAGACAAGAAGCCCATCGTATAAGCATCAGGCAGGATGTGCCCCACTCCCTGAAGGGTGGGGCCTCTTATCTGTATAAGATGGGGGCCGGTTAGGCGTTGTAGGAGGAGGAAGATGTGGTTCCCCCTTTGCCTGTCCAGTTGGTGTGGTGGAAGGGAATCTGGCCTGTTGGGTTGGCGTTGAATTCTTTGAGCGTTTGATAGGTGTGGGCGCCAAAGTAGTCGCGCATCGATTGGAGGAGGTTGGCGGGGAGTTGCTCGCGGGCGAGGCCATCGTAGAAGTTGAGGGCAGAGGAGATGCAAGGCATGGGGATGCCGTAGCGGGCTCCTGAACAGGCAATGTCCCGTAGGTCATCGATTCCTTCGTGGACGATATCTTTGAAGAAGTCGTCGAGGAGGAGGTTTTCGAGGTTGGGATTCTTTTTGTAGGCTTCACGGATTTTGCCGAGGAACTTACTCCGGATAATACACCCTCCTCGCCACATGAGGGCGATTCCTCCGTAGTTGAGGTTCCAGCCAAACTCATCTGAGGCTGAGCGCATGAGCATATACCCTTGGGCATAACTGATCACTTTGGCAAGGTAGGTCGCTTTTCGCAATTTATCAATGGTAGCTTGCTTATCTTCTTGGAAGGGGAGGCGCTCTTTTTTATACATGGAGCTCACCTTGATCCGCTCACTTTTCAGGGCAGAGAGGCAGCGGGCAAAGACTGCTTCTGAGATGAGTGGAAGGGGAATTCCCTGGTCGAGTGAGGAGATGGCTGTCCACTTCCCTGTCCCCTTTTGGCCTGCTACATCGAGGATTTCATCGACGAGGTAGTTGCCATCCTCACTTTTATATTTGAGGATGTCTGTTGTAATTTCGATGAGGTAGCTGTCGAGCTCCCCTTTGTTCCACTCGCCAAAGATGGTACTCATCTCGTCATTGGAAAGGCCCATGGCGTTTTTCATAAAGTCGTAGACTTCGCAGATGATCTGCTCATCCCCATATTCAATTCCGTTGTGGACCATTTTCACATAGTGGCCGGCACCATCTTTCCCCACCCAATCACAGCAGGGCTCGCCATCCACTTTAGCAGAGATGGCTTGGAGGATGGGCTTTACCCTCTCCCATGCCTTTTCGTTTCCACCAGGCATAATGGAGGGGCCGTGGCGGGCTCCCTCTTCTCCACCAGAGACGCCACACCCCATGAAGAGGATTCCCTTCTGATCGAGTTCTTTACAACGGCGGTTGGTGTCTGGGTAGTGGCTATTTCCCCCATCGATGATGATGTCCCCTTCTTCGAGGTGGGGAAGGAGCTCTTCAATTTGTTGGTCAACAGCATCGCCCGCTTTGATCATCATCATGATCACTCGGGGCTTTTTCAATGAGCCGACAAATTCATCAACGTTGTGGGCGCCAATCACTTTTGTCCCTTTGGCAGCCCCTTGGAGAAAGTCGTCTACTTTAGAGACGGTCCGGTTGAAGGCACAAACTGTATATCCGTTGTCGTTCATGTTCAAGATGAGGTTTTGCCCCATGACGGCCATTCCGATCAATCCAATGTCTGCTGTCTCTTGTGCCATATGTTCTCCTTATTTGGTCTTCTTTACTCAAGTCATCCCTTGAGTAAAGGAAATATTTCTCTCTTGTTTTCAAGCCTTTAGCTTGGTATACTCATCACTAACTTTTGTGTCCCCGTAGCTCAGCTGGATAGAGCGACAGCCTCCTAAGCCGTAGGTCGTGCGTTCGAATCGCGCCGGGGACACTTTTCCTACCCTACACAAGACCGTATCCACTCCTTTTTGACAACCGCTCTTCTCGACTCTTAAAGCAAATAAAGCCCCAACTGCCAGTAGGATAACAGGTTACCCTTTTTCATTCATGTATAAAAAGATTAGAATGAGACCCGAAAGCCTGCCTCTACTCGCCAGACATCCTCATCCACCTGGTTGAATTGGCCATTGTAGAAGGCAAATCCACTGATATTGTTCCGCTCAACCGAGCCCCCTAGATTGAGGTTGAAATAGTTGCGGGCAAGATAGGTGGTCTTCACACTAGTTGTTGCAGTCTGATTGACATACCGAACTGAAGTGTTGTGATCAAGGGCGCCAAAGGTGTGGAGCCAGGCAAAGTCGGCTTGGGGAATGATCCTGTACCCGTTGTTGGGAATCGCATAGGAAAGGTTGATTCCCAGTTCGGACTCGACTGTGTCAAAGTGAACGGTATTTACTTTGAGGGCATTGACCACCCAAGTAGTTTGGCTATAGCCATTCATCCGTGCCGTGAGATATTTAAAGCCGGCATAGGGGATCATTTTAAAGCGGGTGGTAAACTGTTCTTCATAAAGGAGGCGCCCGCTTACGGAGTTTTCCATCCCCACCGTGGTGGCATCTTGGGTGTTCTCAAAAGTGATTGTGTAATCAGACCAAGTAAAGTTGTATTGAGCAGTCATCCAGAAGTGGTCGATGAGTGGGGTTTCAATTGAGATGGATCCGGTGAAGTTGTCTGAAACAATCGACTCACTAGTGGCGGCAAGATTGGACCTGGCGTAGGTATAACCCCCTTCAAAGCCGAGAACAAAGCAATCGGCGAGATAGTAATCGATCCCAACACTTCCAGCAGCCACTGCCCACTTGCTATTGGCTGCTCCCCCCTGTTTTCCTTTCCCTTCTCCATAGTCTCCTGCAATCCATGTTTGGCAAGTACCTGCAATGCCGCATGAACAAGGCCCTTCAATAATCCGAAGCATTTGTTGTTTGGTAATATTGGCCACTTGCACCTCATTTGCCTGCTTGATCAGGCCAAAGGGGGCTGAGATGGTAGCTGCTTGCGCTGGAGAGGGGTAGGGCTGCGGACCGAGCGTCAGTGTAATCGCGTTTGCTCCATAGGTGAGGAAGGGAACTAGACCATCTAGTCGGGATGGATTGTCCACTGCAATGGCTGACCACTCTCCTGTCCGATCCAAGTAGGTCATAATTGTATACTCTTTTCCGGCAGTATATGTGGAGATCTCGGGGGATAAAAGGATGCTTGCCCCCTCTTCAATTGTGACCCGCTCTAAGACGATGGTTAGATCACTCTCGGTTCCATTAAATTCGTTAAGATAGACCGAGGTGGGGTTCAGGTCGAGCGACCCTACAGTAATGGTTCCAATCGAGGCTCCAGGAGTCATCCACCCCTCTACAGTCACCTTTTGGGTGGTTTTCCCTGTTCCCGATATTCGACCTGCTGGCTTCACTTCAACAGGTCCCATCACCGTACCCAAAACTTTGAGATTTCCAGACGAGACTGTTGTTGTCACTGTCTCATCAATCATTCCAGTGACAGTGAGTGTCCCCGCCCCATCTTTAACAAATTTTGCCCCCGGTCCAGAAGCGGTAATGGTTCCTTCGGCAACTGTATCCTCCGTTGCATTTACGGTGAGCTGCTTGCCCGGTTTGATTTTGGTCTTCCCCTTTCCAGTAATCTTCTCCACTTCACCATTATCATCAAAGTCCCATTCAGCAGTTGGAGCGACAACGATGGAGGTGTGCCCTGAGATCTTGCCCCCTTGAGTTGTCAAAGTGCCTTCTTCCACATAGAGGGTTCCATCAATATTGATATCTCCATTCACGATCCAATTTCCCCCTCCTATTTTGACAACACTTCCTTTTCCTTTCAAGTTTCCATCATAAATGGCATCGCCTCTACTCCCTATGGTCAATTGCTTGCCATGATCGAGTATGGTACTTCCCCGCTTACCCCCCAAATACCCTAGCTGAAGGTCAGCTCCCACTTCCAATGCCCCCCCATTTAACACCACCCGCGCGTCGGGGCGAAGGCTATCTGAGTGTGCGCAATAGAGAATTCCCTGCTCAATCCATACCACACCCGTATGACGGCTCACTCCGTTGAGGATAAGCTTTCCCCCTCCCTGTTTGATCAAAGTTCCATTTCCCGACAATCTCCCCGTAAACACCTCTGTTTGGGGATTTGTAATGGTGAGTCGATCAATCAGCTCAATTTGTCCAGTCCCTTTTATGGTTTTAAGGGTTTGTGGGGTGGCTATGCGCAAGGTCCCTTCCAGTCCCACAAATAGATCGCTATTTGGGGCAAGGGTTCCCCCACCTTTATGCGCCAAGGTGATCTCCCCCCTTTCAATAGTCGTGGTGCCGGTATAGGTTTGCTTTGCTGTCAGCGTGAGATTTCCCACCCCTTGTTTTGTCAAGTTCCCTTTTCCACTAATCGTCTGGTGGTAGGCACTTGACCCATTCATATTGAAAATCAATTCAGCTTGATTAATCACCCCTTTGGGAAAGGCTGCAGGGACGCCTTCTAAGGTTCCTTTGGTCACAGAAATGGTCCCTTTGAGCGAATTATTTCCGGTGATAATGACCTTCCCACTCCCCGCCTTGACATAGTTCCCCTCTCCATACAAGATGCCTGTCAACTTGCTCTCCCCCGATTCAACCACATGAGTAAGGGTGGCATCTTTTGCAATCTCAACCTTTCCCTGCTCACTCGACTCGATCGCTTTGATGGTTGAGGAGGTGTTGATATTAATCTCCCCAGTACCAGTGATGAAAAGCTTGGCATTTTCATGGAGACTTGTAGCCACTGTTAATTCACCTGAAAGACACTTGATCGTCCCTGAAAATTGGGAGAGATCGCCTGCTAATGTGGCCTCAGCCCCTCCTCCAATACAAATCACCCCATCACCAATAAACGTTTGTCGATAGTCAATGTTTTTTGAGGGGTTGAGATTCACTTGGTGATCTTTTAGTAAAATGGAGGCACTCCCCGTATTCCCATACTGACTAAAGGTGAGATCGGCATCCGAAAGAGATATTGTCCCTGCAAACCCATCGAGATAATGTTTAATCTCTAAATCATGGTTGAGCCGAATCAATCCCGAGCCAAAATATTGGGTGGTGGGGTTGAGAATTCCCCCTTGCGACAACTCAATGGGGCCACTTGTGTTGATCCGCACACTCTTCCAATTTTGGTCAGGACGAATGGTCACCACACCCCCACTTGTGCTACTGACCAAGTTGATCTCATCCCCTATCTTGAGCTTATCAAGGGCAAGTGGTTCTTTGCCTGTATGGGCAAGTGTTCCAGGCCCATTTAAGTTCCCTGTAAACGGCTCAGGCGCTTTGATATTGCCCACAAAAAGTGAGCTCTTGTCCAGGTTGATCGTTCCATCGCCACTGATATTTCCCACCTGCTCATCGGCGTGAATTGAGAGAATCCCCGGACTCATCACTGTCGTTAACGAATTATCCGACAATCGCCCATCCCCAGATATAAAAAGCTCTCCACTCAACACCGTGGTGGGGCCCAATAATGCGCTTGTCCCCGACAAGGTGAGCTTCCCAGCCCCATCAGCCCCGGCATAAATCAGCCTCCCTGTCCCACTCAATACCCCGGAGAATTCAACTGCCGAATCGCCACTTAAAAGGGTGAGGGTGTGCTCGGAAATGATAATGTTTCCACTCCCTGAAATGGAGCGCACCACCTCATCTGCACCAATATCAATTGTCCCCCCAGAATCGACATGTAAGTCGGAGGTATCGGCTATCCGATCAGCCAACCCCCGGGTTCTGAGGATCCCCTTTTTCACATAGGTCGCCCCTGAGTACTTATTGTCTCCTGTCAAGGTCAAATCACAAGCGGCATTGTCAATCACAAGTGAGGCATCCGAGCCACTAATCACTCCCGCAAAAGTAGACACCCCTCCACCAACAAGGGTGAGACTCTTTCCACTCCCTATCTCTAAGCGACCTTTCCCATCTCCATTAGTCACCCAGCCAAGCTCGATTGAGTCACTCACACTCAATTTTCCATCGACCGCGATGCGACTTGCCCCACCAAGCGCCGTCCCAGTCGATAAAGTGAGCTTTGCCAGAGGGCCTACCCACACATTTCCAGCAAAGCTCGATCCATCCCCACTCCAACTCACTCCACTTAGGCTATACACCTCGATCTTCCCACTCCCACCTAAACCATTTGCATGGGTGCCCGCCGTATTTTTGCTATAGATAAGTGTTTGTCCCTGATCAATTGTAATGGTGCCACCAAGTGAGGCCTCATTCCCCCAAAGTCGCAATCTCCCCTTTTGGAGATGGATGGGTCCCGTTGTGGGGTTGGCCCGAGAGATCACTAACTCATCTCCCCCCTGATGGACCAACCCAACAGATCCACCAATTTCCCCAGTTAAGACCACTTTGGATGGGGATTGCACCACAATCTTCCCATCCCCGCCAAATCCATTGGGGTAGGTATCGATCGCACTTTCACCTAAGATGCATTGAGTGCCGCTCGCAAGATCAATATCCCCTCCCAGCCAGCCGCGATCAGCTAGAATAAGTGAGCCTTCTTTCACTCTGGTCGTTCCTAACGATGGGTTGACCAAAGTGACTTTCAGCGCCCCATCTCCTGTTTTTTCAAGTGAGACATTCTCCCGTAGTCGTCCGGAAAAGGTGACCGGAGAATCTGAATCGACAACCATCTTACCCGACCCTTTCACAAAAAGGGAGTACTCCTTTTCTTGTCTTGGGCTCAGCGTGACACTTGTCCCGCTACCCGTATCAATCACTCCCCCGATCACCCCATCGCCTGTTAGTATTAGCCCTCCTTTGCCATTAGTGAGAGTGAGCATTCCTCCATAACTACTCTGATCGGTATGAATCGTAGTTGTTACCCCAATGTTGTCAATCGCCCCCTTCCCTTCAAGCCTAATGGTTTCTGAAATCTCTCCCCCTTTTCGGATGCACACTCTTCCCTCACCTGTTTGGATCGTCCCCCAACCATCGGTGATATCAATGAAAAGTATCCCTCCCCACGCTTGAAGACCAGGTTTGCCTATGCAGGTGAGATTCTCATCTAAATCTAGGATACCGCTTCCCCTTTTCCGGATATAGCCCCCTCCACCCGAAATGATGGTCCCTTCAAATCCCTGGCTGGTATTGTCTCCCCCAGTCACTAACCGCCATCCTCCCAAGTCAAGGGTAGGAATACCAGTCGCGCGAATCGATCCAACCCGCAAAGGGCCACCTGCAAGAGTAAGCTGCGCCTCTCCAGACAGCTGAACGCTACCCTTATATGGAAGGGCAAACGCCGTTTCGCTATTGGCAACTACTTCACCTTGTGAGATCGTTGTCAGGCCGGTATATGATGGGGTTTTAGAAGGTTTCAATGTGAGTTGTCCAATCCCTCGCTTGCTCAAGAATCCCCTCTCACCAATCAATTCTCCCTCAATGGTGATTGGAGTCGAATTCTGAATGGTCAAGTTAGTCCCGCTCAAGTCAATGACGGTGCCAACACTTGTTGAAACAGAATAGAGGGTTGTCGGATAATCAAATTTTACCCCACCTGTTCCACTCAAGATAAATGCAGCCCCTGTAGAGGGTGCCCCTGTAAACTCAAGTCTCCCTTTTGTGACGTGGTAAGTGCCATCAAAACCCGAGATATCCCCACCTAAAATCGCCTCACCTCCAGTGAGTGCAAGCGTTCCCGTCCCCTGCATTTGACTTGTATAGGTGGTGGGTTGGCTTGGGAAAAGAGTCAGTTGCTCCTTCCCAATATCAATCGATGCCCCATTTAATAGCCCCTTTTCGCTTAAAACTAAACTCCCCCCACTAGAAAGGCTCACACTTCCACGAAATTCACTCTGATCTGTTTGAATAGTTGTTGTCCCAGACGCAATCTCAACTTTCCCACTGCCAGAAATGGGCGCGATTAGCTCCCCGGTCCCCACTAAATTGAGGCTGCCCCCCTTCACCTCCACCGAGGCGAGATTAGCTCCTGGCGCAATCGCCATACTTCCACTCTCATTGACGAGATGCATTCCCTTGCCAAATTGGACATGGGTTAAACTCACCGTCTCTTCACTCGTATTCTTGATTAAAGAGCCCTCGCCGGCAAACTTTCCAGTAAAGCTAGTCGGCTTAGTCAGAGTGAGCGTGTTTCCATTCAGGTCAAACTGCCCAGATCCCCCAAGAGTTCCCATTGTCCAGTTGGCCACATCGAGCACCACTTTTCCCCCACCCCCAATTGTGAGACTCGAATCAATAGAAAGTGCCCGATTACTTGCTAGGGTCAATGTTCCACTCTTTACAAGAGTTGATCCGGTATAGCGGTTGTCCCCATTGAGAGAAAGCCCGCTTTCATGATCAATCACCAAGCCACCAGAGCCCAAAAGGGTGCCGCTAAATGTTCCGCTCAATCCACCACCGATGGTGAGCCGATTCCCTCCCAAATCAACCTGTCCGCTCCCCAGCAAATTGGCAACAGTGCCATCCACACCATCGAGTACCACCTGACCTGCCACCTGCAAGCTCGAATTAGCAGATAGAGCCGATGCATTGGCAACGCGCAAGCACCCACTTGAAACAAGAGTTGAACCCGAATAGGTGTTAACACCAGAAAGGGTGAGATCACTTGCCTCAACAATCTTAACACCTCCACTCCCACCAATCGATCCTCGAAAACTCGATGTATTCCCTCCAACAAGAGTGAACTGATTGCTCCCTAAGATAAGACTCCCCTTACCACTCAATTGGCTCAAGCCCAAGTCAACGCCACCCAGCTCAAGCTCCCCATCCAAAATAACTTTCCCCTCATTCCCAATCGCACCAGCGTGAGTCATTGTTAAACGCCCCGACTCAATCACAGTCGTCCCGCTATAACTATTCGCTTCACTCAAAGTGAGCGCCCCACCACCACTTAAACTCACCCCTCCCGTCCCCTTGATGCTCCCCTCAAACATTCCGCCACACACAGTAAGCCGATTTGCCCCCAACTCAACACTTCCATTCCCATCAATACTCGCTACTTGAAGATCACTTCCATCTAGAACAAGAGCGCCATTGACAATCAACTTAGACTTCGGAGCAAGCCCATCTTGACTTGCTACAATCAGCTTTCCAGATGTAATTGTCGTACTTCCCGTATAAACATTTTTCCCACTCAGTGTAAGAGTTGAGTTGCTGGAAAGGGTGACCCCTCCATCGCCCCGGATCGTCCCAGCAAAAGAAGTTGTTTTCCCACCATCGATGTTGAGCGTATTGGTCCCCAGATCAACCACCCCACTTCCCATCAGCTGATTGAGCGTCATGCCACTTCCCAAAATCAACGTCCCATCCACTCGTGTTTTCCCAGTCTGCTCCAACCCGCCTGAAAAAGTTTGTGAACCGCTCACAATCAAATCCCCAGACCCACTCATCACCCCTTGGTACTCCCCGCTACTGCCCGAAATAGTTAATGAGTAAACACCGAGATTTAAACTCCCCCCTCCATCCAGAGCATCGAGGGTGAGATTCCCCCCAAGACTTAACGTCCCACTCGCAATATCAAGGCCACTCAAGCCAGAAACAGATCCGCCAAAAGTGCCCCCTGCAACCGTAAGCTGATGGCCATTCCCCACAATCTTTCCACTTCCATTGAGCGAAACAAGGGATAAATCCCCACCCAAAAGAAGCGTCCCATCAACAACTGTTTGTCCAGTGTGTATGGTCGCTCCCTCGAGTGTTTGACTTCCTAAAATTGTGAGATTCCCTGTGCCGCTGAGCTGACCTGAAAACACTCCTCCACTTCCCGTAATTGAAAGTGTGGTTTCATTGAGGACCAGATTTCCACTACCAAAAAGGGCTGGGATACGCGTTTGGCTTCCCAGCTGAAACTCTCCGGCTCGCACTTCAAGTCCACCACTCTCAATCAAGCTTCCAGTAAATACTCCTCCAGCAACTGAGAGCGTATATCCTTTTTGATTCACATTCCCAAGCCCCGTCAAAGAAGCAATCTCGAGATGATCTCCCAAAATTAAACTCCCAGACACATTTGTCGACCCCGAATAACTCAGCGCACCAGCTAAAGTGGCGCTTCCGGTAATACTCACTCCCCCTGTCCCTTTGATCGCCCCATCGAAATCCCCACCCGTTCCGCTTAAAGTGAGCGTATAACTTCTCAAATCGACTGTGCCCGATCCAGATAGGGCAGGAAGGGTCATATCATCGCCCAACACAATCGTTCCCAACACTCCGCCACTGCCAAACATCTTCCCAGTAAAGTCACTTCCCCCGAAGGTGAGGCTATGATCGCCCAGCTCAATGATTCCATTGCCCGACAAATACTCCAAAAATAAATCACTTCCCAAAATCAACGTCCCATTGACGCGAGTCACACCCGTGTAATTGTCGGTGCTGCTAAAAGTCTGAGAACCGGTAATGGTCACCCCACCTGTTCCATTAATCGTCCCATCGAAATTCCCGCCAGAATTGGTAATAGTAAGGGTATAACTCCCTAAATCAATCATGCCAGATCCCCATAGCGCAGGAACGGATAGTCCATTCTCTAGAGCAAATGACCCTCCAACACCACCAGCCCCACTAAACAGGCCTCCAAAGCTCCCGCCACCCACTGTCAACCGATGCCCGTTAAGTGCTATTGTTCCATTGCCTGCCAGAGATGCAATCTCCAGATCTTTGCCCAATGTCAAAGTGCCCTTCACCCGCGTCGATCCGGTATAGCGACAGGTACCACTCATCGTCTGCTCACCACTAATGGTCACCCCGCCACTTCCTTCGATCTGCCCATCAAAGCTTCCCCCGGCCAAGGTTAGCGTGTGAGAGCCCAAAGCAATCGTTCCACTTCCCCCCACCTTTGGAATGGTCAGATCAGCGATCAGGGTAAGCATCCCTTCTACAGCGAGCGTTCCATTTCCCTGCAACGTCCCATTAAACTCGCTCTGATTAGTCAGCGTCATCGTATAAGCATTCAGATCCACGGTCCCATTGCCATATAGGCCAGGGATTGTTTGATTCTTTGATAGACTAAAGCTCCCTGCCACGCCACCTGTACCTGTGAAGTCGCCTCCAAAACTTCCTCCACCCAGGGTCAACCGATGGGTGCCAAGGGCAATCGTTCCATTCCCTCCAACCTTCGGAATAGTCAAATCATCGATCAGTGAAAGCGCCCCATCAACTGCCAATGTTCCGCTCCCCTGCAATGTTCCATTAAACTGATTATTCCCCGTTAATGTAAGAGTATAGGCCCTAAGGTCGACCGTCCCAGTTCCGTAGAGGCCCGGGATAGTGAGATCCTTTGACAAGCCAAAGCTCCCCTCTACACCCCCTGTGCCTGTAAAGGTGCCTCCAAAACTCCCTCCACCCAAGGTAAGCCGATGGGTCCCAAGTGCAATCGTTCCATTCCCACCAACTTTCGGAATGGTCAAATCATCAATCAGACTAAGCGTTCCTGCGACATTGAGCACTCCACTCCCTTGCAATCTCCCATTAAACTGGTTATTCCCCGTCAGCGTCAGTGTATGACTACCCAAGTCGACTGTTCCATTCCCATAAAGCCCCGGAATCGTAAGGGGATCCAACAGTCCAAAACTCCCTTCCACACCACCATTCCCACTAAAACTCCCCCCAAAATTGCCACCACCAATAGTCAGCCGATGGGAACCCAGAGCCACCTTTCCATACCCACCAATTCTCGGAATGATCAAATCGTCAGTTAAAGTGAGTGTCCCACCCACAGACAATATCCCCTCCCCCTCCAACGTTCCATTAAATTCGCTTGCATGGGTCAAAGTCAGGGTATACCCGCCCAAATCCACCGTCCCATTCCCATAAAGGCCCGGCATACTCAAATCACTTGCGAGACTAAAGCTCCCTTCAACTCCACCTGTCCCCGTGTAATTCCCGGTAAAGCTCCCTCCACCCAATGTGAGTCGATGATTCCCAAGAACAATTGATCCACTTCCTCCAATCTTTGGAATGGTCAAGTCATCAATTAGAACCAGCGTCCCTGCAACATTGACTACCCCACTGCCTTGAAAAGCCCCCGTAAACTGGCTCGTGTTGGTCAGCGTCAGCACATGTGCACCCAAGTCCACCGTCCCATTCCCATAAAGCCCAGGCACATTCAGATCACTGGCAAGGCCAAAGCTTCCGGCTACTCCACCCGTTCCGGTATAGGCCCCTTCAAAACTCCCACCACCCAAAGTCAATCGATGAGTCCCAAGAGCAATCGTCCCATTCCCTCTAATCTTCGGAATAGTCATATCATCAATCAAAGCAAGCGTTCCTACCACATTGAGCGCTCCACTCCCTCGCAATGTCCCATTAAACTGACTTGTATTTGTAAGAGTCAGTGTATGAACTCCCAGATCAACTGTCCCAGTTCCATATAGCCCCGGAATCGTTTGGTCCTTTGAGAGACTAAAGCTCCCCTCAACTCCACCAGTCCCCGTATAGGTCCCTTCAAAGCTCCCCCCACCTAGCGTGAGCCGATGCGACCCTAGTGCAATCGTCCCACTCCCCCCAATCTTTGGAATGGTCAAGTCATCAATTAAACTAAGCGTTCCCTCAACATTGCAAGCCCCACTTCCTTCGAATGTTCCATTGAACTGACTCGTGTTGGTCAGCGTCAGCGTATGTGCACCTAGATCAATCGTTCCATTCCCATAAAGACCCGGCACCCTCAAATCATTTGCAAGGCCAAAACTCCCCGCCACTCCACCTGTTCCGGTATAGGTCCCTTCAAAGCGCCCACCGCCAAGCGTGAGACGGTGCGTACCCAAAGCAATTGTTCCACTTCCTCCTATCTTTGGAATTGTCAAATCATCAATCAAACTAAGCGTTCCCGAAACATCGAGCGTTCCACTCCCCTGCAATGTTCCATTAAACTCGCTGTTATTGGTGAGCGTCATCGTATAAACATTCAGATCAACTACTCCATTACCATAAAGACCTGGAATTGTTTGATTCTTTGATAGACTAAAACTCCCCGCTACGCCACCGGTACCTGTGTAGGTGCCTCCAAAGCTCCCTCCATTCAAGGTGAGCCGATGCGACCCTAGCGCAATCGTTCCATTTCCCCCAATCTTTGGAATCGTAAAATCATCAATCAGCGTAAGTGTGCCAGCCACATCGAGCACACCACTTCCTTGCAACGTCCCATTAAACTGATTATTCCCTGTTAGAGTTAGAGTATATGCCCCTAGATCCACCGTCCCAGTCCCGTAGAGGCCTGGTACTGTGAGATTCTTTGACAAGCCAAAACTTCCATCCACACCCCCAGTGCCGGTAATGGTGCCTCCAAAACTCCCTCCTCCCAAAGTAAGCCGATGGGTCCCAAGGGCAATCGTTCCACTCCCACCAACTTTTGGGATGGTCAAATCATCAATCAGCGTAAGTGTGCCAGCCACATCGAGCACACCACTTCCTTGCAATGCCCCATTAAATTGGCTATTCCCTGTTAGAGTTAGAGTATACACCCCCAGATCCACCGTCCCAGTTCCGTAGAGGCCTGGCACTGTGAGATTATTTGCTAAGATAAAGCTTCCATCTACGCCCCCTGTGCCTGTAAAGGTGCCGCCAAAACTCCCTCCACCCAAGGTAAGCCGGTGAGTCCCAAGTGCAATCGTTCCACTCCCACCAACTTTTGGAATGGTCAAGTCATCAATCAAACTAAGCGTTCCCGCCACATTGAGCACACCACTTCCTTGCAACGTCCCATTAAACTGACTTGTATTCGTCAACATCAACGTATGGGATCCCAGATCGATTGTCCCACTCCCATATAGACCAGGTACACTCAAATCACTTGCGAGACTAAAGCTCCCAGCTACTCCGCCTGTTCCGGTATAGTTCCCTTCAAAACTTCCCCCACCCAAAGTCAACCGATGAGTCCCAAGTGCAATCGTCCCACTCCCACCAATCTTTGGAATGGTCAAATCATCACTCAGAGTAAGGCTTCCCGCCACATTAAGTACCCCACTCCCTTGCAGCATCCCATTGAACTGACTGATATTTGTCAATGTCAGCGTATGTGCGCCCAGATCAATTATCCCATTGCCGAAAAGACCCGGCACACTTAAATCATTTACAAGGCCAAAGCTTCCCTGAACGCCTCCAGTTCCAGTATAGGTTCCTCCAAAGCTCCCTCCACCAAGCGTCAGCCGATGCGTACCCAAAGCAATCGTTCCAGTTCCCCCAACCTTTGGAATCATCAAATCATCAATCAGAGTAAGTGTTCCTGAAATATCGAGCGTCCCACTTCCCTGCAATGTCCCATTAAACTCACTATTATTTGTCAGCGTCATTGTATAAGAATTCAGATCCACGGTCCCATTGCCATACAGCCCGGGAATCGTTTGATTCTTTGATAGACTAAAGCTCCCCGCTACACCACCTGTGCCGGTATAATTCCCACCAAAACTCCCTCCACCCAGGGTGAGACGATGCGTACCTAAAGCAATCGTTCCACTCCCTCCAACCTTCGGAATGGTTAGATCATCAATCAGGGTAAGCATCCCATCCACTGCCAGCGTCCCGGTCCCTTGCAATGTTCCATTAAACTGGTTATTCTCCGTTAGAGTTAGGGTATACGCCCCAAGCTCCACCATCCCAGTTCCGTAGAGACCTGGAATCGTAAGATCCTTTGACAAACTAAAGCTTCCCTGAACTCCCCCTGTCCCAGTATAGTTCCCTTCAAAACTTCCCCCACCAAGGGTGAGCCGGTGCGTGCCAAGTGCAATTGTTCCACTCCCACCAACTTTTGGAATGGTCAAATTACTAATAAGGGTAAGTGTTCCGTCAATTGCAAGGGTTCCGCTTCCATTCAGGGTGCCATTAAACTGGCTATTCTCCGTTAAGGTAAGGATATGCGCCCCGAGATTCACTGTCCCATTTCCAAATAGGCCTGGTACTGTGAGATTCTTTGACAAACCAAAGCTCCCCTCGACTCCCCCCGTTCCTGTAAAGGTCCCACCAAAGCTTCCTCCTCCAAGCGTGAGCCGATGGGTGCCAAGAGCGACGGTTCCATTACCGCCGATCTTCGTCAATGTTAAATCCGTACCGAGTGCAAGAGTCCCATCCACCTGAGTAGTCACACCAATATCACTACCGAAAGTTTGTGTGCCGCTTATGACAACCTTCCCACTACCACTTAGTCTCCCATCAAAACTTCCACTCTGAGTAATGGTCAAGGTATGGCTTGATAAACTCACCGAACCCGATCCGTATAGACCTGGCATACTCACATTCCCACTCAGTCCAAAGCTCCCCTCAACTCCCCCCGTTCCTGTAAAGGTCCCACCAAAACTCCCCCCACCAAGCGTGAGCCGATGGGAGCCTAAATCAATCGCTCCACTCCCTCCAATCTTTGGAATGGTCAAATCATCAATCAGGGTAAGGCTTCCCGCCACATTAAGTACCCCACTCCCCAGCAAGGTCCCATTAAACTGACTTGTATTAATCAGCGTCAGCGTATGGGCACCCAAATCAATTGTTCCATTGCCAAAAAGACCCGGCACACTCAAATCGCTTCCAAGTCCAAAACTTCCCTGAACACCACCCGTTCCAGTATAGTTGCCCTCGAAAACTCCCCCACCTAAAGTCAAGCGATGGGTCCCCAAAGCAATCGTCCCACTTCCCCCAACTTTTGGAATGGTTAAGTTATTAATCAGGGTAAGCGTTCCATCAACAGCAAGTGTTCCACTCCCTTGCAATGTTCCACTAAACTGATTATTCTCCGTGAGCGTCAGCGTATGCGCCCCTAGATCCACTGTCCCATTTCCATATAAGCCTGGAATCGTTTGATCCTTTGATAGGCTAAAGCTCCCCTCAACACCACCTGTCCCGGTATACACCCCTTCAAAGCTTCCACCACCAAGGGTAAGACGATGCGTGCCCAACGCAATTGTCCCGCTACCGCCAACCTTTGGAATGGTCAGATCATCAATCAAAGTGAGTGTGCCCGCAACATTGAGCACCCCACTCCCACTCAATGTTCCATTAAACTGACTCGTATTGGTCAGTGTCAGCGTATGAACTCCCAGGCCAATCGTTCCATTCCCATATAGGCCAGGGATCGTAAGATCCTTCGACAAACTAAAGCTTCCTTGAACTCCACCTGTCCCGGTATACACCCCTTCAAAGCTCCCTCCACCAAGGGTAAGACGATGCGTGCCCAGCGCGATTGTTCCACTTCCTCCAACCTTTGGAATAGTTAGATCATTGATTAATGTAAGTGTCCCATCCACAGCAAGCGTACCACTTCCCTGCAAACTCCCACTAAACTCGCTGTTATTGGTAAGCGTCATTGTATACGCATTCAGATCAATCGTTCCATTTCCATAGAGACCGGGGATCGTTTGATTTTTTGATAGGCTAAAGCTCCCCGCTACGCCACCTGTACCGGTATAGTCGCCAGCAAAGCTTCCTCCACCCAAAGTCAAGCGATGGGTGCCAAGCGCAATCGTCCCATTCCCTCCAACCTTCGGAATGGAAAAATCATCTATTAAAGTGAGTGTACCCGCAACATCGAGCACTCCACTTCCTTGCAATGTTCCATTGAACTGATTATTCCCAGTCAAGGTAAGAATATACGCTCCCAGATCTACTGCACCATTTCCATAAAGGCCCAAAATGGTGAGATTCTTCGATAAACCAAAACTTCCTTCTACACCTCCCGTACCTGTGAAGGTGCCCCCAAAACTCCCTCCACCCAGGGTGAGGCGATGTGTGCCTAGCGCAATCGTCCCATTACCCCCAACTTTTGGAATAGTGAAATCATCCATTAAAGTGAGTGTGCCCGCCACATCAAGCACTCCACTTCCTTGCAATGTTCCGTTGAACTGATTATTCCCCGTCAAAGTAAGGGTGTGCGTTCCAAGACTCACTGTTCCATTCCCATAGAGGCCAGGTATGGTGAGATTGTTTGCCAGACTAAAGGTGCCATCCACACCCCCAGTGCCGGTAAAACTCCCGCCAAAACTCCCCCCTCCGATAGTCAGTCTATGGATCCCTAGCGCAATCGTTCCATTTCCCCCTATTTTGGGGATGGTGAGATTATCGATTAGGTTCAGGGTTCCGCCAACAGAGAGGGTTCCACTCCCATTGAGCGTTCCATTAAATGCACTCTTGTTTGTCAACGTCAGGGTATGGGTACTGAGATCAACTGTTCCATTTCCATAGAGGCCGGGAATCGTTTGATCTTTTGTGAGGCTAAAGTTACCTGCCACTCCACCTGTGCCTGTAAAGTTGCCGCCAAAGCTTCCTCCACCAAGGGTAAGAATGTGGGTGCCGAGGGCAATCGTTCCACTCCCCCCTATTTTGGGAATGGTGAGAGCATCGGTGAGGAGAAGTGTCCCCTCAACTGCCAGGGTACCCGACCCATTTAGGGTTCCAGTAAACTGACTATTGTTAGTGAGGGTTAGAGTATAGGTGCTGAGATCTACGGTCCCATTTCCATAGAGTCCGGGAATACTTTGATTTTTGGTGAGGGAAAAATTTCCCGCTACGCCCCCCGTTCCGGTATAGCTTCCGCCAAAGCTCCCGCCTCCTAAAGTAAGGATATGAGTCCCCAGGGCAATCGTGCCAGTCCCTCCTATTTTGGGGATGGTGAAATCTTTTGTGAGAGTAAGCGTCCCATCCACTGAAACAACTCCACTCCCATCGAATGTCCCATTGAATTGATTATTTCCCGTCAGTGTGAGAGTATATGTCCCCAAATCGACAGTACCATTTCCAAAAAGACCTGGCACACTCAAATCCTTTGCAAGACTAAAACTCCCCTCAACACCCCCTGTCCCAGTGTAGTTTCCTGCAAAGCTCCCCCCACCCAAAGTGAGCCGATGCGCGCCCAAAGCAATGGTTCCACTCCCCCCAACCTTGGGGATAGTCAGATCATCTATGAGTACAAGTGTTCCATCCACCGCAAGTGTTCCACTCCCTTTCAATGCTCCATTGAACTGACTCGTATTTGTCAAAGAGAGGGTATGGACGCCAACGTCAATTGTACCATTTCCAAAAAGACCCGGCACACTCAAATCCTTTGAAAGGCCAAAACTGCCTTCAACTCCACCTGTCCCTGTGAAGTTGCCTCCAAAACTTCCCCCGCCCAAAGTGAGCCGATGCGCGCCAAGAGCAATCGTCCCCGTGCCACCAACCTTTGGAATGGTGAGATCATCGATGAGATTGAGTCTCCCTTCGATAGCAACAGTTCCACTCCCACTAAATGTCCCCGAATATTGACTTGACCCTGTGAGGGTAAGAGTATAGCTTCCCAAATTGAGGGTTCCATTTCCCAGCAAGGTACCAAGGCTCAAGTTAGCACCAATGGATTGACTGCCGGTAATGTTCAACGCCCCCCGACCTGCGATAGCGCCAGAAAAATTTCCTCCTTTTCCAGAAATGGTCAGAGTATGAGAATTGAGCTGAACTGTTCCACCACCAGACAAAGCTGAAAGAGAAAGGTCAGCCCCTAAAGTAAAAGTACCGGCAGAAAGATTAATCCCCTTTGTTCCCGAAATAGTCCCCGCATAATTTCCCCCAGAAAGGGTGAGAAGATAGCTCGATAAATCAACCGCCCCGCTTCCTGTAAGCGAGGCGAGGGTGAGGTTATTACCCAGGATGAGCTTCCCATCTACCTGCGTGGCTCCTCGATAATTCATGGTCCCACTCAACTCTTCGGTGCCTGTGATGATCACCCCTCCAGTTCCACTCAGTGTGCCACCAAAACTCCCCTTGTTAGTTAGGGTGAGGGTGTGACTCGAGAGGTCAACACTCCCCGATCCATATAGGCCGGGAATGCTCAAATCATTTGATAAACTAAACGAGCCAGACACCCCTCCCGTTCCGCTCATCGTCCCACCAAAGCTCCCCCCTCTCAAAGAGAGAGTGTGAGTACCAAGCGCGACAGTCCCATTTCCACCAATTTCTGCCAGCGAAAGATCCCTCCCCAAAGTGAGCGTACCCACAATATTAGTTACCCCTGAATAATTGGGCCCGCCCGACCAGGTTTGATTCCCCTGAATCGTCACTCCGCCTGATCCAATCATCGTTCCCGAATAACTCCCCTTCCCCGTCAAGGTGAGGGTGTATGAGGAGAGGTTGACAATTCCACTTCCCGAAAGGCTTGGCAGAGTGAGGTGACTTCCCAAAATAAGATGTCCCTCCACTTGGGTGGTCCCCGTGTATTGATTGGTGCTGCTAAACACCTGCACACCAGACCGGCCAATCGTGACTCCCCCGGTGCCGGCAATGGTTCCCCCAAATTGGCCCGAGTTGGACATAATGGAGAGGGTATTAGCTCCGAGCTGAACGCTCCCACTCCCTGAAAGGGCATTGATGCTCAAGTCATTTCCCAGCTCTAAGCTCCCATCAACCGTTAGATGAGAAGTCCCAGCAAGCCCTCGACTGTTGTTTACAATCAGCTTTCCACTTTTCACCTGTGTGGTGCCAGAAAAGGTATTTGCCCCAGTCAGGGTAAAAGCCGATCCTCCATCAACCACCAAGCTTCCCGTTCCACTCAATCCCCCAGCAAAGGTAGACCCACCACCTCCTCCAATGGTGAGCTGGCTTGAGCCCAAATCGACCCTTCCACTCCCCGTCAAACTACCAATCGATTGATTACCGTTAGAAAAAGTGAGTGCTCCTGCAACTGATAGGGCAATCCCATTACTCAACCCACTTCCCGCAAAAGTGGGACTTGCTCCTTCGAGAATAGCCACCTGCCCTCGTCCAGTCATCTGACCAGAAAAGGTCCCACTTCCTTCCAAGTTCAGCTGCTGACCAGAAAGAGCAATTGTTCCATCCCCCGAAAGTGACGCTAAGCTTCCATCCACACCATCGAATACCAACCCTCCAGACAAACTAACTGCCGACCGGGGAGGTATTGCCTCAGTATGTGTTACCCTGAGCGTTCCTGCATAAATATTGGTTAATCCCGTATACGTATTCTGACTTGAAAATGTATGATCTCCACAAACTGTCACCCCACCTGTTCCACTCATCGTCCCACTAAACACTCCCCCATCGCCCAAAAGAGTGAGACGATTAGCTCCAAGAGATACGCGACCCGATCCAGATAGATTCTTTACACTCAGGTCAACACCTGCAAGCGTCAAACTCCCACTCAAATTGAGTGGCGATCCATTTGAAATCCCCTGACTATTGGAAACAGTCAAACTCCCCAATACCTCTGTTGTTCCCGTATACCGGTTGACACCAGAAAATGTCTCTTGCGCCAAAGCGCCAATCACCACTCCACCCGTTCCACTCATCCCCCCGGCAAAAACATTATCCCCCCCAGAAATTGTCAGCTGATTGTCCCCCAACACAACACTACCACTTCCGGCCAGTGAGGCTACACTCAGATCATACCCATTTAGAATAAGATTCCCATTCACCACCACATGAGACTTTGTGGGAATTGCAGCGCTATTTCCCACCCGCAAACTTCCCCCAGCAACTACCGTATCCCCCGTATATACATTTGCTCCCGATAAAGTCTGATCAGCCTTTCCACTCACCGTAATTCCATTTGTCCCCGAAATCACTCCCGCAAAACTAGTCGCACCACTTCCCCCTAATGTCAATCTATTTGCCCCAAGCGACACCGCTCCCGTCCCAGCAAGTGAAGCAACTTTTAAATCATTCCCCTGCAAGGCAAATACCCCATCGACCACAAGAGGACTTGTATCAGCTATCCCATTTGCATGGGTGACCGTTAAACTCCCTGACTTGACATAAGTCGGTCCCGAATAGGTATTTGCACTAGAAAAAGTCTCTGCAATCGTTCCACTAATCGTCACCCCACCTGTTCCGCTCAAAGAGCCCGAAAATTGATTGACCCCCGTCCCACTGAGAGTAAGAATCCCACCCAAATAGCCCTCTCCAGCCCCCTTGAGCGATGCAACCTCCAAGTCACTTCCAAGTAGCTCAAAGCGCCCATCAAGAACCAACCCAGTACTTTTTGAGAGCGCGCCCTCACTGGTTACAATGAGCGTCCCCGACTCAACACGCGTCAAACCAGGATATGTATTCGTCCCAGAAAACGTTTGAATAAGAGATCCATCTACCGTTACCCCACCCGATCCACTGATCCCCCCAGAAAATGTCGTCCCCCCAGCTCCACTCAGTGTCAATTGATTGGCACCCAGTGCCACCATTCCCGATCCACTCAACGAATCAACCGACAAGTCCACTCCATCCATCACAAACGCCCCATCTACCAAAAGAGCGCCTCCACTTCCCAAGCCAGTTGACTTTGTCACTGTCAGCTTTCCACTCTCCACCCGCGTTGGGCCACTATAGCTGTTACTCCCAGTAAGCGTCTGCTGGAGCGTCCCAGCAATCACAATTCCCCCACTCCCCTCAATCTTCCCCTTAAATGTAGAAGAACCACTCCCCCCCAACGTCAAGGTACTCGAGCCCAAAGCTACCGTCCCCTTCCCTATAAGCGCACCCCCCTGTACACTTGCCTCCAAAGTCACCGTCCCATCTACATCGAGAAGCGACCCACTCGGAAGCGACCCACTACTGGCTAGCCTCAGCTCTCCAGAGGCCACATCAGTTTTTCCCGTATACGAATTAGTCCCCGAAAAAGTCTGCGCTGCATTCTTCCCCTTGATCAACACACTCCCGGAACCACTAATGCCCCCAGTGAAATTTGCCGCACTCCGCCCATCTAGCGTGAGCCGACTGCTCCCCAATACCACCGAACCACTCCCCGTAATCGATGCTACCTCCTCATTATCCTCCAATACCAAGCGGCCAGACCCCGCCAAAATCACCTGAGTCGAATCGTGTAGAGCTCTCCCACCAGCAATTGAAACCGTCCCCGCACTGATCGTTGTTGTCCCCGTCCACCGATTCCTCGCCGTCAATCGAAGTTCCCCATTTCCCCTCTTCACCACATCACTCTTCGCCCCCGAAATGGGCGCAGAAATCGTCGTACTCCCCCCATCCTGAATAATCGTCACCGTATTATTCCGATTAAAGTTGATCCCCTTTCCCTCAATCACATAACTATAGCTATTGAAATCAATTGAATACGCCCCATTCCGACAATTTCCCGTCACCCCCCTTTTACCCAAATCAAGATTCCCCGAGCCCACCACAAAGTTAATCACATCCCCATTGATCCCAGACTTAGTCGTCATCGCCTCCTTAAACGACCCCGGTCCCGAAGCATTCAAGTTGGTCACATCAATCGTCTCCGCCCAAGCTCCACCACAAGCTAAAAGCAAAGGCAATATCCCCCTTAAAACAACTTTGTCATGCAAAATTTGCATCTAGCAACAAACCCCAGCTTATAAGAGCCGCTAATCCCCTACCAATACCATGTTTGAACAAAATTGCCAACCCGACCAAACGCAAAAAAAAACGCCAGGCGATTACTCACCTGGCGCTCGTTTGCTCAGCTTAAGAAAAATTTCTTAAATCTTAGAAGGAAGCACGTACTCCCAACTCAACTCTCCAGACATCTTCGTCTCTATGACCGAAGACACCATTATAGAATCCGTAAGCACTCAAGTTGTTTCGCTCAACAGAAGCACCAACATTCAAGTTGAAGTAGTCACGTGCCAAGTACTTCGTATTTACAGTCGTTGTGTTTGTCTGAGAGACATAACGCACTGTTGTATCTTGACTCAATGACTTGTAATTATGCAACCAAGCCATGTCGATCTGCGGGATAAAGTCGCAAGTCTCAAGCTTCATCGCATAAGACAAGTTAATACCCAACTCAGACTCAAGCGTATCGAAGTTCACCTTACTTACCTTCAACGCATTAGCCGTCTCAACATTCTGGCTATATCCATTCATACGAGCAGTAAAGTACTTCAATCCAACATATGGCACCGCCAAGAACGGATCAGTCACCTCAGCCTGATAGAGGAATCGGATGCTGACAGAGTTCTCAGGACCAACAGTTGTGCTATCCTCAGTACTTGAATCACCAGTATAGCTGATTGTGTAGTCAGACCAAGTGAAGTTGTACTGAGCAGTTGCCCAGAAACCAGCCACCAGATCTGCCTGCAGCGATACAGTACCAGTGAAGTTATCACTTACAATAGCCTCACCAGTATCAGGGATATTCACCCTTCCATAAGTGTAACCACCAGCAAGGCCAGCCACAAAGTTCTCAAGGATGTAGTAGTCTACACCAACAGTCGCAGCTGCAACGGTCCACTTGTTATTGGCACAGCCACCAGGCTTCCCTTTACCTTCACCATAGTCACCAGTGATCCAAGGCTGGTAAGTTCCAACCCTTTCCACATCACCAGCAATGTAGTGTCGGCTCTCAATAATACGCAGCATTTGCTGCTTATTCACATTGGCAACCTGCACATCATTTGTCTGCTTAATCAAGCCAAATGGAGCACAGATAGTCGCTGCCTGAGACGAAGTAGGTGTTGGATTCTGACCCAATGTCAACACAACCGCATTGCTCTGATAAGTCAAACTTGGAGTCAATCCGAGCAAGTTACCCTCATTGACCACCTGAATAGTTGACCACTGACCCGTAATCGAAGTACCAGTCAAAATCGTATACTGCGTACCCGCTACATAGCTTGCTACCTCAGGTTTCAACTGGATAGTCGCTCCATCAGCAATCGTCACCGCACCAGCAGAAACTGTCTTGTCACTAGTTGATGCATTGAACTCATTCTCAAAGACAGAGCTCGCACCCAACGTCAATGAGGCCACATTGATCGTTCCAATCGACGCACCAGGAGCCATCGTACCGTGAACAGTCGTCGCGCCACAAGTACCAGTTCCCTTCAACGTCGCACCAGAGTTAACAGTCAACGGACCACTCATCGTACCATTGACAGTCAAGCCACCAGCAGTCACAGTAGTCGTCACACCAGAAGCCACGGTTCCAGTCAAAGTCAACGTCCCAGTGCCACTCTTCGTGAAGTTCGCAGCACCAGTTGTACCAATTGTATTTGCACTTGTTGAATCACTTGAAGAGTTCAAAGTCAATGTCGTGCCATTTCCAATCGTGGTTGTTCCACTACCCGTTAGGCTATTGACAGAGTCATCCACATTAGAGACCCAAGTTGCGCCACTGCTAACAACCAAATTAGTCGAATCAGTAATCGCACCAGGCCCACTAGAAGTCAATGTTCCAGCAGAAACAGTCAATGTTCCCGTCAAAGAGGTTGTTCCACCGAGTGTCCAATTACCAGCTCCAACCTTGGTGACATTTCCAGCCCCAGCCAAGTTTGCATTGTAAGTGAAGTCACTAGCAGTTCCCAAAGTCAACGTCTTCCCGCTATCAACAGTCGTCGTACCACTGCTTCCAGCAATACTTCCCAACTGAAGATTCTGACTCACTCTAAGTGTACCACCACTGACAGTCACCGGAGTAGAGTTAGCAATCGCACTCGTCGAATTGGCTCTAAACGTACCACCAGAGATAGTAATCGCACCCGTATTGTTACCAGTACCAGTAAAGGTAAATGTACCCGTACCCGCCTTAGTCAATGCCCCAGTACCACCGAAGGCTCCGCTAAATGTCGAATCACTAGAACTACTCAAAGTCAAATCATCATTCAACGTGACCGTACCCGCTCCAGATAGCGTCGCCAACTGCTGGCTAGTCGTCAATGTCAACGTCGCACCAGAAGCAACAGTCATCGCATTAGAAGTCGCAAGCGAATTACCCCCAGTCCTTGCCAACACCATTGTACCGGCAGAAACAGTCGTTGTTCCAGTGTATGTCTGTTGGCCCGTCACTGTCAAAACAGCAGAACCAGTCTTCGAGACATTACCTGAACCACTCACCACATTGCTAAATGAATCATCAGATGACATGTTGAATTCAAGCAAAGCGCTGTTCACCGCACCATTAGGTAGAGAAACTGGAATAACACGTAGCGTTCCAGCAGATGCCGTTATTGTACCAGTTAACGTATTTGTACCCGTCATGACTGAAGTACCTGCTCCAGTTTTGGTATAACTACCTGCTCCTCCAACTACTCCTGCTATAGTCTGGGTTCCAGAGGCAACGTTATGAGTCGCTGTCACTCCAGTGCCAATGTTGATTGTTGCACTAGATGTTGATGTCATGCTTGCAACGGTTGAGGTCGTATTCAGGTTAATTGTACCTGTTCCAGTTCCAGCAAGCGAAGCGCTTGAATTCACAGCATTTGAAATAGTCAATTCTCCAGAAGATGCTCCAAATGTTCCAGTGAATGCATTGACAGTCCCACTCAATGTAGCCACTGCACTTCCGCCAGAGGTAATTGTTCCACTACCAGTAAATGTTTGACCAAAGCTTGTATCAGTTGTTGGATTCACATTCACAGTGTTACTTCCAGCTGCAATCGTACCATTACCGGTATCTCCCACTCCACTAAACGTCAAGTCGGCACTACTCAGTGTCATTGTTCCAGAATAGCCAGTATTTGCAGCACTGATTGTCAAATTACCAGATACAGTTGTTGCACCACTTCCAGTCAATGTTCCGGATAATGTTCCAGCAGTGTCGAATTCAATTGTACCACCACTTGTAGCAGTAATTGTTCCCCAGCTTTGAGCGGGATCAATTGCCACTGTTCCCCCAGCAGATCCACCAGTTAAGTTTGGTGTCGAAGAAACCGTTGCACTGCTCAAAGTCCAAGTACCTGAACCTGCATGAGTCATAGTACCTGAACCGTTTACTGTACCATTGAAAGTTTTACTTGTATTATCAGCACCAGCTGTCAAAGTCTGACTTCCCAAGTTAAGGGTACCAGAACCTGCCAAACTACCGACAGACTCACCTGCCGCGGCAAGAGTCAAGATCCCTGGGGTATTAACAGTTGTTGCCGAAGAATCAGAAAGGGCTGCTCCACCAGATGCCACTAACGTTCCGCTTGAAACAGTAGTTGGGCCACTCATCGTGTTTGTTCCTGACAGAGTCAACTGACCTGATCCATCCGTACCATTGTAAACAAAAGCTCCTGTCCCACTCAATACCCCAGAGAAGACAACAGATGTTGTTCCACTGTCGAGAGTCAGCGTATTTGAGCTGATTGCAATGTTACCTGCACCAGAAATGGATCTCAATGTCTCATTTCCGCCGATATTAACAGTAGCACCAGAAGCAACACTCAAATCTGAAGTATCGGCAATGATATTTGAGCCAGAAGTTGTCAATGTACCTGCCGTTACAGTGGTTGCTCCAGAGTATGTATTCGTCCCTGATAGCGTTACATTTGCACCGGCATTGTTCAGTGTCAATCCAGCACTTGTTCCTGAAATCACACCTGAAATAGAAGTCGTGCCCGATCCTGCAATTGTCAGTGTCTGACCGCTTGATAGAGCAATATTTCCAGATCCAGCCATAGATCCAACAGTCTCCGAATTCGTAATATTCAGAGTTCCAGAGTTTGTCACAGCAGATGTATCGCCAATCACCGATCCACCTGAAGCAGTCAAAACAGCACCAGAATTAATTGTCGTCGCACCAGTATAGCTGTTTGTTCCACTCAAAGTCACACCCGCAGTACTTGCAACTGTCAATGCACCAGCACCAGAGAAGTCATTAGACTTTGTTCCAGTATTAGATGCTGCAAATGTGACTGTACTTCCAGAAGCAACTGAAACAGCCCCAGTACCAAAGGTTCCATTCGAGCCACTAATTGTCACATCACCAGCGCTAATCGTGATATTACCAGAGGTCGTATTAGCTCCTGACAGAGTCAATGTTCCACTACCGCTCTTAGCAATGGTGTTAGATCCTGAAACGATTCCAGAGAGGGTGACACTATTGTTACTTGAGACAACAAGAGCACCTGATCCTGAAATTGCATTTGTGTGCGTACCTGTACTTGTGCTGTCATAAGTCAAAGTTGTACTTGCTCCAATTGCAATTGGGCCACCAAGTGCACCATTTGCGCCACTAATTGTCACACCATTCGCACCACCGGCAAGCGTGACAGTTCCTGTATAGCTACTCTGGTCGGTATCAATTGTTGTCGCAACACCATTGTTTGTGATCGGTCCAGATCCAGACAATGAAATTGACGATGCAATTGTGCCTCCAGTATCAATACGAACAGTTCCAGTTCCTGTTGTGATCGTCCCCCAACTATCAGTAATGTCAATTGCTACAATACCAGCATCAGACCCTGCATTTAATCCGGGGCTTCCGGAACATGTCACACTACTTGACAAGTCAAGTGTTCCTGTTCCCGCTTTTGTCAATATACCTGAACCAGTACTAGAAATTGTTCCAACAAATGCGGTACTTGTGTCATCCCCACCAGCAGTCAATGTCTGACCAGCCAATGCGAGTGTCGGTGTTCCTGATGATGCAATGGATCCAACAGTGAGGTTTCCACCTGCCAATGTCAATGTCGCAGAGTTAGACAAAGTCACTGCCGAACTACTTGGTAATGCAGCGGCAGATCCACTATTAGCTACAACCTCTCCTGCGCTAATAGTAGTTGTTCCACTATAGTCAGCCGCAACAGATGGAGTCAACGTTAACTGTCCAGCACCACTCTTAACAAAGTTACCACTTGCACCAGTCAATTGACCTGTGAATGAGTTACTGCTTGAGTTATTGACAGTCAAAGTGACTCCAGCAAAATCTGCTGTTGAAGCAGATGCCGAAACCAATGAGGCAATGGTTGATGTAGAGCCAAATGTAATCTGAGAGGTACCAGATAGGCTTACCCCAGAAGTTGCCCCAGTCGCATTAGTCAATGAAAGCGTTCCACCAGATACAGTATATGTTCCGGTGAATCCACTAATTGTTCCACCAAGTGTTACTATATCTGCACTTGATGCAAGGGTACCCGCTCCTGAAACGGTGAAGTTATATGTTTTGTTTTGACCCGGAGTCAACGTTAGAGTTCGTCCCCCAACAGCAACAGTACCGGAATCCGCTGTTCCATCACCAATCGCACCATTTGCTCCTGAGAAAGTGAGATCACCAGTACCAGATAGAGTCAGTGTCCCTGTGTAACCACTTTGGTTTGTATTGATCGTTGTTGTACCAGCAGTTACTCCACCTGCACCTGAACCACTCATTGTCGCAGTGACTGTTCCAGCCGCACCAAAGTTCACAGTCCCGCCACTGTAGTTAATCGTACTAAAGGCTGCTGCAGAATCCATGACTGAAGTACCTGCAGAGTTAGTAAAGGTGGGCGTATTATTGATTGTTGCACCTGTTAAAGTGAAGGTTCCACTCCCTGCTTTTGCAAGAGTAGAGCTCGCCCCTCCGACTGTTCCAGTGAACGCTGTGCTAGTATTATCTGTCCCAGCGGTGAGCGTCAACCCACCTAGAGCAACAGTACCAGCACCAGCAAGCGATCCGATTCCCAAATTCGCACCGGCAATTGTAAAGGTTGCACCTGATGCGACAGTGACAGCTGTGCTGTTCGCTAGAGCTGCAGCATTTGTACTATCTGCAGTCAAGCCACCGGCTGAAATAGTCGTCGCACCTGAGTAACTGTTTGCTGTCGATGCTGGAGAAAGCGTTAGTGTCCCACTACCGGTTTTTGTCAAAGCTCCACTTGCCCCCGCAATGTTACCACTGAAGGCACTCGTATTTGAATCATTAACTGTCAAGGTTACGCCGCCAATGTCAAGAGTTGCATTAGCTGTACCCTGAATCCTTGCAAAAGTCGACGAACTATCAATATTAATAGTAGGCGTATTTGCCGCAGTGTTAATTTCAGCAGTTGCCCCAGGAGCATTTGTCAAGGTCAATGTTCCACCTGTTGGGGCAAATGTCCCAGTAAATCCTGAAATCGTTCCACCGAGTGTAACCGTATTAGCCGAAGAAACAATGTTTCCAGCTCCTGAAATCGTACTACTGTAGCTCTTATTAGCACCTGGAGTGAAGGTCAGTGTTCTTCCACCAACTGCAATTGTCGCATTATCTACCGCACCATTCGCACCACTAAGAGTCAAATCACCTGTTCCAGACAGTGTTAAGGTACCAGTATAACCACTCTGATCAGTATTGATCGTAGTCGTACCCGCTGTCACACCACCAGCTCCAGCTCCAGACATCGTTGCAGTTACAGTTCCAGCCGCTGCAAAATTCACTGTCCCAGCAGTATAATTAATCGTACCAAAAGCGGCAGCTGAATCCATCACTGATGTTCCTGCAGAACTTGTAAAGGTCGGTGTGTTGTTAATTGTTGCGCCAGTTAGCGTCAGTGTACCTGATCCAGCCTTTGTCAAGCCTGAACTTGCACCACCAATCGTTCCAGTGAATGCAGTACTCGTATTATCTCCACCAGCAGTTAGTGTGCGTCCACCAAGAGCAACCGTACCAGCTCCAGCAATTGAACCAATGGTCAAGTTAGCACCTGCTAGAGTAAAGGTTGCTCCACTTGAAACAGTCACTGGTGTGCTACTGGATAGGGCCGCTGCATTTGTACTATCCGCAGTAAGCCCTCCTGCACTAATATTTGTCGCACCTGTATAGCTATTAGCTGTAGATGCAGGCGATAGAGTGAGGGTACCTGTATCTGTTTTTGTGAGAATCCCCGCAGCACCAGTTATATTACCACTGAATGAGCTTGTATTTGAGTCGTTGACAGTTAGTGTAACCCCTGCAATATCAAGAGTTGCATCTGCTGTACCCTGAATTCTTGCAAAAGTAGATGAGGTATCAATATTGATCGTCGGCGTATTCCCTGCAGTGTTAATCTCAGATGTAGCACCTGGAGCATTTGTCAAGGTTAGCGTTCCACCCGTCGGTGCAAACGTTCCAGTAAACCCTGAGATTGTACCTGCAAGGGTGACTGTATTTGCCGAAGAAACGATATTTCCAGCTCCGCTGATTGTACTACTGTAGCTCTTATCAGCACCAGGTGTGAACGTAAGTGTTCTGCCACCGACTGCAATCGTCGCATTATCTAATGCTCCATTGGCACCGCTAAGTGTTAGATCACCTGTCCCAGATAATGTGATTGTTCCTGTATAACCAGTTTGAGCGGTGTTGATAGTAGTCGTTCCTGCGGTCACTCCGGCAGCTCCAGCTCCTGACATTGCCGCTGAGACTGTACCAGCAGCTGCAAAGTTAATGGTTCCTGCGGTATAAGTAATCGTACCAAATCCTGCAGCTGAATCCATAATCGTCGTTCCAGCTGAAGAGTTAATAAAGGTTGGCGTATTGTTAATTGTCGCTCCAGATAACGTCAGGGTACCAGTTCCCGCCTTTGTCAGACCTGAACTCGCTCCACCGATTGTTCCGGAGAAGGCAGTGCTTGTATCATCACCTCCGGCAGTCAATGTTTGACCACCTAGGGCTATTGTACCAGAACCCGCAATCGATCCAACCGTTAAGTTACCACCTGCAAGTGTAAACGTTCCTGATCCACCCACAGAGACTGCAGTACTACTTGAAAGCGCGGCAGCGTTAGTACTATCAGCAGTAAGGCCGCCGGCAGAAATTGTTGTTGTTCCATCCCAACTATTTGCTGTAGTGACAGGAGATAGCGTAAATGTCCCTGATCCTGATTTCACAAAGTTTCCTGAAGCACCTGCGATATTCCCGCTGAATGAACTTGTATTTGAATCATTAACTGTTAGAGTTACTCCTCCAATATCAATAGTTGCATTAGCTGTACCTTGAATTCTTCCAAAGGTTGATGAACTATCGACATTAATAGTAGGAGTATTCGCACCAGTGTTAATTTCAGCAGTTGCCCCAGGCGCATTTGTCAAGGTCAACGTTCCACCTGTTGGGGCAAACGTTCCAGTAAATCCAGAAATTGTCCCTCCAAGAGTCACTGTATTTGCCGAAGAAACAATGTTTCCAGCCCCCGAAATGGTACTGTTGTATGTCTTGTTTGTACCTGGTGTAAGAGTAAGTGTTCTTCCTCCAACAGCAATAGTCGCATTATCCAATGCGCCATTTGCACCACTAAGAGTTAGATCACCTGAACCGGACAATGTGATAGTACCTGTATAGCCAGTTTGAGCGGTGTTAATTGTAGTTGTTCCAACAGTCACTCCTCCAGCACCAGCACCTGTCATTGTCGCCGTTACGGTTCCAGTCGCACCAAAGTTAATGGTTCCTGCGGTATATGTGATGGTACCAAAAGCAGCTGCTGAATCCATCACCGTAGTTCCAGCAGATGAACTAATGAAGGTTGGAGTATTGTTAATAGTTGCACCCGTTAAGGTCAGTGTTCCAGATCCAGATTTAGTTAGTCCTGAACTGGCTCCACCCAACGTTCCTGAGAAGGCAGTACTTGTATCATCACCACCGGCTGTCAAGGTCTGACCACCAAGCGCAATCGTACCTGCACCTGCAATCGATCCAATCGTTAGGTTTCCACCTGCAAGCGTAAATGTTGCGCCTGATGCGACAGTGACAGCTGTGCTGTTCGATAGAGCCGCGGCATTTGTACTATCTGCTGTTAAACCACCTGCAGAAATAGTCGTGGCACCCGTATAGCTATTTGCAGTTGATGCTGGCTGTAGGGTCAATGTCCCTGTATCAGTCTTTGTCAAACCTCCACTAGCACCAGTAATATTGACTCCAAGTGTCGTATTGTTTGAGTCGTTAATCGTTAGAGTGACACCTGCAATATCAATAGTAGCATCTGCTGTACCCTGTATTCTTGCAAATGTTGAATTGCTATCAATGTTGATCGTTGGAGTATTTGCAGCAGTATTAATTTCAGCTGTTGCTCCTGGTGCATTTGTCAACGTCAATGTTCCACCTGTTGGAGCAAATGTTCCAGTAAACCCTGAGATTGTTCCACCAAGTGTCACTGTATTGGCCGAGGTAACAATGTTACCTGCTCCAGAAATTGTACTACTGTAGCTTTTGTTAGCACCTGGTGTGAATGTCAGTGTTCTCCCTCCCACTGCAATTGTCGCATTATCCAGTGCGCCGTTTGCACCACTAAGAGTCAAATCACCTGTTCCAGACAGTGTTAAGGTACCAGTATAACCTGTTTGAGCAGTATTGATTGTAGTTGTACCTGCTGTCACACCACCAGCTCCAGCTCCAGACATCGTTGCAGTTACAGTTCCAGCTGCTGCAAAATTCACTGTCCCAGCGGTGTAAGTAATCGTACCAAAAGCGGCAGCTGAATCCATCACTGATGTTCCTGCAGAACTTGTGAAGGTCGGTGTGTTGTTAATTGTAGCACCTGTCAGGGTCAGCGTTCCCGCCCCAGCTTTAGTCAACCCAGAGCTTGCTCCACCAATAGTCCCTGTAATCGCTGTACTTGTACCATCCCCTCCAGCAGTCAAAGTTTGACCACCAAGTGCAATCGTACCTGCACCAGCAATTGAACCAATTGTCAAATTTGCTCCGGCCAATGTGAAAGTTGCTCCGCTTGCAACAGTCACCGCTGTACTACTAGAAAGAGCTGCTGCATTTGTACTATCTGCAGTAAGCCCTCCAGCATTAACATTTGTCGCACCTGTATAACTGTTAGCTGTAGATGCAGGCGATAGAGTAAATGTACCTGTATCAGTTTTTGTCAAGATACCAGCCGCTCCAGCAATGTTACCACTAAATGAGGTCGTATTAGAATCATTAACTGTTAGAGTAACCCCTGCAATATCAATTGTCGCATCCGCAGTACCCTGAATTCTTGCAAATGTCGATGAAGTATCAACATTGATTGTTGGAGTATTTCCTGCTGTATTGATTTGTGAAGTAGCTCCCGGTGCATTTGTCAATGTGAGTGTTCCACCTGTTGGAGCAAATGTTCCAGTAAATCCAGAAATTGTTCCACCAAGAGTAACAGTATTTGCTGATGAAACGATGTTTCCTGCACCGCTAATTGTACTGCTATAGCTCTTGTTTGTACCGGGGGTAAAGGTAAGAGTTCTCCCACCTACAGCGATTGTTGCATTATCCAATGCGCCATTTGCTCCACTCAGAGTAAGATCACCCGTTCCGGAAAGAGTGATTGTTCCAGTATATCCTGTTTGAGCAGTATTAATTATAGTGGTCCCTGCTGTGACTCCTGCAGCTCCTGCTCCTGACATAGTAGCAATTACAGTTCCAGCTGCCCCAAAGTTAATGGTACCTGCAGTATATGTAATGGTTCCGAAAGCGGCATCTGCATCCATTACTGTTGTTCCCGCAGAAGAGCTAATAAAGGTGGGAGTATCGTCAATTATCGCTCCTGTCAATGTCAGAGTACCAGTACCTGCTTTAGTCAACCCTGAGCTAGCTCCACCAATTGTTCCTGAGAAGGCAGTACTTGAATCATCGCCACCGGCAGTCAATGTTTGGCCCCCAAGTGCAATTGTACCTGCACCCTCAATTGATCCAACGGTAAGATTTGCACCAGCTAGCGTAAATGTAGCACCTGATGCTACTGTTACTGCTGTACTACTTGATAGAGCTGCTGCATTTGTATTGTCTAAAGTGAGCCCACCAGCAGAAACTGTTGTTGTACCATCCCAGCTATTCGCTGTTAATGTAGGTGATAGTGTTAATGTTCCTGAACCAGCTTTAACAAAATTACCTGATGCTCCAGTAATATTTCCACTAAATGAGCTTGTATTTGTATCGCTAACTGTAAGCGTGACTCCTGCAATGTCAATAGTTGCATCAGCTATACCCTGGATTCTTCCAAGTGTTGTCGGGCTATCAATGTTAATTGTGGGAGTATTTCCTCCCGTGTCAATTTCAGCCGTTGCTCCTGGTGCGTTTGTCAGCGTCAATGTTCCACCAGTTGGCGCAAATGTACCCGTAAAGCTTGAGATTGTCCCGTCAAGTGTTACAGTATTTGCAGAGGATACAATGTTTCCTGCACCAGAAATTGCAAAGCTATATGTTTTGTTCGCTCCTGGAGTAAAGGTAAGAGTCCTTCCACCAACTGCGACAGTTGCTGAAGTATTCAGGTTTCCATTTGCTCCTGAGAAGGTAAGATCACCTGTTCCTGAGAGAGTCAATGTCCCTGTGTAGCCACTTTGATCTGTATTGATAGTCGTAGTACCGGCAGTCACACCACCAGCTCCAGCTCCTGACATAGTCGCCGACACAGTTCCTGTAGCGCCAAAGTTAATGGTTCCAGCTGTATAGGTAATTGTTCCAAATGCCGCTGCTGAATCCATCACTGTTGTGCCAGCAGAAGAACTAATAAATGTAGGCGTATTGTTAATCGTAGCACCAGTCAGTGTTAGAGTACCCGTACCAGCTTTGGTTAACCCAGAACTCGCACCACCCATTGTACCTGAAAAAGCAGTACTTGTATCATCACCACCTGCAGTCAATGTTCGACCACCAAGTGCAATTGTTCCCGCACCCGCAATAGATCCAATCGTTAAATTGGCTGCTGCCAATGTAAACGTTGCACCCGATGCAACAGTAACAGCTGTACTGCTTGATAGCGCAGCAGCGTTAGTTCCATCTGCAGTCAATCCACCTGCAGAGATAGTCGTGGCACCTGTATAGCTATTTGCAGTTGATGCTGGCTGTAGGGTCAATGTCCCTGTACCAGTCTTTGTCAAACCACCACTTGCACCAGTAATATTGACTCCCAGTGTCGTATTGTTTGAGTCATTAATCGTTAGAGTAACGCCAGCTATATCAATAGTAGCATCTGCTGTCCCCTGAATTCTTGCAAATGTTGAATTGCTATCAATATTGATCGTTGGTGTATTTCCTGCAGTGTTGATTTCCGATGTGGCTCCTGGAGCATTTGTTAGTGTCAATGTTCCACCTGTTGGAGCAAATGTTCCAGTAAACCCAGAAATCGTGCCACCAAGAGTAACTGTATTTGCAGAGGAGACGATATTACCTGCTCCACTAATTGTGCTACTATAGCTCTTGTTTGTTCCAGGAGTGAAAGTCAATGTTCGACCACCAACTGCAATCGTTGCATTATCCAATGCACCATTTGCTCCACTAAGAGTTAGATCTCCAGTACCAGATAATGTAATGGTTCCAGTGTAACCTGTTTGAGCAGTGTTGATTGTTGTTGTACCCGCAGTGACACCGGCAGCACCTGCACCTGACATTGTGGCAGTCACTGTACCAGCTGCGCCAAAGTTAATGGTTCCCGATGTATAGGTAATTGTTCCAAATCCAGCTGCTGAATCCATCACTGTAGTTCCAGCTGATGAACTGATAAAAGTAGGAGTATTGTTAATTGTTGCTCCTGTCAATGTTAGGGTACCAGTCCCTGCTTTAGTCAACCCTGAACTTGCCCCACCAATTGTACCAGAAAAGGCTGTACTTGTATCGTCTCCACCAGCGGTCAATGTTTGGCCACCAAGTGCGATTGTACCTGCACCGGCAATCGATCCAATCGTTAGATTTCCACCCGCTAGGGTAAATGTTGCGCCACCCGATACAGTGACCGCAGTACTACTTGATAGCGCTGCTGCATTTGCACTATTAGCTGTCAATCCACCAGCACTAATATTCGTTGCACCTGTATAACTATTTGCAGTTGATGCAGGTGATAGGGTAAATGTCCCAGTATCTGATTTCGTCAAGATACCAGCCGCTCCAGCAATATTACCACTAAATGAACTTGTATTTGAGTCATTCACTGTTAACGTCACACCTGCAATATCAATTGTCGCATCAGCTGTACCCTGAATTCTTGCAAATGTTGATGAGCTATCAACGTTGATCGTTGGTGTATTTCCTGCTGTATTTATTTCAGCTGTTGCCCCGGGTGCATTAGTCAGCGTCAATGTTCCACCAGTTGGCGCAAAAGTTCCTGTAAATCCAGAAATTGTTCCACCAAGTGTCACAGTATTTGCAGATGATACAATGTTTCCGGCCCCTGAAATTGTACTGCCATAGCTCTTGTTTGTGCCAGGTGTTAGAGTGAGTGTTCTACCTCCAACTGCAATCGTCGCATTCTCTAATGCACCATTTGCTCCAGACAGTGTAAGATCACCAGTCCCAGATAGAGTAATGGTTCCTGTATAGCTTCCCTGTGCCGTGTTGATAGTAGTGGTGCCAGCAGTTACTCCAGCTGCACCTGCACCTGACATAGTCGCGGTTACGGTTCCAGTCGCTCCAAAATTAATAGTTCCGGCTGTATACGTGATGGTTCCAAATCCTGCTGCTGAATCCATTACAGTTGTTCCAGCTGATGAACTGATGAAGGTTGGAGTGTTATTGATAGTGGCACCTGTCAATGTCAAGGTACCAGTACCTGCTTTTGTTAGTCCAGAGCTGGCCCCTCCAATTGTTCCTGAAAAGGCTGTGCTACTGTCATCTCCTCCAGCAGTCAAAGTTTGACCACCAAGAGCAATCGTACCTGATCCTGCAATCGATCCAATGGTTAGGTTAGCTGCTGCCAGGGTGAAAGTTCCAGATCCACCTACAGTTACAGCTGTGCTGCTTGAAAGAGCTGCTGCATTTGTCCCATCAGCAGTCAACCCACCGGCCGAAATCGTAGTTGCTCCGGTGAAGCTGTTAGCAGTTGCGGCAGGCTGGAGTGTCAGAGTTCCTGTACCCGTCTTTGTCAACGCACCACCTGCACCAGCAATATTAGCTCCCAGTGTTGTGTTGTTTGAGTCGTTAACTGTTAGAGTTACTCCAGCGATATCAATGGTGGCATCTGCTGTACCCTGAATTCTTGCAAATGTTGAATTGCTATCAATGTTGATCGTTGGCGTATTCCCAGCTGTATTGATCTCAGATGTAGCACCTGGAGCATTTGTCAATGTCAGTGTTCCACCGGTTGGAGCAAATGTTCCAGTAAATCCTGAAATAGTTCCACCAAGTGTTACAGTATTTGCAGATGTTACAATGTTTCCGGCCCCTGAAATTGTACTGCCATAGCTCTTGTTTGTGCCTGGTGTTAAAGTGAGTGTTCTGCCTCCGACTGCAATCGTCGCATTCTCCAATGCACCATTGGCTCCACTAAGGGTAAGATCACCAGTCCCAGATAGTGTAATGGTTCCTGTATAGCTCCCCTGCGCCGTGTTGATAGTAGTGGTACCAGCCGTCACACCAGCAGCTCCTGCACCTGACATAGTTGCAGTCACTGTTCCTGTCGCACCAAAGTTTACAGTACCTGCTGTATAGTTGATTTGTGTAAATGCCGCTGCTGAATCCATTACTGTTGTTCCAGCTGAGGAACTAGTAAAGGTAGGTGTGTTATTAATTGTTGCACCTGTCAATGTCAAAGTACCAGTACCTGCTTTTGTTAGCCCAGAGCTAGCCCCTCCAATTGTTCCTGAAAAGGCTGTGCTACTGTCATCTCCTCCAGCAGTCAAAGTTTGACCACCCAGAGCAATCGTACCAGAACCAGCAATCGATCCAATGGTTAGGTTAGCTGCTGCCAGGGTGAATGTTCCAGATCCACCTACAGTTACAGCCGTACTGCTTGAAAGAGCTGCCGCATTTGTTCCATCAGCAGTCAACCCACCTGCCGAAATCGTAGTTGCTCCAGTGAAGCTGTTTGCAGTTGCGGCAGGCTGGAGTGTCAGAGTCCCTGTACCCGTCTTTGTCAACGCACCACCTGCACCAGCAATATTAGCTCCCAGTGTTGTGTTGTTCGAGTCATTAATCGTTAGAGTGACACCTGCTATATCAATGGTGGCATCTGCTGTACCCTGAATGCGCGCAAATGTTGAGGATGTATCAATGTTGATCGTTGGGGTATTTCCAGCTGTATTGATTTCAGATGTAGCACCTGGAGCATTTGACAATGTCAATGTTCCACCTGTTGGCGCAAATGTTCCAGTAAATCCTGAAATAGTTCCACCAAGTGTCACAGTATTTGCAGATGATACAATGTTTCCGGCCCCTGAAATTGTACTGCCATAGCTCTTGTTTGTGCCTGGCGTTAAAGTGAGTGTTCTACCTCCGACTGCAATCGTCGCATTCTCCAATGCACCATTGGCTCCTGACAATGTGAGATCACCTGTACCTGAGAGCGTAATCGTTCCCGTATAACTTCCTTGAGCCGTGTTGATCGTTGTTGTTCCAGCAGTTACTCCAGCAGCACCTGCACCTGACATAGTCGCGGTCACTGTCCCTGTTGCACCAAAATTGACTGTTCCGCCTGTGTAATTAATTTGCGTAAATGCCGCTGCTGAATCCATGACAGAAGTACCAGCTGAGTTTGTATAAGTTGGCGTATTGTTGATTGTCGCACCAGTTATGGTAAACGTACCAGCACCATCTTTTACAATGGTAGAACTTGCGTTGTTAAATGTTCCTGCAAACGCAGTGGATGTACCGTCACCCCCAGTGGTCAACTGGAGCCCCCCGAGATTGACGATAGCACCAGATCCACCACTTGCTAGTGACCCAATAGTTTGGTTCGCCGTTGCCAATGTAAGGGTTCCAGTATTTTCAACTGTAACTGCTGATCCACTTGGAATTGCTCCTGCACTGTTTGCGGTAAGCACACCCGCAGTAACCGTCGTCGTTCCACTGTAGGTATTAGTTCCACCCCAAGTCTGAGAACCACTACCTGTTTTGTTAATGTTTACTGTCGATCCGCCGAATCCTCCAAGTGCTGAGTTAATAGTCCCAGTTCCAGAATCTTGGTTAATGCTGATGTTCGCTGTATTCGCATCGCCAATAAGAACAATCGTCTGTCCAGTCAATGTTGGTGTTGAGTTGACAAAGTCAATGGTATAGGCAATCGTACCACCTGGTGATGGACCAGTAGGATCAGATGTTGTAAAGGTCATCGTTCCATTTCCAAAGGCAAGTGTCAAAGTGTTGGTGTTAGCCATTTGACCAATTCCTGTACGGAACGTTCCAGCACCTGTTGCATCTCCGTTAGAATTGGTTACGTTAGCGTCAGCGGAGAAGATGGCGGGGCTCAGTATGAGTGCCGTGAGGAGTGAGAGTGTGAACTTTGGTCTTGTTAGGTTTGGGAGTATGTTTGCCATCGTCAACCTTGGGTAATGGTGCGCCGGTTAATTTCGCATATGCACGCAGGCATAGCGATAAAAATTGCTATGTACCCCCAAAATAAAATTTTTAGAATAGATGTGCAAGGAATTTTTCAAAGTTTTTGAGGGTGAAGAGGTTGGAATGAGGGGTATTTTTGGGTGAATTTTATGGGAGGTATTGATGGATGGGCGCTAGGAGCGGAGGTATTGATCGATGCCGTTTGCGATGGAACGACCAATTTTTTCGATGTATTTTTCTTCGAGAAGTTGTTTAGATTCATTGGGATTTGTAATGAATCCCCCCTCAACTAGGATGGCGGGCATATTGGTTTCGCGGATGACGCAGAAGTTGCCGGTTTTAATGCCGCGGGAACGCGCATTGGTAGCGGCGATCATGGATTTGAGCACTTTGTCGGCAAACTTTTTGGACTTGTTGAGGCGCTCTTCGTTGGTCGATTTGTAGTAGTAGACTTCGATGCCGTGGGCTTGTTCGGCTTTGGCGGCGTTATAGTGGAGGCTGACGAAGAGGTGGCAGTTGCAATTGTTGGCGATTTGAGCTCGCTTTTCTAGGGGGACAAATTCGTCGCGCGAGCGGGTGAGGATGACTCGGTACCCTTTGAGGGCGAGGTACTTCTTGACGATGAAGGCTGTCTTGAGGTTCATATCTTTTTCGACACACTTGTCATGCTGTGAGCCCATATCAAATGCGCCATGACCGGGGTCGAGGACGATGGTTTTTTGGTTGAGGACTGCTGCTTGACTGGGCCCTTTTTTCGCTGTGGGCTTAGCCTTAGCCACTTGCTTCTTGACCGGTTTTTTCTGCGCTTTTTGTTGGGTTGTGCGGGGTGATTGCTTGGGTGTGGCTGCGTAGGTGCTGACTGGGGTGAGTGCGAGTAGGGTGATGAGGACGGCTTTAGCGATCAAGGTTTCTCTCCACTTATCGTAAAATACTTACTATAGACGAGTTAGTTCATTAAATCAAAGAGGTTTGTGAGATGGGCGCGGGCAATGTTTTGATCGGAAAATTCACGAGCTCCCATCGCTTCTATTTGGGTGGTTTCATGCCCTTTACCGGCGATTAGGATTGTGTCGCCTGGCTCGGCTTCTTGGATTGCTTGCCTGATCGCCTCTTCTCTTTGAGGTTCAATATGATAGTTGGCTTGTGGAGTGAATCCGGAAACGATTGTTTCGATGATGCTATTTGGCGACTCGGTTCTTGGGTTGTCTGATGTGATAAAGGCCTTGTCTGACAAGGCTTCAGAAACTTTTGCCATTTCTGAGCGCTTTTCTTTATCTCGGTTGCCACCACATCCAAAAACAACAAATAGACGCTTAGAAGCGATTTCTCGCAGTGCATTTAAAGCGTTTTTAAGCGCGTCTGGAGTGTGTGCAAAGTCAACGTAGACATTCACATCACTCTCTCCTGAAACTTTCTCTAAGCGCCCAGAAACACCTTGGAAGTTTTTTAGCCCTTGTACAACTTGTTCGAGGCTATAGTTTTGGCTCAATCCGAGAGCGGCGGCGGCGAGGAGATTATAGATATTATAGGTACCCACTAATTTGGAGGTGAGCTTAGCCGTTTGATTTTTATAGCTGAGGGTGCATTCGATCTGTTCGTTATTGAGTTGTATATGGGTTGCCCTCAGATCCGCAGGGTTATCGATTCCGTATGTAATGAGTGCTGCTTGCGAGAGGGTTTGTTGAATTCTTTTTCCATATGGGTCGTCGATATTGATAATGGCGATTTTTCCGGGCTGATCAATTTTGGTAAAGAGGGTGAGTTTGGCTTGGAAGTAGTCTTCCATGGTTTTGTGGTAGTCGAGATGTTCATGGGAGAGGTTGGTAAAGACGGCACAATCAAAGTCAATGGTGTCGACGCGGTTTTGATCAAGGGCGTGTGAGGAGGTTTCGAGGACGGCGCTTGTTAGACCGAGGGCACACATTTCTTTGAGCAGTTTATAATTGGTGATCACATCGGGTGTTGTCAGGGTACTTTTATAGAGGTGGGGTCCGATGATGGTGTCGATGGTGCTAATGAGTCCTGACGCTTTCCCAAGCTGATTGAGGAGATGATGGATGAGGTAGGATGTGGTTGTCTTCCCATTGGTGCCGGTTACGCCACAAATGAAGAGTTTTTCATCAGGTGCGCCGAAGAATTTTTTGGCCAGCTCTGCTTCAATTTCTCTTGGATTGGGGTGGATGATTTGGGTGATGGTTGTCAGGAAGGGGTTGTAGATATCGGTTACGATCGCATTGCATCCGGCTTGAAGGGCGTCATCGATATATTGGTTACCATCTTGTGAGCGCCCCTTGCAGGCGATGAATAGATTTTTCGGGCCGGCGAGTTTGGAGTTGGAGGTGATGCCGGTAATCTCTATTTCTTTGCTCCCCTTCACTTGAAGGTGGTCTGCTGGAATCTCTTTGAGTAGGGTTTTTAGCTTCATATTATTGGTTCCATGCTTCGTATTGTTCTTGGAGTTTGGCCACTTCATTCATCCAGTCGGCCTGGGTCATATCAGATCGGGGATCCCCTTTTCCAAATCCGTAGGGGTCGTCGGGTGTCACGCCGAGGTATTGGAGGGAGCGGCGGGCCACTTCGCGAAAGATGGGGCCTGCGCTTTTCCCGCCGTAGTGTGTGGTGCCTAAGCCGGGTATATATTTGGATTTTGGCTCATCAACGCAGACGATAATCACAAGACGGGCCTCTTCTGCTGGGACAAAGCCGATAAAGCTGGTGAAGTGGGTTTTGGTCGAGTAGGCGTGATTGACGATCTTCTCACTCGTTCCACTTTTTCCCGCCTCTGTAAAACCAAATACATCGGCTGCAGGTGCGGCACCACCTGGCTTAGTGACAAATTTTAGGGCATCTGTCACTTCATGCGCGATTTTGGTGGGGAGTACTTGCTGAAATTCTCTTTGGTTATTTTCGAAGTAGGTAACGGGAGCGCTTTCGATTTTTCTGAGAATGGTGGGCTGAACGAGGTAACCTCCATTGGCAAAGATGGCAAAAGCGCGCAACATTTGGACGCTATTGGTGAGGAGGTTGTATCCCATGGCAAGGGAAAATGGGGTGGGTGTCGACCACTCGAGATGTCCATTGGGATGGGTTTTGCCCGGCCGCGGAATGAGCCCTGGAGTCTCTCCTGGGAGTTCGATCCCGGTAAGTTTGCCCAAGCCAAAGGTGTTTTCAAGCTTATCCCGATACCACTCAACCCCCATCCGATTGACCACGCGCTCGATGATGCGAGCGACATAGACGTTGGAGGATTTTTGAATGGCCATGTGCATATTGAGGTAGCGGTGGGTGCGCACATCTTTGATGGGTTTGGAGCGGCCGGGGAAGACGTTATCATCACAGCGGATCATTTCGTTTGGGCTGAAGAGGATCTTCTCTCCCCTTTCACGGAGCTCTTCATTTGCAAGGAGTGCAATGGCAATGGAGATCGCTTTTGCTGTAGAGCCGGGCTCAAAGACATTGGTGATCGCTTTAATTTTGGTCTCTTCGATTTGATCGGGGTGGTTATAGTAGGCTCGGTAATCGGATGGGTCGAAGAAAGGATATTGTCCAAGGGCTAGGATCTCCCCTGTCTTGGGGTCCATGACCACTGCCCAGCCTGACTTGGCCCCCACTTTATGGATCCCTTTTTCGAGCTCTTCTTCACAGATGGCTTGGAGGTAGTGGTTGATGGTGAGGTAAACGTCTGCCCCATCGATGGGCTGCTCGATGATCCGGTCGGTTTCAAGGGGCTGTTTGGGTGAGCGTTCGATGATTTTTTTTCCATCTTTTCCGCGAAGGTATTCATCAAACTGCATTTCGATGCCACCGGTGGGAATCCAATGGCCTGTCAGGATGTCTCGGTCGTCCCGAATGGTGTGAAGCACTTGGCCGAGGAGTTTTCCAAAGGGGTATGAGCGTCGGTAGTCTTTGACAAAGAAGACGCCATTTTGGGGGATTTTGTTTTGCCTTGCAAAGAGGCGCCACCATTGTTCGATGTCGTGTTTTTTATCCCGCTCAAGCCACATCCAGAGGCGGCGTGAACGGGATTGCTTTTCAAAGTGGGAGGCCATTTTGACCTCTTCGTCTTTGGAGCAGTCGAGGATGGAGCTGAGTTTAGCGCGCATTTCTTTGCGGCAGCTTTTGGGAATCACTTGGGGGTCGATGAAGAGGTGGTAGCGGGGGATATCGGTGACAAATGATTGGGGCTTTTCAATGTGCCCTTCTTTAATGGAGGTATTGGAGTAGAACTTTCCGCGCATGGAGGGCTCGCGCACGAGCTTTTCATGTTGGGAGCGGGCGATTTTGGTCCACTTCTCCCCTTCTATGATTTGGACTTTATAAAATTGGAGGATGAGTGTGGCAAAGTTGAAGAATATAAAGAGCGCAACGAATATAAGTCGTTTGTGATTTGGCGCATTTGTTTGCCCCATAGGGTCTTCCTATTATTTGGAGCGGGCACCAATTGGCATAGAGGGAAATAGCCAAAAACGTCCCTTCTCGTCTTTCTTTTCAGGTGTTTGGTTAGTCAGCTGGACATCGTCAGTATGGGTAAAGGGGTTTTGTTGTGGCATGGCGTGGTGTTCGATCACCACAATCTCTTCGAGTAGTGGGTGGCGGAGGTGGCTAAACTCGGAGTGTTTGGCCAGATCCATGAGATGCCACGGGTTTTCAAATCGCTCAATTTCGTATTTCAAACGGAGGTTTTCTTCCTCAATCCCTTTGAGTGTTTGGGCGAGGGCGGGAATTTCCATGCGGAGTTGGGTGAGCTGATTTTGATAGGAGAGGTAGTTGTACAAAAAAGTCGTGCAAACTGCAAAGCAAATGGCAATTTGGATAGGCGTGCGACTTTTCATCTACTTTTTATTCCTATAGTTTTTCTACAAATCGAAGTTTTGCGCTGCGCGAGCGGCGGTTATTTCTGAGCTCTTTTTGTGATGGGATCAAAGGCTTTTTGGTCAGCTCTTTGACTTTGGCAATATTCATCACCTGCCCGCGCATATTGCGTGTGGGCTTAGCGGCTGACTTAAAGACGTGCTTGACGATTCGATCCTCTAGGCTGTGGAAGGAGATGACTCCAATCCGCCCCCCTGGAGCGAGTCTGTCGAGTGCCTTTTTAATTGTCTTCTCGATCACATCGAGCTCTTTATTGACGCAAATGCGCAAACCTTGAAAAATTCTAGTTGCGGGATGAATTTTCCCTCGATTGGGGAATTCATTTTCAATGATGGAGGCGAGTTGTCGGGTGGTTTTGATTTGCTTTTCACGACGTGCTTCAATGATGGCGCGGGCCCCTTTTTTCCAAAAGCGCTCTTCGCCAAGCTCGCGGAAAATTCGGCCGAGCTCCTCTTCTGAACAGTTGTTAACCACTGCTTCAGCTGTCAAGTCCTCTGTTGGATCCATTCGCATATCTAATGGTCCATCTTTAGCAAAACTAAAGCCCCTCTCTGCTTGATCGAACTGCATAGATGACACTCCTAAGTCAAAAAAAAACCGTCGACCTCTTCTACCCCGAGGTCGTTGAGAAACTGATCGAGGTTTTCAAAATTTCCTCTGACGATCTTAAGTTTCTCTTTAAAGGGGGCAAGCCTCTTGCTTGCCAACTCAATTGCTTGGGGATCTTGATCACACCCAATGTACATTTCTATTTCTGGATGGGCCTGAAGAAGTGCTTCAGCGTGCCCCCCTGCCCCGAGGGTCCCATCGAAAAATACTTTTATCTCTTTCTCCTCAAAATATTCGAGGAATTCCTCTTTCATGACCGATAGGTGTTTATCGTCATAGGGTTGCTGGTTGTCCCTGTACTCGCTCGATTGCTCTTTCAATGTGTGTGTCGTCCTTTACTTCGCTTTGTTCTTTGTCGTTTCCAAGTAGCCCAAATGCTTCTTCCATCATTTGTGAGAAATCTCCACCACTCTCTTCACCAGAGAGGAAATCTTGAAGATCTTTCTCATAAACTTCTTTCGGCCATAGTTCAATTTTGTTCATCGCGCCTGCAATGATCATGTCGGTCTTAATCTTTACCCCGTTCTTCAACACGGTGGGAAGGGTGATCCGGCCCACTTTGTCGCATGTGGTATGAACGAGTGTGGAGAAAAAGAGAGTGAAAAACTTTTGATATTTGGCAATATGTTGTTTTTCTTTAAATCGCTTCACGATTGCATCGATGTCGCTCTTGCGATAAATCGCAAGGCACCCGCCCATTGAAAGGGCAATGGTGAACTCGAGCTTGCCATCTTCAACAAGACCGTAACGCAAGTTTTGCGGAAGAACAAAACGATTCTTCTCGTCTAACTTGGCTGAAAAAGATCCACTGAAAAAAGTTTCGCTCATACAATTTCCCACTTATTCCCACATACTAGCAATTAACCCCAAATCTCGCAAATAAAAAGTTGTTTTCCCACCCAATACCCATAATCATTCCTCCACCTAACCACCTCATTTTAAACAAGATAATCCCCGAAAAAATCCCCGGTGGGAATGAGTGGGAATCACTGCCCAAAACCGCAAATTCTCCATCGTCTATAATAAAACCAGGACAAAAGAAACAAAAACCCTAAAAACAAAGGAGTTAATCGTATGTATAACGTTGGCACAGCAAGAAGAGGGGTAGAATCCCTGGATAAAACATTCTCTCGCAACCCTGACCTTGTTACTCACACTGTTGAGTATCACCTCGCAGCTTTACAAGCACACCTAAACGCAATCCAAGAGATTCTTGACCGAGTTGCTGCTGCGCAAGGGCCATATGAAAGAAATGTCGATTTCGAAGGGTATGCAGATCTACCTGGAGTCTATTAATTGGGAATTTGCTGAATTGTTCGGCAAGTCCCCCGTCCCTATTTGGGGACACTTTTATAAATAAAAATAAAGGAGTAATATTATGAATTATAATGTTCCATTTTCAGGCCACCCTGTTTATCGTAGGGAGGATTTAAGAGATCCGTGTCCTCTTTTCCGTGGCCTCCATGTACGCAATGGATACCCAGATAGAGTCACAGTAGAAACCATCCGAGAGATACAGTTTCATATAGATGCAGCTAAACGTCATTTGGATACTGTGAGAGCCCTCTATCACATCAACGGTTACGCATAATGGAGTGGGGGGAATGGGGTGACCTATTCCCCCTTTTTGTTGGGGTGGGGTTTTTGTGCTTGCATGATTTTGGTGGGAGGGGTATTGAGTGGGGTATGTCTGGATCTATTACGTATGATAATTATGGGGTTGGTCCCTCGAGGGAGTATGAGGAGCGCATTCGGCAGTATGATCCGTCTGTGGGGAGTGCTGGCTCGGTGGCAAAAGGGGCTCAGAAGGACAATACTAAGCCGTTTTATTCTGAATCGGTACGCCTTTTTGAGCTTGAACGCTCACATTTACTTTGGTCGAAAATCACAAAACCGGTAAACTGGGATGACCAGAATCGGGGTTTGTTCAGCCATTGCCTTGCTCGAGGCATTGGTGGAATGGACAAGATGGATATCTTGATGCAGCGGATTGAAGATACCCAAGAGGCGCAAGGCTCAGTCACTTTCCCCGCTGGCACGCCCGATTGGATGAGAGAAAAGCAGTTGGATAAGGTGCACAAGCAGGCGGGTATTTGGCGCGATGCGCTCGATACGTTGGGCGATTTGTCCGACATGCTCGACCTTGCCAATATGGAACGATCCCGCTATAGCAAAGGATAAGCTTTTGAGCGATGTGAATTGGAAAGAGGTGCTTTCATTATCGGATGACCAGGTGGGTGATCTCCGATTCATTGGCTATGCCTACCTGCGCCAGGGCCAATATGAGGTGGCCAAAAAGCTCTTCAAGGCACTTGTGGTCCTATCGGACACCAATGCATACGATCACCAAACGCTTGGAGCAATTGAGCTCCAGCTGGGCAACAACTTAGAGGCGCTCGACCTACTCGAAAAGGCGCTCCACATCGATCCCGACCATGCGCCCACTAAGCTCAATCGGGTCAAAGCGCTCTTCCAACTTGGTTATTCCCGCCAGGCCACAATGCAAGCGGGCCAACTCATCCACGATCCCGATGGGGAAATCGCCTCCGAGGCCGAAGCCCTCCTCATCTCCTACTCCCGCTAAATCTCCTATTTCAGATCTCTATATAATAGAGATAAGGAAAATGACTGCTATTTGCCGCAAAAATCAACTAAATAGGAGAGAATATGCCACACCCTAACTACGCACACGGGCTAGCAGTAGCGACTCAACTGCACGAGGCAGCTTACTATCTAAGGCAAGCTTACAAAGCTCTATCAACCCTCGAATACGTTTGTCCTAACGGGGGATTGGATCCATCACCTACACAAAATGATATATGCGAAGTAGATTGCAAAGTGCAGCGTAATTACTATTGCCACTCAATCTCTAGTCGTTCACCTTTCGCCGAGTGTCAGCCGGGCTATTGTGAGAAGCAGTGCGGTGGAAACAGTTAGAAAAAAGCTATGAGTTGACTCTACTCAATTGGAGAAAGTATGAATCATTATCCGTATACCGTTACAGCAAGCAACTTCTACCCTTCAGTGGAGCGGAAGGGACCCTTCGACGATTATGAGGAGGGCCTCTATACGAAGCTAGCATGCGCTCTGTGTAGGGCTAACTGTGGAGGGAGAGGAACTGGGTGCGAGGAGTGGTGCAATGATATATGCACCCACTCGAATGGCCATGAACAAGGAGCTGTAAATAGCGCCAATTTTTCATCTATACATCATGTGAAAATGGCAATGCACCATCTAGTGATGGCTGATCGTATGCTAGCGAGTTTGATAGTTGTTCTCCCTGGGGATGGAATTCTTGGATCAAATCGACCAGAGAATTCTTGCCGACGTTGTGAAAATGAATATGCCCAAAGGTGCAACGGAAAACCTGGCCAAAGACTGCCTTCATACCGTGATTATAACTGGTGTAGATCGGTTTGCTAGGCTTCTGGCTTTTAGTTGTAGGCCATAATGCTTATGATCACCATATGTTTGGGGCCTCCTCATCTCCTAATTCAGATCTTTGTATAATTAGAGATGAGAATATTGCTGCTATTTGCCGCAAAAAATAACTGATTAGGAGAAAATATGAGACAGTATCCATATACCGTTGCAGCAGGCAGCACCTATCCTTCCCTGGAGTGGAAGGGACCCTTCGAAGTTTATGATGAGGGCCTCTATTCAAACCCATCACACGCTCAGTGTATGGGTCGTCTGTGCAAAGGACGAGGAGCTTGGTGCCAGAAGTGGTGTAATGCTCGATACTCCCACCCGAATGGCCATGACCAAGTAGTTTTAGATAGAGCCCATTCTTCACATACATATCATGTGAAAATGGCAATGCACTATCTAGAGATGGCGGATCGAGCTCTATCGGCCCTCTCATCGGCTCATCCTATGGTGGGATTGACTGAACAACTTTTACAAAAACCTTTATGCATAGAGTGCCAATCTGACGTAGAAGCATATTGCGACCCACGCTCTAGTAATGCACCTTCCGGTGTGTGTAAACCGGGCTATTGTGATAATGTGTGCTGATGAATCAGTTAGAAGAATTCAACGAATTAACTCTACTCAATTGGAGAAAATATGATACGTAATCCATATCCTGAAACCAACTACCTTTACCCCAAATAGGAGGGACGACTCCCTCCTTATAAGAGCGTGCCGTGCAGCTTTGTTGAGGGTTATGGATCTTCAGAAAATCTGGTGGTGATCCCAAATGGACTTATGCAAACATGGGAGCCTTATTTTAGTCGATTTGATACGAGTCCCTATTGCACTAGCTGTCGGGCAAAATGTGCTCAACCGGGTAGTACGGCGTGTAAGCAGATGTGCGGTCCTTTTTGTGATCCGCAGCTCACAGATGTTGATTGGGATGATGATGGAATCTTGTCATTGATCAGGTATCATATTGTGAGGGCAAGTGGGTTGATTGAGATTGTGAGCGGATCTTTGGATTTTTGATGGAAAATTGTGGGGAAAGGGGGAATTTTTTCTGTTCAAAAGTTGTTGATTTTCTGTTCATAACTTTGGGAAATGGTGTCTGTCAAGGGCCTAAAAAGTTTCGGAAAAAATGCTTTTGGAAAAGGGGTTTTTGCTGTTAGAGTGTGTGGGTAAGAAGCCAAAACACATCTTTCTGTGGAAAGAGTGTTCAAAAGTTTTCGCCTCTTGCATGATTTGCAAACGATTCGAACAAAAGGATTCCCCTAATGCCCACACTCACTTTAGAAGAAGCTTGGACTCAATTCCTAGACTTTATTCAAGACCACATCTCTGCGGCTGAATTCCAAAACTGGTTTTCTCCCATTGGCGTTTTAAAAGCGACTGAAGATGAGCTTTTGTTGAGTGTGCCGAACATCTTTGTCCGTGAGTATATTTCGGATAACTATAAGAAGGAATTGGCGACGTTTTTTCCGTGTGATGAGGGTGGGAATCCCCTCATTCGCTTTGTTGTTGAGGAGGTGAAGCGGGAGAAGAAGGTGGAGACTCCTGCTGTTGCTCCGACGCCCAGTTTGAGTCAGGATGATCAGCGGCGCGCGATGAAGTTAAACACGACCTATACGTTTAACACGTTTATTGAGGGGCCTTCGAATCAGTTTGTGAAGAGTGCTGCGCTTGGTGTGGCGTCCCGTCCGGGTAAGTCTTACAATCCCCTCTTTATTCATGGGGGTGTAGGGCTGGGTAAGACTCACTTACTCCACTCGATTGGTCACTATGCGCAGGAACATCATAAGAATTTGCGGGTGCAGTGCATTACGACGGAGAGTTTCATCAATGAGTTGGTCGACAGTTTACGCAATAAGTCGATTGATAAGTTAAAGCGCTATTTCCGCAATTTGGATGTGTTGTTGGTGGATGATATTCAGTTTTTGCAAAGTCGGATGAACTTTGAGGATGAATTTTGCCACATGTTTGAGACGCTCATTAATCAGAATAAGCAAATTGTGATTACAAGTGATAAGCCGCCGGGACAGTTGAAGTTGTCGGAGAGGCTGATTGCTCGCATGGAGTGGGGATTGGTTGCGAAGATGGGCGTGCCTGATTTGGAAACGCGTGTGGCGATCTTGCAGCACAAGGCTGAGAGTAAGGGGCTGAAGCTGACCAATAGTGTCGCTTTCTTTATTGCGGAGCACATCTTTAACAATGTGCGGCAGTTGGAGGGGGCGATTAACCGGCTGAGCGCGTATGCGGGGCTGATGAATCTCGAGGTGACTGAAGATGTGGCCGAGAAGACGCTAAGTGAGATGTTCCAATTTGTGCCGCAAAAGCGGATTACGGTGGAGGGGATCTTGAAGAGTGTGGCGTCGATGTTCAATGTGCGGGTCAGTGATTTGCGGGGTAATTCCCGATCTAAAGAGATTGCGTTCCCCCGCCAGGTGGCGATGTATCTAGCCAAGGAGCTCATTAATGAGTCGCTGGTGAAGCTCGCCTCCTCTTTTGGTGGGAAGACCCACTCTACTCTACTCCATTCATGGAATAAGATTCGCACGCAGATGAAGGATGACGATTTATTGCGTCGCCAGATTCAGATGACTAAGCAGAATCTAGAGGCGTAAAGGGCGATTATTCTTCAATGGTAAATCCGAGCACATAATGCTCCGATGCGGGGTGGGGCGTGTGCGTGTTTATAAACATATTGTGTTGATCTGGTCGATCGATGTGATCGGTGAGGATGAGTATGCGCTCATTTGGCCTAGAAGCGATTTTCTTCGGTGGGATGTTCGGTATGCCATAGAGACGTGAGAAATGGTCTGAGAGGGCTTGCATGAGGGCGGGTGGTGACTTTCTCGGGGCGTATGTGATTTGTGTGGGGGTTTGGGGAAGGTATTTGGTCGCTTGGATGAGGAGGAGGGAGGCTGTGAGCCGCATGAGCTCGGGTCGGTATGCGGTATGGAGTGCTCTTTTCCAACGGGCGGGCTCGATTTCATTGACAAAGCAGGCAATTTGACGAAGGGGGATATCGGGTGTGAGTACACAGTGGGTGCAGTGGGTCACTTTGGGGATGTATTGTGGGAAGAAGCAGCGATGGCATCTCTTGTGATGTGTGAGGAGGGTGAGCGATTGGTAGCAGGGGTGGCAGATCCATCCTTGGGCTTGAGAAATGCGCCGCTGACAAATTTGGCATGAGCGGGGAAAGATGAGATCTTTAAGGGTTGAGAGCATGGGGGCTATTTCAGGCTAAAGCTCGGGTCATCAAGTGTCCCTTCGACGGAGAGGACAAAGAATTGGGTGAGCTTGAGGAGGACGTTTTGCTTCATCTTCACATTCATATCGATGTTCCCATCGAGATCGACATAAGACGGAACACGCGTTGAGAGGTAGAAGGATGAACGCTTCCCATCGCTATAGCTGTTGCGCAGCTTTCTAAAGTAGACTTTGCCATCTTTGAGTTCGTAGTCGAGCTCTCCCACAACGGGAACGAGTAGTTTGAGATCTAGGCCGAGGCTGCTGATGATTTCTTTGGGGATATCGAGGTAGGTGAGGTCCCGCTTAAATGAGTTTTCAAAGTGGAGAGATCCCCGCCCAACAAGGGTATTGGGGTTGTCAAAGTAGCCGTGGATATCGTGAAATTCGAGATGGCGAATGACAAATGGATCCATCCGAACGGGGGTCTTTTGCCCTTTGCGCAGCATGCTGGGGCGCAGGTCGATGATTTTGAGTTTGGGAAGGGTGATTTCTGTATGGCCATCATGAGTTTGTTTGACAAAGAGCTTGTTCACTTCTGCGTCCAGTCCTGGGTCGGAGATCATGAGGTGGTTAATGTCTGTACACTCTTTGTCGATGTGGATATTTGACATGAGGGTTTTTAGGCGGAAGCCAAACATTTCAACATCTTTTCCTTTGAGTCTTCCATCGAAAAAGGAGCGGCTGAGGTCGTTTTTATTGAGAAGGAGTTCGCCTGAGAGGGTGTACCCTTTTTTCAACTTGGTCTTTTCGACAAAGAGGCGCAAATCTTCGCCCATGAGGGGTGTGAGTTTGGAAATATCGAGATGCACTTCTCCAAATAGAAGTGCCTCATGGGCATCTTGCATTTGGAATTTGGGAATAAACGCATACTCTGCGCCCAAGAAGTTGCCCTCTAAACGATCAACCATCAGGTTTCCATCTCCCCGATATCCCCCCTCGAAATAGAGGGCGGGCACGCCTAACTCGGGGTCGTCTAATTTGGCGACAATTTCACCCGTGGCAGCTAGGTCATATTGACAGAGAAGGTCATACTCCTTATCGAGGAGGGTGAGTCCGCCGCGCAACTTGAGTAGGTCTTTGGAGTGGAAGAAGGAGAGTCGGGAGAGGTCAAGTTCATTTCCATACAAGGTGTAGATTCCATCTTCAAATGAGGTGCGCACTTTCCACACTTGGTCTTTGTACTTGAACTTCGAGTGGAGATGGGTCCACTCCCCTTTCTTCATCGGCTTCATTTTTTTCACTGCCGCAAGGGTTGGATTATTTGACTCGAATATGGGGAGGTCGAAAATTTTGGGATGGTAGCTCCATCCAATGTTTTCCACCACAATATCTCTTTGATCGGTTGCCACCCTTCCCCCGGAGAGTTGTAAGAAGGCGAGCGGATCTTCTTCCCTGCCCGATGAGAAATAAAGAGTTCCTTCCCCAAATGAGAGGAGGTGATCAAAGGCGTAGGAGATGGCTATTTCCTTACTTGTCCCCACAACGAGGTTGACTGGATCGAGTTCAACAGGCTGCATATCAAGACGCAAGTCGACTCGCGGCTTTGTCAGATCAAAGGCGGCACTTCCTTTAAAGTGGAGGCTCTCGATAAAGTCGATTCCCTTGCCTTCCCAAAGGGATCCATCCACTTTCATCCAATCGATTGGTAGGTGGCCCCGTTTTTCAGCTAAGTGTACCTTTCCCTCTTTAAAGTGGACGTAGTTTTGCTCGTTGGAAAGGGCTAGATGGCTGATATTGCAAATCCACTCATCTTCCATTTCCCCATCGAGCTGGACAATCCACCCTCCAAACTTTCCCCGGTCCAAACAAATGTGACTCCCCCGTTTGGCCAGATCAAAGTAGGCGCCCAGAAACTCATTTTTGTTCACTGAGATGAGATCTGATTGCAAGGTGGCATCAATCTGGTTGGGTCCATCGTAGACAAGGCGGATCCAACTCTTGCCAGACAACTCATCGATTGGCAAGGAGATCTCTTTTCCCGTTGCGCGGTTATAGTGGGATAAGAGTTGTCGCCAATCTCCCAAATCCAAGTCATACTCTGCAATGCAATGTTGCAACTCTCCTTCTTTATTCACTTGAGCTTCTGTGATGACGAGCTGGTTGTTGAAGATGTGGCTCACTTGAGAGTCTGTCTGCACGATCACCCCTTCATCCCCAAACTGGCAGGTGCCAGCAAGGCGTGCAACATCTGTTAGCTCATCTTCAAGGCGAAGGTCGAACGAGAGATAGGGTGTTTGAGCAAAGTAAAAGTTCAACTCGCGCGCGCGCAGGGCAAAGTCGTCGACCTCCCCTTGCAGCTCGGTCACTCGCACCGTCTCCAGTGCCGAGTCGTATTTCATCCGGAAACTGAGATCTTGGATTTGTTGCTTTTCACTAAAGGGAAGAGTGACATGCTCGACATTCAAATCAGCAAAGCAGTATGGAGTGTTTTCTACCGGAATGTGCCAGTCGAGGACAAAGCTCTTTTCTTTCCCCACCACTTTCCCATTGAAGGGCACCTTCAAACTCTTCAGGTGGTCAAACTGGTTGAGGAGTAGATTGAGCTGACTCACACTCCCTTCAACCGAGTGCACGTTGATATGCAGCTCTGGGCTCTTGAAATCATCAATCGCGAGCTCGCCCAAAAGGCGAATTCCATCCACTTCTGTTTGTATCGCCCCCACCATAAAGTGATTGGGGGTGATGTTCATTTTGCCATCGGCTTGTGAAAAGGCAAGCTTTGTATTCTTCTCAAAGTAGTCACACCCTCTCAAATCCCCTTGTACTTCATAATGCCCCGTTTGAGGATCGTAGGTGAGCCTTCCCCCACTCCCCTCACCCAGCGAGAGTTGTAAGATGGGAGTCTCGATCCGCATCTCATGGGGAAAGAAGCTCGCTTGGAATTGCTGGCCATCAAACTCGCCATTCCATTCCACTTGTCCATCTGAATAGATCTCGCTCAAGTCGAGCGCTAGGAGGCGATTCAGTGTCTCTAGGTGAAACTGGTGGGAGGAGAGGTGTCCGTCACTCACTCCTTGCAGCACTTCGATCCACTCAACCGATTCACTCTCGAGGAGGCTTTGCGGGAGGATGCAGTCAAAGTGTGCCACTCCCCCACCTCCGAGGCGATCGCCGAGGCTCAACTTTCCCTCAACAATCGAACGGGTGTGATCCCGCTTGATCAAACAACAAATATTGGCGTCCAAAGACTCGAGATGTCCCCTGACGGGCAATTTCATTTGGCGAAAGAGAGTGGGAAGGTCGCCTGCCACCTCACACTCAATTTCCGCCTCATCGAGTGCGCCGCGACACTCAAGTCGCGCATCGATTCCATTGATCTGGCCAGTAAATTTTGACGGGAGGAACGTCCTTTGCGTCACCCCCATATCGAGGTTAACCTCTTTTGCTGTGATCCACTCGCCGCCCTGCTCAAGCTCGAAGTTCCCATCACTCATCACCAGCTTCCAATCCCCAATCCGGCGGGGGCGATTTCCCCCAAACTCCAAATTGACATCGCCGCTGATGGTGCCAAATGAACCCGCAAACTCTTTAGAGCGCACTTTCATCCCTTGTCCATCGGCCACGTTAAGGCTCAACCGCTTTAACCGCTTCCCGTGAAACTGCCCTTTGAGCGCGCAGGTGACACACCCCTCTTCCACCCCCACATCTAAAATAGCGGGGTAGCGCCGTCCGATGATTTCCTGAACAAGCGAGAGCTGCTGGGCGTGAAGCGCTTCAAACGTCCCTTTAACAAATAGCTCCCCCCAACTATCCATTCCAATGCTCAAGTGCATCTTTGTCGACTCAGACATATCGGGGCGCAAAAATAGGCGCAAGCCCACATCGAGTGTATCTTCTTTTGAAAAGCTGGGACTCCCTTTAATCACAAGGGGAGACTGAGTGCCACTATGATGGAGATATCCTTTCAGCGCAATTTCCGAATCTTTGAACGATCCCCAGCGAATCTCTCCATTGAGATCGGAGATGACATTTTCTTTTTCGGTTTCAAGCGAGCGGAAAACCGCCTGTCCCCCTTCGATCTGCGCTTTAAATGAGGCCTGGTTGAAGACGTGCTTTTCTGCCGGCGCCTTTAAATCATCTGGGTAAGAAAGGTCTAAGAGCATGCTCTCTCCCCCAAGTGCAAATCCTATCTCCTGATTTTCAATCCCCAAATTGTTAATGCGCATCAAGGCGTTGGCTTTTTCTACCTGGTTTTCTTTCCCTAAGCAGAGCCAAATATTCCCATCGATTGCCCCCTCTTTCAAGTTCCAGACGGGCGGACTCTCTGTAAGGAAGTAGTCGGACAAAGCGTCGAGGAAGGGCATGGAAAATTGATTCATTTCCACTTCAGCAATCAATTGGCGAGGCCATGCAAAGAGTTTGATCTTACACCCGCGACTCTCAAAGTCATCGGGATCAAGCGCCACATGTAAATTGCCCAAGCTCCGCTTATCATTGGATTTGCGAAGGTGAAAGTAGGAAACTAAAGGCCCCTCTTCTCCCCCTTCCAACATGAGCTTCCCCCCCTCTACGGCCAAATCGGTCTTGGCAAATAGAGAAGTGACGAGCTCTTGCACATCCCAAGGGGCTGATGTTTTAGGAAAGTAGTTTCGATTGAGTGCGATCTGGGCATTGGTTAAGCAAAGGGATGAGCGAAATCCAAAATCGGCCCGTTCCACTTCCATCCGCACCATCTTCTTATTGGCGCGCATACGCAGTCCATCAAAGTGAAGCCCTTCCCGATCAACTGTTAAGTGGTCGTAATGAATGCGCCATCCGTTTGCTTCGGGCACTTTCCACCCGAGATAGCTCTCCATACCCAGTCCTATAATCTGGTGTCGGAAGAAGACAAGGCAAAACAAGATCCCAATTGGAATCAATCCAAAGAAGAAGCGTCGATCTGTGCGAAATAAGACGGATGGTTTCATTTAACTTTTTGGCAAATTTGGAAGTTTATACAATACCTCCATTTCCAGATATTTACCACGAAATAATGCAGGTTTTCCAGAAAAAATCCATCCCATTGACCTCAAAAGACTTAGCTCATACAAAGGAAAGATTCAACACATTTTTATATTGATGTAATTCATTTATTGATGATATAATTCTTCATCTAGCCCAAATGGAGGAAACTATGTCATTATTGATTCAGCATGCAACAAACCTTGATTTGTTCTTATGGCCTGATGAGGAGGAGGTCGCTCCCGAAGATCTTTACCCAAATCTCAATGAGATCCTTGCAAAGCTCCCTGAAGCCGAAGAAAATGTTGAACAGAGCCAACTGACCCTCCGTGAAAAATGCACCCTTGCCTTAGCAATCTCAGACGGTGCTGTTGACCTGACCTTCTATCCATGCTTAGAAAGCTTTAATTCTGAACACTACCTTGAACTCTATGATGCCCTTCTCGCAAAAGCCGATCTGGAAACTCGCTTCGAAAATGAGTCCGCTGATGGGACTGATTATATCGTTGGGCTAGGGCTAGATAAAGATGGGCTTTTGAGTGATGAAATCCGCAACCTTTCTCCCCACTACCAAGAGCAACTTGAAGATCTCGCTGAGTCCATTCAGCCCGGCCTGTATACTGCTCTTCGCCGCACTGAAGTGAGTCTATCCCCCGATCGATTCAGCCCAAGACTCAATCGTCTCATGGGGTCGGTAAGCCTCTATGTCAATAGCCAATCAGCTATACATCAACCACCATTTAATCTAACAAGTTTCAATGCGGAAACAGGCCATCTCAACACTGAGCCTTTTACTCTCACTCGAACTACAGGGGGCAACATTATCCATACCATTCAAAGGGATCTTGTGAAAAAGGAGCTGCTTGGAATTGTTGACCAAGAGGGACGTATAATCACTCATGTGAGCACCTACGAGATGTCTCAACACACTGTAGTACAGATTCGAGTGAAAGAGGATGGAACAATCACTCAAAAAGAGATGCAACTCCGTGAGCATTCAGTCAGTTCTCTGAGGCAAGCTCAACAAGCCACCCGTCACCCTCGGGTTTCGTGTTAAGCAAGTCGGGATTGCTCGTCACATTTGTATTTACAGCAACCACTGTGCCACCAACAGGTGAGTAGAGATCAACGGCCGCCTTTGTAGACTCAATGGTGGCCAATTCTCCTCCCTTCTCAATCTTTGCCCCTTTCTCTGGCAAATCAATAAACACAATCTTGCCCGCCTGCTCAACGCCCGCTTGACTAATTCCCACTCGGAATTTCTCCCCGAGCACCGTGTGCCACATATGGTCATCTGAGTATTCCACTGACTCTCTCCTAATCACTTAAAGGGATGAGCTTACAAGATACGGATTAACGATTCAAGAGACTTGCGTAAACTCACCTTATTTCGCTCGTCAAAGAGAAAGTCGATAATCGCCCCCTGAACCTCTTGAATGCGTACACGAAGTGTATCCCGACATCCGCCAAGCGTACACTCTTGAGCCTTCACAGCACATGCTAGCCTCAACTCAAGTGCTGGATCGACAGACTGCGCTACCACCACCTCATTTGCCAGCCGGTGGCGAAGCCGATGCAAAACTCCCGCACACCTAGGCCCTCCTCCTACACCACAGACACTATTGATCTCCCGAACTTCGATTAACTTAGGATAGCGGAGATAAAACCCTTCGACCTTCTTTCGCAATTGCAGAGATCCGGGGGAATTGCGAGAGAGCAACTCTAAATCATTCACATCAAAGATTAGCTGGAGAATTTCTGATTTATTCATTTATTTGCATTTATTATTTTTATTCATAATAAATGACGAACTGATAGTTTCAAAGGAGTTTAAAACTGGGCCAGAGACTGGGCAACCGTTGGACATGAAATTCAGTGGTGGAAGCCAGATAGTGGAGGGGTTCGTCCCCCTTTCGGTGGAGGAGGAGGCCCAGACCAAGCTTTTGAATCTGAGAGGGATCATAACCCATCAAGGCATACTCAGGGATAAATATCTGCATCACATATCGGTCCCTGCCAAATTCACTCATGCAAGTTAAATCATCTGACTTGCATAATTCGTGAGTATCCTCTCCCCGAAAACGAGTCACTTCAATCGCGCTTACCTCATCACATGGCTTGGGCAAAAAGACAAAATGATGACAAAACCGGTGAATCACCTTAGCACTTTTCAAGTCCCGCGTGTCGATGAAGAGCTCAAGGCCATCTCCCCTCTGTACAGAGGGAAAGAAAGCATCCTGAAATCCCTGATTCACCTCGAGCAAAAGAGCAATGCCCGCCGGGGACCATCCCACGTAGATTTCGGCAAAGGGCTCTTCGACCAAGAGGTCCGAGAGATGGCCTAACCGATACTTTTCACCCTTTAGCTTCTTGAAGAATGCCTCATGCGCCCGCTTGTTAAAGTCCGCCGATTGCTTTCTCACTAAATGGTCAGGCACAGGATCAATCTTTGAAATGGCAAACTGCCCTTCAAACAAATTGTAGGGGACAACAGCTGGGACATCGCGCAAAAAACTCAAATTGGCTACTCATCCTCAACAGCCTGTACCCGAAGAGAAATCGCCTCATAAGTGGCACACTCCCCGAGCAATTGGCTCATCAAATTCCGCCGCGCTTCAAGCCCGAGCAACCTCTGCCCTTCAGCCATTTCCTTCTTAACAGCCTCAAGATTCATCTCTTTAGCATCGACATGGAAGAAAAGCGCACCTTTGCCCTGACTTGCCACCACTTGTGACCACTCGCCAGCCTTCATGCGGAATACTTCCTCATCGAATAAGCTTCCCTCATCCCCACGAGAAACCACCCGCTCTTGCTTATTCCATTTCCACTGATCCATATATCCCACACGTGGCGCCAGCTTTCCATCTGCTGCCACAGTTTCCATTTCACCCACAACTTCAGCGCCAAACTCAGGCAATTCCCGTCCTCCCTTCAACGTGCGCAGCTTCTCAGACATCATCCGATGGAATCGATGACTCACATCAAACGAGCGCTTCTCATCTCCACTCAACCCGCGGAGCTGATCCTTAAAGCGGGGAGAATCTCCTTCAATCGCCGTAATCAACCGATTAAACGCCCTTTCCTTGGCCCGATCGAGTCCCTCTTCACTGTTGCCATCAGCCACAAGCTCGAGCTTCTTCTCTAGAATTGGACTACACGCATCGAGTTCCATCGCCTCAGCAAAGGTCAACACCTCATCCCCTTCCGACCGATCGAGAACCCGCATATTCATCAGCACGCCCTTGTGCACCATTATCCCCTCAATCGCATCGTTTGCCTCCAGCTGAGCCATCAGCTCACCAGCGCTCATCTCCACATCGAGCCCGCGTACCAGGCCACCATGTGTAATCCGCACCATCCGCTGTTCAAACGGCTTACCTTTCACTTTCTCCACCAACCACTCTGGATGGGCTCCCACCATTGCATCCACTGCAATCTGATCAGCCTTGGCCCGCACGGCAGGATCAAGCGCCGACAATACCTTGAATCGCTCTTCTTCTGTCACCACTTTCGAAATGGCAAGCTCAGGGATTGCCCCACAAAGCTCTGTCCAATGGCTCCCTTCCACCTGCCACTCCCAAATTGACTTGAGAGTCAGATCACTTGCCAGCTCATCAACAGATCCTTTCTGCACTTCAACCAGATAGCGTCTTGCCACTAAGCCAGGTGCCTTGCGCAGGACCGCCTCACTTGATGCATACTCACTCGGCAAGTCGAGCAAATGCCCCCGCACCTTTGAGATACACTCCAAATAAGCCTCCAGCTTCAACATCTCATCAAATGACTTGAGTTGCAGCTCTCTTGGCAACGTATACATTGTCACCCGCAACTCTTCCGAGGCAAATGCATTGTATTTATCATACATCAATGGGTCAAGCATCACACTCGTTCCCACATCATCAAACATCCGACGGAATAGCAATACTCGCTGCCACGCCTTGACCACCTGCTTTTCGTCACTTCCAAAGGCGCGTACCATATTGAGGAAGTGATCTTCCACTTCGACCACACTCACTCCTTCCTGACCAGACTGGCTAGCTTGGGCACGCATCGCATCCATTCCATTGTTGATCAGCGAGGCCTTCGCCTCTTCCATCGACACCTTGTAGCCCTGCCCTTCGGCATAAATGGCCCCATTGTAAATCAACTGAGCCACCAACTCAAGCGCCCCTCTACCAAACCAATCGGTAAAGCTACGCGAGTAGAATAGAGCCAAGTCGCCCCCTTGCAGATAGGGGTCAGGCTGCACAAAGCTGCTAAATTGTTGTTGCTGATAGGCCAAAAACTGCCTAGCTAATGCAGGGGTAAAGTGGGTCTGATCGACAAACAAATCGCCCAATACATTAAAGTATTCCCGATCAAACGTTCCATCCATCCCTTTAAACCGCTCATAATCCTCGGCAAACTTGGGCATCACATGTCCCCACAACCCTTCCATCCCAATAATTGGCATCTGAGGGTGCTTATACGGCTTGAAGTTCTTGAACTGGCCATACTTCAGTGCCACCTCACTCCCAATCTGATCCCGATACTGCTCAAATAGCATGCCGCCAAGACCTGTAGCCAAAATATCCCTCTTAATCACCCCATCATTGAAGTAATTTGGAACGGCCCGCCCCTCAAGAACACCCCCATCATCCTGATCGGTCTCAAGCATCCGCATCAATAAATCGATCTCACTCCGATAGACAGCTGAGCCATCAATGGCTACTCCCACCTTCAGGTCAACCGGTCTTGCCGTCCGATTGAGCGTGTTATAGGTCCCAAAAAACGTGAAGGACGAAATGACAATCGTGGCAACAATGGCAAAGATAAACTTCTGATACTTACGCAATTGCTTGAGCATAGGGTCTCCGAGGTAATTGAAGACCCACGATAGCAAAGGTTTTTCTTAATTGCAAACGAATTCCTAACCCCCTCTCCCCCAACCACTTCAAAATTAAACAACCTCTTATAATTCCCAAACAATTCTAAAAATGATATAATAGTTTACTGGACCAAATAGATTTAGGGTAATAATATGGTAAATACAACATCCTTCAACCAAGCATTAATTTCTTATAACACCCTTGTCACTGAGGAAAAGCGCGATGAAGGGCATTCCGATATCCGCATTTTCCAAGATAAGGATGGTTCTTTTACCGCCCGTAAAATCACTGGCTGTGAAAAGTTTTTTGGCTTTTTATTTGGTCGCACCTGGCTCGACACCGGAAAAGTTGTCTCACTCATCAAATCAAACTGTACAAGGTCCAACACGACAGAGGAGAACCGAGCAGACATTACCTCAGGACTTGATAAACTCGCCCAGCGCCATTTCAATGAGGCACAAAAACTTGCCATCTCAATCCAATCAAGAGAATTAAATACTGTTCCACAGCCTGCTCAACAGCCAGCTCAGCCAGCACCAGCTAGTTCAAAAAAAGTGAGTGCAGCGCCAGGAAAGACAGTAAATGGAGGAAAGAAAGGAAAAGGAGCCCGCAAGCCTCAACCGACTGCCACTCCAGCGCAAAAACCTCCTAAAGCACCAGCTACAAGTACTGTGGCGGCCGAACCCAAACCGGTTCTTAGAGACCATACTGGGGCAAATGTTCCAGCCCGCCCAGCAAATGTGACGAGAATGGTGGGAAGTCATGCAGTTCCTCAAGCAGGTGACGCAATCATGGGACGACAAATTGCCAAAACGGATGGCTCTGTGAAAAAAACTGTTCCAATGGAAGATCATGAAAAGTGCAAAGCTTGCCAACGGCTCGGTCAAGATCAACTTAGAGAGATGATTGATGATCGATTCGCCCTATATATTGAAGAAAAAGCAACAGACAAGCCAGCCAAAGATGTTGCAGTTGCTAGAAGACATTTAGTAGACAATGTGGAGATAGATTCCTTGCCTGTCGGCCTGCAGGTGAGATATAAAAAGATTGCTTTGGGCAGGGACCCTTCTCATTCTGGCAGATTGATTGGTTGGGACAAGATCAAGATGACCAAAGAAGTGGGGGCAGACGTTCCCTCTTCAATCTCTGTTTCCTTCAGAATCACCGACGAGGCAAAAGCGGCATTAGCTGCGAGGCGCAAGTAGACATAATCGGGGCAGCGAGGCTGAAAGTCTAGTTGTGCGATAATATGAAATAAAAAGAAGAGAAATTATTTTATATTATCGGGGTTATTGTGTCCTTTATCTGTAAGTTCATTCAGTCTTTACTGACTAAACTGTGTAAATCTAAACGCCCTTTGGGAGCAACGGTTGGAGCTGATGATCCGTGCAGCAAGGGTGGGGTTGATCAGCGGAGGATTTTGTTTGATGGGACTGATGACTTCATTCGGGCCTATACTAAGCTACTCGCCATTGGAGCGACGATCAAGACGTTTGATCAGGTGGGTGATCCGGCTAACTATGAACAGAAGCTCGCTATGGTTGCCAATCCGGTACTTAATTCGGTTAGGAATTGTGGACAAAAGAACTGTGGCCCAACTGGAGGGATTGGAGGAATGTTCGCAGGAGCCCTTGCTGATGGGGTGAATATTCTCGCGGATATGTCTACTATTTTAGATAGCGGGAAAGACCGCACCAGATTGGGAAGTAATACTTTTGACGATGTTGTCAGCCAGTTTGTGACGGCATCCAAGGCGTTCCCAAAAGATAAGCTCTCTCAAAATTGCTTCAACGCAATCAGTGGCTCTGATTCACGCTCTCCTTTTGCCTTAACAGCTCTGACCACCACATTTCCAGGTTTTAGTGCCAGTAGCTTTTACTATGATGATTTTATTAATGGGGCCAATCCCGCTCTCTACCAGCTGATGATTAACACCAACTATGGGATTTCGACGGACCAATTTAATTTAGCCCAAGAAGTGGCGAATTGCCAGTTAAAGATTCTAAATATGGGACCTGGCTCTGCTCCGCCACAAGCCTATCTCAACCCTCAGCCGTTTCTCGATGCGGCCAACGCAGGAGGCTACCGCCTTGGGCAATACATGAGCAGTCTTGGCGAATACACCGAAGAATGTGGCGCTTGCCTTCCCACAAGCCAGGATCAAGACCTCCAAAACGCTCTAAACACCATTAAAACAACCTATGTCGACACTTCTCAAAAGGCCTCTCAAATTGACTTTTCTGTCTTTGCCGATGTTAAATCCGCAGTAGAGAGCCTACGCATGTACAATGAACAAGCTTTGAATAGTGGCTATATCTCACAAGCAGATCACGATGCGGCCATTTCCCAATTTGATGACTTTGAGCAAAAGTATTCAACTGCTGCAAGCGGCAACCCCATTGCCATTGGCGAGCTCTTTATTGCCATGGGACATGTGGTGATTGCCACTCAACCCATCAAAACTCCAAAATCCACCACCGCCAATCAGATCACATCTCCAAGCGATGGGGCGTGTCAGACAGGGCAGCGCAATCAGATCATTGAGAAAGTGACTCCTTTCCTCACTACACTCATTCCTCTCTACCAATATGAGTTGAACCGCCAGGTCTACGGACAGATTAACCAGACGATTGACGATCAGTCGGGCAGTCTTTCAACTGCTGCAAGCAATCTCCTCGGCCTCATTGGTAGCAATGGGTGTCAAGTGAACGATCCATGCCTCTATGCTCCACAACCAATCGATTATGAGTGTACCGCTTGCTGCGCTCCGCACGATGGATCAAGAGGTCCTCAGTGCACATGGAACTTATATCCCGACTTTAACAATATCGTCGGTCAGATTGGGGCAAATCGAGCGGTTTTTGCATCTGATCCTCCCACATTTGATGTGGCCTATGATGATCTAAAAAGCAATTTTGCAAGCGCTGTTACTGACTTAAGCTCAGCTCTTGGAGACAGCCCTGCTTGCCTAGAAGCGATCTACAATACGGACGTGCAATACGCTGACAAAATATACAATTGTGTAAAACAAAAACTTGTTCCCAGCTCTTCTTCCCAAAGTTATGATTGGAATACCATTGAAACAGTCTTGAGTGATATTATCCCCGCTATGATCAATATTGGGGACTTTGCAGATGGGCGGTATGATGATGTCCAGCAAATTGCTACAGCTCAAATCAGCCTTATCTTCAGCGGGCTCCTTGGCCTCAATAACCTCTATACAACGAACGCCAGTGGATTTCTCAATCAAGTTAAACAGGCCTCAGATAATGCCCTAAACTCATACAATGAGTGGTCGGATAATTGTGGGGGCTGTACAGCGCCCATAGATTGCCCGACCTGCCAACCTCCCCTAAAAGGTGCCCGCATCTTCCCCACAGTCGAAGCAATGATTGGTCCTGTATTGGGGGATAATGGCACAATTGTCCAAAATGTGCTCAATCCCATCAATCAATATACCCAGGCCTACACCTCACTATTCCATGACGATGGCCCTATCGGTCAATGTGTGAATAAGCTAAATACCCTTGCGCAAAATGTCCATGATTGTCACTTCATCACAGACGATCAGTACACCACAATCCAAAACCTCTATAACGACTTCATTACTGCTAGGAACCAACTCGTCAGTTCCTCGACGATTCCAGATGCCCGCGCAGCAGCAGTTGCCGCGCTAAAATTTATGGTTGCCCTCAATGTCGTCAAGGTAATCGGAACATAGGAGATCAAGATGACGAAATTTTTCCAAGCAATTTATCAATGGTTTACGAAGGTTATCCAATGTCTATTTGGCGGGGGAGGGAAGAGGGCTCCTCATTTGGGAAGTGGGGATGGAGATGAGTGTGCGGCCGATGGCCAGCGGGCAAAGATTGTGAGTGTGGGAGGAGAGATCTTATCGGCTTACTTAGATGTTGTGGTGGTGGGGACAAGTACTTATGCGCTCAATGAGGCGGGTGATCTGGTTAATGGTGCGGGGCAAGGGCTGCTTACAGCATGGGGGACTGCATCTGATTGTTTGTGGAATGATCTAGATGATGTTTGTGGGGCTAGGGGGACGCATTCAATCACTCTAGTCGAATATTGGCAAATGGTGAGCAGCTATTTCAATACAGCAAGTGGGGGAATGGTTGGAGAGGCGAAAGATGTGAAATATGGTAACTTGAGCTATAGCAATGCGGTGAATAATCTTAAAACGGCTTTTGGTAAGCTTTCGGCTTTTCAGTTGACACAAAGCTGCATTGCTCAAATTGTTGACGATATCACTTTGTCAAACAACATCTGGGATTACTATGACGTATTAGTTCCACAACTCTTTCAGAAAGAGTTGCCCTCCTTTATGGAGATCAGTAGCTACTTTGGATATATTATTCAGCTAATTACACTGACAAGTGACTATATGAGTGATGATCAGTTCAATATGTCCCAAGCAATTGGGAATGCAGAGCAGAACATTTTCAATAGCTTATCTGAAACAGATTCTCCGCATGCCCTACTCACAGCGGGCAGGATCGATGTCTATATGGATCCCATCCATAATTTGATGGGGAATCTAACGCAAAGTCAGGGTGAATGGCTTAGCAACTGCCAAAATGCTAGCTATAACTGTCCAAAGGGGGGCTCGATTGTTGATGCAGTCAAGGGACTTTCAGGAGGGCTGCAAAGCGCCTCAACTACGATCAGTCAAATTGATGCGATGGCCAATATGTCTAGCGACTTCTACCAGGACATTTCCAATTGTGTGGCCGTCATCGGGCAACAATTTGATAAGGCGCATGCTGCAAAATATGTGAATGATGACCAACACACCAGTCTTGCCAACGCAGTCACCGCCTTCAATACTGCCTACAGCAGCGTGCAAAGCAGCCAAACACCCGACAATCTCACCGCTCTTTATCACTCGCTCAGCAGTGTTTTAACAAATGCCCAACCCATTAAGAAGAAAAACTAGGAGAAAACTATGTGCTCATTCTTTCGCTTTTTATCTCAACCCTTAAGTAAGCTGTTTGGTTGGTTTTTCCATTGGGGGAAAACTGTGGGCACAACTGAAGAAAGTGGGGATGATGATCCATGCGCAGCAGCGGGTCAACGGGCAAAGATTGTTGCGCTGGGGCAAGAATTTATTGAAGCGTATGTCCAATATGTTTTTGTTGGAGCGAGCACTACGGCTCTTAGCCAAGCGGGAAGCCAACTCCAAGCAGACGGAAACTATGTCCAGAAAGGGATTCGCGATCCCTATAACTGCATTATTCAAAATCATGGGGTTCCTCAGTGTGGTCTCATGGCAGAATGCTCTATTTCCCTTATCCAAGCCTTTGACCAAACGCCACAGGCGGTCATGAGCGCAGGGTCACAACTAGAAGGGCAAGTGGATCGGATTAATTTTGATGGGCTGACCTACGACACTGCACTAGCCAATCTTAAGAGTGCGTTTGACAAACTCTCTGCCTTACAACTCACTCAAACTTGTCTTGAAAAAATTTTCCCAGATGATAGTAAGGGAGATGAGATTTATGAATACCTTGTCAATTTAATCCCCCAACTCTTTCAACAAAATCCGGTGAGATATGGGGATGTCATTGATTATTTTGACAATATTATGTATTTATTCTCATACACTGCAGACTACATGTCCAATGACCAATATAACTACACAGCAAAAATCGCTGACGATGAATATTCGATTCTTTCCCTCCTTACAGCAGGTGACCTCTCTGAGCCCTACCTCGCAACAGACTATATTAATTTGGCCACTCAAACGATTCATGCCCCTGTGAGCAACCTATGCACAGGGATTCAACAGTGGATATCATGCTGCGGGAGCACCTCAAGCATTTCATGCAATAGTGGGGGAAACATGTTTGATACTGTCAGCGGCGTTAAGAAAGTGGCAGATACCTTGATGAATGATTACAACGCAACAATCGGCCGAGGGACGATCAATATGGATAATATGCAAACTGTGAGCACAAAGATCGCTGACATTGGAATTCAATTTGACGAGGCGTATAGCGCAGGCTATATAACTGGAGATCAAAATAGCGCTATGACAAATGCGATTAGCGCCTTTACTTCTGCCTTTAATAATTACCAACAAAGCCAGTCAAGTGATGCGGCACTCCCCTTCCTGAGCGCCCTAAGGGATGTCCTTATGGCCGCCCAACCGATAAAAAAGAAGAATAGCTAGTCAACTAATTCCTATTATCGACACAATTACTCCACTATGCTATAGTATTACGTCTTTTACATAGGTGCATAGGAGTTTTTAGCGATGTCAACCCCCAGCTTTCCCCCTTTAGGGTCCTCACAACAAAAAGAGATTGATTGGAGAATGTTTTTTGACAACCCAACTGTTGTTCAGGAAGAGAGCCCATCTGCGCGCTCAGCGGCCGTGACGCAAACCGATTCGCCTGCAATCGACCCACATGTAGAAGTGCAACATAAGGCTTGGACCCACCTCGAAAACCACCAATACTCAATGGCAACAGCCTATTTGCGAAATAACAAAGATCATTTTCCTCCCGATGTGATCGCTCGTTTTCAGGGGACATTAGAGGCCAAAGTCCAGCAATCAATCGATATTGGAAACCTCGCCGCAGCCCTTGAAGGAATTTTTGCCCTTTACCAAATGAGCTATCCTCAAAAAACCAATGTAGATACTATTGCCGAAAAGCTTGCAAACGCCTTTATTAAACATCATCAACCTTTCTCTGCCTTCCACGTCCTCCAACTCGTAGAGCAAAAAAGCTTCTCCATCGATTTCCAATGGAATGTCCTCATCCAATTGGCAATCCTCCAAAATGATATCCCTACACTCCTCTCCATCCTCAGTAAATATCGCAATACCCTCTCCGCAACGCCCCAGAACATTCAAGTCGTTGTTGCAGTCCTTCGGGCCCTCACTCAGATTTACCATGAGATGGGAGATCAAAGGTTATCAGCAGCTTATAAGCAAGAACTGGCACGCCTTGAAGAGGCGTCCACAGCACGCCCCTAACCCCCTATGAATGAGTGCATTGAGGGGTATTGCCCAATTGACATTGAAATAAATATTTCAAACATGTTATAATATTTGCTCTTTAATTCTGGAGGAATAATTATGTCAGGCATTTCATTTGGTTCTTATAATTCACCACGTGACCCCTTTTTCGAATGGGAAGCGGATGATCCAATGGGAGTAGTAGATCTTGATGCCCCAGCTTCTATGCTTCCACTTGATTCGACTCATGTCACAAGTTTTGAAATGGAATTGGCTTGCTTTAGTTTAGAATATGCAATCAATAATCTAAGGCCCCATTGTCATAAATTGACATCAGATGAAAAGACCCACATCCAAAAGTTGATCCAAGCGCAATCTGTCACAACTGAGCTCATCTCGCAACTACAAAAGTTTGGGATGGAAGACTTTTTAGAAGATTTTGACCAAGCCTATTTAGACCACTGCTCACATCTCATTCAAGCACTCAATTTTAAGACCGCCTTCACCCTTCTCCACTCTTGTAGAAGCGAAAGCGAAAGAACTAAACAAAGGATTATTTCCCTCGATGCCAAGCTCTACACAACAGTCATAGATCAGGGATGTATTGAAACTCTTAAGATGTATGTAGAAGATGCGAAAAAATTTGGTAATCGTTATCTCGAACTGAAGCGCACTATCACGGTTCTAAAAGCCTGTGCAGCCGCCCATACCATAAGAGGAATGATCAGTGATGGCAAAGCCTATCAGAGAAAGTACGAGAAAGCTGTTAAAGAGTATCAAGCGCTCGAAAAAAGCAATACCGCTTTTGCAAACATCTCACTGCCCTAATCACAAGGGGTTTCATCCTTCCTCCTGTCCCAGGGAGGAAGGGGGCTGAAATCAATAGGCTTTGGCAAATACGGCCCACGTAGTGGTGGGCTTTCCTGAGAAGATGCAACTTGCCGAATCATTTTTGGTGGGAAGGATGCACCGAGCGGTGACAGCGCATTTTTCGGCAATTTCGTCTTCTATCTTGGGATCATCGCAATAGGGAGCCAGGACAAAGGCATTTTCCTTTTCAAAGATTTCAAAGAAGGCTTCTTTTGTCGTTGCTTCATGGGTATGCGCGTTCCTGAAATGGAGGGCCTTTTCGAAAATCTCATGCTGCATTTGCTCTAATATTTCACTGAGACTGTTGATTAGCTTCTCGCGGGTGAGTTTTTCCACCCCACCCACTCGCTTGCGCACCATGAGTGTCCCCCCTTCGATATCTCGCTTACCCACCTCAAGAATGATGGGGATACCTGATCGGATCGCGTCCCATTTTTTCTCACTAGGGGAAATGTCTTTTTCATCGCAAATGACTCCTACCCACTGATCGAAAAACTCGATTTCCTCGAGATCTTTTTTCAACTGGCAGCAGTAGTCAGTAATCTCGGCCCGATCTTCTTCTGACTTAATAAATGGGATGATCTTGACGTGCGATTGGGTTGCCCGCGGTGGCAAGACAAGTCCATCATCGTCGCTGTGGGTCATGATCAGCGCCCCGAGGAGGCGGGTCGTCAGCCCAAATGATCCGGTGTAGGGATGTTCTTGCTTCTCATCTTTGGTGTTAAATCGAATTTCACCCGCTTTTGAAAAGTTTTGTCCCAAAAAGTGAGAGGTGCCCATCTGCAAGGCTTTTTGATCTTGCATCATTGCTTCGATGGTATATGTCCGCTCAGCGCCGGGAAACTTCTCTGCTTCGGTCTTGACCCCAATGAGGACGGGAATGGCGAGAATTTCACGGGCAAGCTTCTCATACTCTCGAATCATCGCTTCAGCATCGGTACTCGCCTCTTTTTTGGTTGCATGGGCGGTATGCGCCTCATGCCACAAGAACTCGGTGGTACGCAAGAACATGCGTGTGCGCATCTCCCACCGGACAACATTACACCATTGATTCACCTTAAGTGGAAGATCCCGATAGGAGTGGATGTGTGCCTTGAAGTAGTCAGCAATAATCATCTCCGATGTGGGACGAACAATCATCGCCTCTTCGAGCTCTCCTGCCGGAACAAGCGTTCCATCGGCCCCCTTCTCCAACTTGGTATGGGTCACCACCGCACACTCTTTGGCAAATCCCTCGACATGCTCTGCTTCCTTTTGGATTTTGGATAGGGGCATAAACATGGGAAAGTAAGCATTGGGAATCTCAAGTAGGCGAAAGCGCCCATTCATATATTCCTGGATCCGCTCCCAAATTTGGTATCCCCAAGGGAGGACGTTCATGCATCCTCGCACCTCGGCTTGGCTTGCGAGCTTTGCTCCTTTGACAACCGCTTGGTACCAATCGGCGTAGTTTTCTTGACGTGTGGGTGTAATGGCAGTCTTTTGCTTTTTCATGCACACAATATATCATTGCGTCAGTGTTTTTTGCAAATTCCCTTTGAGCTTTTTCACGATTTCTTCACACCGCTCGCTTTGAAAGGAAAAGGTGAAGTTTTTCATCGCCCCAATGACTGGCTTTGGATGGACTAAAACTGCCTCTAGCAATTTCCAATCGGGTAGAAAGCAGCTAATCGTCCCCTGATGCAAGAGGCCATTTTTTTTCTTCCTCTGGGCAGCGCCCGCAATTTTGGCCCCATTGAGCATCACATCATAAATGGTGGGCTTTGCCATACAAAATCGCTCAGTCTCAAAACGGCCACTCGGATCCCCTTCGAGAAGATTGGGAGCGATGAAATCAGCTGTCCTTTCAACCGCTTCCTTCACCGCCCGATTGATTCCCTCATAGTTTTTCAGCGTCTCTTCGGTATAGAGGGGATGATCGCTCGGCAGCACAACCGAGAAGGCCACATCCCATAGATGGAAGATGATTCCCCCGCCACTTGGCCGTTTGGCAAGCTCAATCCCCCTCTTTTCCAGCTGATCGAGCTTAAGATAATCGCTTGGATTGACAAAACATCCATAGGTGACCGTGGGTTTTTTCCACTCATAGAAATTTAGGATGGGGCGTTTGCCGGGACCAATATCCAATAATCTTCTTTGATCTGCCTCCATATTCTCCTGGGCAGACAGGTCTTTTTCAGAAATTATTTGCCACTTTTCAATCAGCTCTAGGTCAGTCATTTGTGCCTCTTCAAAAATTTTCTCTCATAAAACCCTTGAGGTGATCTCGAGGATAATTTACAAGAAAGGGACAACCACTTAAAATGGAAGCCCAGGGTGTTTTTCACTCTATAGCTTCTTCCTTAACGAGTTAAAATGCGAGATAAAAAATATGTTTGATAAGTTTACCAATCGTGCAAAGCAAGTGATCAAATTGGCCAGGCGCGAGGCATGCAAACTCAATCACAACTATCTAGGTTCTGAGCACGTTCTTCTCGGAATCCTCAAACTCGGTCAGGGAGTCGCTGTCAATGTCCTTAAAAACTTAGGCGTTGAGTATGACACCATCCTCGCTGAAGTGGAGCTTTCGGTTGGCTTTGGTCCTGAAATGCAAATGTATGGCGACCCAGCCCTCACCAGCAAAGTGAAGAAAGTTTTTGAAAATGCCAACGAAGAGGCGGTCAACCTCAACCACAACTATGTGGGGACCGAGCACCTTCTGCTCGCTCTGATCCGTCAATCTGATAGTGTGGCTGCCCAAATTTTGGAAAACCTCAACGTCAACCTCAAAGAGGTGCGCAAAGAGATCCTTAAAGAGCTAGAAACCTTTAACCTCCAGATTCCTCCCGTATCGATGGGGAACAATCCCTCACAACGTCCAGGCGATAAGGCGGGATCCTCGGGTGGAAATGCACAAGCTGCCGGTGGAGACAAGATGCAGGCGCTCAAGGCGTATGGACATGACCTCACAGAGAAGGCACGCGAAGGCCACCTTGACCCTGTCATTGGACGAACAGGTGAAGTGGAACGACTCATTCTCATTTTATGCCGCAGGCGCAAAAACAACCCGGTCCTCGTCGGAGAGGCTGGAGTGGGTAAAACCGCGATTGCTGAAGCCCTCGCTCACGCCATTGTCCGAGGCGATGTGCCAGATAACTTGCAAAACAAGCGGCTGATTGCCCTTGACTTAACCCTCATGATTGCCGGAACCAAGTACCGAGGACAGTTCGAAGAGCGAATCAAGGCGGTGATGGATGAGGTGAAGAAGCTGGGCAACATCCTTCTCTTTATCGATGAGCTCCACACCATTGTAGGTGCTGGTGCAGCAGAAGGAGCCATTGACGCTTCAAACATCCTCAAGCCTTCGCTTGCGCGGGGAGAAATTCAGTGTATTGGAGCGACAACCCTCGATGAGTTTAGAAAGCACATTGAAAAAGATGCCGCTCTAGAGCGTCGTTTTCAGAAGATCAATGTGGCTCCACCAACAGCTGATGAGGCAAAAGAAATCCTCTATGGCCTTCGTCAAAAGTATGAGGAGCACCACCGATGTAAGTTTACCGATGAAGCAATCTCTGCTTCTGTTGACCTATCAGACCGCTACATTACTGGCCGATTCCTTCCCGATAAGGCGATCGACCTGCTCGATGAAGCAGGAGCCAAGTCACGTGTGGCTGTCATGCATCAACCTCAGTCAATCGTTGAGCACACAAAAGAAATTGAAGATCTCCGAATGGCTAAGGAAAAAGCGATTAGCGGCCAAGATTATGAGAAAGCAGCTAAACTGCGTGACAAGGAAAAGCAACTGCGCGAGAAAGTGCAGCAAATCCGCGATGAGTGGGAAGAGAGCAAAGAGCAACAGCAGATTGTCGTTGAGGAAAACGACATTGCAGCAGTCATTGCTAAGCAGACAGGTATTCCAGTCACTCGGGTGACTGAGGAGGAGACTAAGAAGGTGCTCCACCTCGATAAGGATTTGCAAAAGGCTGTGGTTGGGCAAGAGAGTGCCATTGAGGTGATCGCGCGCGCCATCCGCCGTTCTCGCGCTGATATTAAAGATCCTAATCGCCCAATTGGAGCCTTCCTATTCCTCGGACCCACTGGGGTTGGAAAAACCTTGCTTGCGAAAAACCTCGCTACCCTCCTCTTTGGAGAGGAAGAGGCGCTCATTCAGGTCGATATGAGTGAGTACATGGAGAAGTTCGCCGTCAGCCGCATGACCGGATCCCCTCCGGGATATGTAGGCCATGAAGAGGGTGGACAGCTCACTGAGAAAGTGCGTCAGCGCCCCTACTCAGTCCTCCTATTTGACGAGATCGAAAAGGCTCACCCCGATGTGATGAACATCATGCTTCAAATCCTTGAAGAAGGGTTCTTAACCGACTCGCTAGGGCGCAAAGTAAACTTCCGCAATACGATTATCATCATGACCTCAAATCTCGGCTCAGACCTCATTAGACGGTCTACAGAGATGGGCTTTGGTGTGTCTGATGGAATCATCGATTACCACGACATGAAGGCTAAGATCCGCAAAGCTGTGGAAAAGCACTTTAAGCCTGAGCTTCTCAACCGTCTGGATGACCTGGTCATCTTTAAAGCGTTTGATAAGCCTCAGCTGCTCAGCATTGTCGATATGGAAATTGAGAAGCTGCAAACACGGCTCACTGCCCGCGGCATCACCCTTTCAATCGACCTAGAGACAAAAGAGCACATCCTCTCTAAGGGGTACAATCCCCAGCTCGGCGCCCGGCCTATCCGCCGCGTCATCGAGCAAGAGGTGGAAGATCTCGTCGCCGAGCATCTGTTGAAAAATCCAAGCCTCGAGTCAACCACCTTCAACATCACCCTTGATGAGGGGAAACTCGCCTTCAACGAGGGGAAGAAGCCGCAAGAGATGGCCGGAGCCTCTCCAGAAGCTGAGGACTAATCACAACATGAGCGCCAAGCACCCGCTTGGCGCACTATTGCACAATCGTGCGACTGCCTGCGCATATAAACAACTGGAAGTCGGCTCAGCGCCTAGGATGTCGCGATCGTTTCCGTTTGGGAAATGGTCGACTCCCAATTCTTGAGGTAGGCGAGCAATTCTTGCTTATTGGGACGGGTCTTTAAGAACTCCATGGCTTCGGCGCAGGAGACAAAGTGGGCAATCTTGGCCAAGAGGTTGAGATGGCGCTTATCGTCGCATGCGAAGAGGAAGAAGAGGGTGTGCACCTTCTCATTATCGAGTGAGCCCCACTCAATCGGCTCTGTTGGGTAGACAACGAGGATTGAATCAAAGAAGCCACTGAGGAGGAAATCACGGGTGTGTGGGACGGCAATCCCTTGGTTAAGCCCTGTTGGCATGAGCTTTTCCCGGTCGAGGAGGAGCGCTGTCACCCCTTCGGCATCTAATGAGAGTTGTGGGGTGGCCCGCTCCATCACCTGGGCGATGAATTGGGGCTTATCGGTGGGCTCGATGCCATCGATCACCATTCCCTTATGGAGTGCCCGATAAAAGCCATAGCGCTGCCACATGCCGGGATGAATGAGTCCATCGGCATCTTCAGTCAATGCCATTTCCTTCCCATCTGAGCGCATCCCTCCGAGCATCCACGACTCAATCTCCTCTCGACTGAAACGATACTCATCCTGCAGCGTATAGCAGGGAATCTTCTTTTCGCTGATCCAGTTTTGAATGGTTGTCTCGGAAATTCCGAGTAGATCGGCTACATCAGATATTTTTAAATCCATGGGGACACCTCTATTGGCGATTTAATCCTTCCCCATCGATTCAAAATGGAGAGGGCCTCTTGAAAACGAGTCTACCACCCTTCAAATAATTTGGCCACCTCGTATCGCTCTTTTGCCCCAATTAATTGCAATCGGGTCTTCTCATCCCGTAAAAACAGGGTGATTTGCGAAAGGATCTTCAAATATTTCTTGGGATCGGCAATGGGACCGCCAATGAGAATGATAATTTGGACCGGCATCCCATCTATCGCGTTCCAGGCAATGGGCTCTTTTGAAACCCCCACATCAATGATAAAGTCATCTACATCCTCTAACTTGGCATGGGGAACGGCAATCCCAAATCCAATTCCAGTCGAGACGAGCTTTTCCCGCTTCATGACAGACTCATAAAACCCCTTGCAGTCATCTACCTGCCCAAGCCCGGCCAAGTGCTCACACAGCTCAAAAATGACACTATCACGCGTTTGCGATTTGACAAAGCACACCTGCTCCTCATCGATATATTGATCGATGATCCCTCTCTTTTCTGCCTCTACTTCTACTTCACTGATGATCATATAAGCTTCCTTAAAACGGATGACGAATATCTATTATGGAATAGATAATACTCAGCTCTCGATTTGAAAAAAAGAAAAAATTTATAACCCTGTACTTCCAAAGCCAGCAGTCCCTCGAACAGTTGCTGCCATTTCTTCAACCAAGACAAAGTTGCCCAAGGTAACAGGGGCAATTACTAGCTGACCAATGCGCATCTTGGGCTCAATGATAAATGGCTCACTTGAATGATTAATCATCACAAGCCTCACCTCTCCCGTATAATCGCTATCAATCGTTCCAGGAGTATTTACAAGTGAGATCCCATACTTGAGGGCAAGTCCACTTCTCGGCCGCACTTGCACTTCATATCCGTGGGGAATCTTAATCCGCACCCCTGTTCCAATCAGCTTCCGCTCCCCTGGCATGAGTGTGACCGCTTCATCGAGATTCGCCTTCACATCAGCGCCTGCTGCCCCATCACTTGCATAATGCGGGATGAGATCGTGATCATCGGTCATAATTTCAATGTCGACTGTTTGGGGATGGGATTGATTCATTAAGGCTCCTTTTTTCCGCCCCAAGTCGCCGCGCTAATGAGCCGCTTCAGCTTCCCTGGGACATCAATGGGTTGATTTTTACTCCCCATATCACGGGGCTCATTATTAACAGGCAACTCCCTTCCCCCCATCAGGAAGTGAATAAAAAATGCGATGCGATCTTTTAGTTCTGGCCGAGGGACGACAGCATCGAGCATGCCATTCTTAAGCAAAAATTCAGCCTTCTGATACCCCTCGGGTAGCTTCCGCCCTATGGTCTGCTCAATCACTCGGGGTCCAGCAAATCCAATTAGCGCTCCCGGCTCAGCAATATTCACATCCCCAAGCGAAGCAAACGAAGCTGTCACTCCTCCCATCGTTGGATTGGTCAACACCGAAATAAAGGGAACCTTCTTATCCCCCAATCGGGCCAACGCACATGAGGTCTTGGCCATCTGCATCAGTGAGAAAATCGACTCTTGCATCCGCGCCCCACCTGAGGCCGATACAATAATCACAGGGCGCAGTGACTTGGCCCCATACTCAATCAATCGGGTGAGTCGCTCCCCCACAACAGACCCCATCGAGCCCCCCATGAAGCTAAAGTCAAACACACCTAGCAGCGCCAAGTGGCCATTCACCTGGCATTTCCCCACCTTGACCGCCTCATCGCGCCCACTCTTTTCCTGCGCGCGCTCAAGCCGATCGGTATACTTCTCGCTATCGGTAAACTCTAGCGGATCACCCGGCTTCAAATCGGTAAATAGCTCCTCAAAAGTCCCTTCATCCGCAATCAGCTCGATTCTCTGATCGACGCCTAATCGGTAGTGATAGTTACATTTCGAGCAGCAATTAAAATTTTCTTTTAGCTCGCTAGCGTGAATAATTTCGCTACAGCCGCCACATTTGACCCAACCGCTAAAGCCATCGCGCTTGCTCGATTTGACCTTAATTTTGGGCTTTTGCCTTGTGAATAGTCGGATGATCCCCATTATTTCTCCTACTCAGGTGTGATATAGGGTTAGCGTACCATGTTTGAAAAATTAAAAGAAAGGGCGAGACCGCCCTTCCGGTATTTTTTCACCAACTACCAATTAAAAGTTTTACTTCACTCTTTCGAGAGCTTCTTGGTACTTTTTCCCTACCACATCCCAATTGATCACTTTCCAAATAGCAGCGAGATAATCAGGCCTTCTATTTTGGTAATTGAGGTAGTAGGCATGCTCCCAAACATCAACTCCCAAAATGGGAGTCATCCCATCCATCAGCGGAGAATCTTGGTTTGCTGTCGAGAGTACTTTCAACTTGCCATCTTTATCCATCACTAGCCACGCCCAGCCAGAACCAAAGCGGGTTGCTCCAGCCTGCTCAAGCTCCTTCTTCCAAGCATCGATAGTGCCCCACTGGCTCACAATGGCGTGTTTTAGGGGATCGACAATATCCTCTGGCCCACCGGGCTTCAGAGTCTCCCAGAAAAGGGTGTGGTTGGCATGCCCGCCCCCATTATTGCGAACGGCCGTACGAATGCTCTCTGGAACATCTCCGATGTTTCTAAGGATATCCCCTATCTCCATATTTTCAAATTCGGTTCCTGCAACTGCATCGTTGAGCTTTGCCACATAAGCGGCATGGTGTTTGTCGTGATGAATTTCCATTGTTTTGGCATCAATGTGTGGTTCGAGCGCATCAAACCCATACTCTAATTCCGGCACTTCAAAAGGCATAGATCGACTCCTTCGTTTCTCTAGATAGTGAGATATGTATAGCACTTTCAGAGTGTACTTGGCAAGAGTCAATCATCTCATCGAGTTTTCCTTCCAGCGTCCGTTTGGTCATGGGCCCAAGGGCAGTAAGCTTAAGGCCAATGGGCAAAGGCTGGAAAAAGCGGAAAAAGTTTTCCACTGTGAGCGGATTACTAAAGACCACCTCATCCACATCGCGGAGTGAGGGAAGTTGTCTTGGGATGTTTTCCACAATGGTGTAAAGATCACACACTTCATAGCGCACCCCCTTCTCAATTAGGAAGTGAGAGAGTGTCGGGTAAACAGTTGACGCGCGAGTCAACAAGACATACGCATCATCCAAGTTGAGACGTCCCAAGATGGAAAGGAGCCCCTCCACACTTTCTTCTTTGGCCACATCGATTGGCTCAAACCCCTCTTCCCGCAAGTATGCAGCAGTGATGCGCCCAATGGCGATCATATCCACGTTTTCAAACTGATCTTTAGATAGCCCCATCTTCTTGATATAGCGGAAAAAGATTTTCACAGAACTTTTGCTTGTGAAAACGATATGGGTATATTGCAAAAGGCTTCTAAACGCGCGCTGCACATCTATTGCATGCAGGGGCCTGGGAACCACTCGTATGAGTGGTAGGTGACGGACAAACCGATCGGTTTTAAAGTTTGTTGGGTCAATTCCTAGGTAAAGTACATCTTTTTGATTTGTAGCTAACATTTATTACCTCCTTGGAGTTTTAAGTTCCCATAAAGATATGGGCGAATTTTTGGCTCCTCGTATACTAGATGAGATAACCCAGAACCCCTCTTATTTGCAAGAGATATTTTGAATAAAACTTGCCCCCATCACCCTCATCATAAGCGGGTTAGGCGCTCACAAGACACGTCTGTTTGCACGCCCCATCTATAAAGGTGTTGTTAAGTAAATGTTAGCCAATCGCAAGTAGAGCAAGAGTTCGCGGCAATAAATTTTATACGAGTAAATTGATCGCTTCATCAATTCTTTCGACGCCAATCAACTTGATATTTGTCTGAACCGATTTAGAAAGCCCTTTGAGATTTTTCTTTGGGAGAATGCAAGTGGTAAAGCCCATATGGATCGATTCTTTGATCCGATTTTCAACCCGTGTCACGCTACGCAATTCCCCACCAAGCCCCACTTCACCCACAATAAGCGTGTTGGGATCAACAGGCTTATTGGAAAAGGAAGAGGCCATTGCCATCACCACGCCCAAATCAATTGCTGGCTCGACCACACGCATTCCCCCTGCAACGGAAACAAAAACGTCCATATTGCCAAAGTTGTACCCACCCCGCTTTTCTAAAACGGCAAGTAGCATGGTCAGCCGGGTTTGATCAATCCCCATACATTTGCGCGAGGAGGTGGAAAAGGATGAGGGTGAAACGAGCGCTTGCACTTCGACAAGGATCGACCGGGTCCCCTCGAGCGTTGGAACAATGACCGATCCTGTGCTCTGATGGGAACGCTCTTGCAAGAATGCCATCGACGGGTTGAGCACCTCGTGCAATCCCTCCTCATTCATTTGAAAGATGGCCACCTCGTCCGTCGGCCCAAACCGGTTTTTACTCGCCCGCACCATCCGATACCCCTGGTGTTTGTCCCCCTCAAAGTCGAGCACCGTATCGACAATATGCTCTAGCACGCGAGGACCAGCCAGCTCTCCCGACTTGGTCACATGCCCAATGATAAAGGTGGTGATATTCATTCCCTTGGCCATATGCATGCATTCAAGCGCAATTTCTTTCACCTGGGTCACACTTCCCGGCAAAGAGGAAAGATCGGGCTTGTAGACAATCTGAATGGAATCGACGATGAGCACATCGGGCTGCAGCTTGCTCACATGGTGCTTCACTTGGCTAAAATCGGTTTCGCTGTAGATATAAATCCGGTCGCTCTTCACCCCCAGCCGCTGAGCGCGAAGTGAGGTTTGTTGCGCCGACTCCTCACCTGAAATATACAAAACGGTGAGCCCTTGCTCGGCAAACTCTTTGGAGAGTTGCAACATCAAAGTAGACTTCCCAATCCCAGGGTCTCCTCCAATCAAATTCAACGACCCCCGAACCACCCCACTTCCCATCAGACGGTTGAAATCCCGATACCCAATGTGGGTGCGGGTGTGACTCGCCTCTTCCACTTCATGGAGCAAAACTGGTTTGGCATTTCCCGACATCGGGTTTTCCACGCGCGACTTAGACTCAGGAGCAATCTGCATCTCCTCTAAGCTGTCCCAGCTCTTACACGCACTACACGCCCCTGCCCACTTATATTCCTGCGCGCCACACTGGTTGCACACCCACACACTCTTTGTCTTTGCCATGACTAACCCTCATCATTAATTGGGAAAAACTCCATAAACAATCAGCGCCTGTTTCGCCGCTGCCTGCTGAGCCATCTTCTTAGAAACCCCTTTCCCCTTTGCGACACTCTCATCATTCACCGACACTTGCACTTCAAATGTCTTTTCGTGATCGGGACCACTCTCCCGAATCACCTCGTAGACCGGCTGAAGGTGAAAGCTTTTTTGGACATGATCTTGCAAAAGCGCCTTCCAGTTGCGAATGGGCTCTTCCAGAATTTGAAACATCACATCGAGTAAGTTATCCATAATAAAACGGGTAGCTACTTCGAGTCCCGCATCGAGAAAAATCGCTCCAATCACCCCCTCAAACAAATCGGATAAAACCGTCTCGCGCCCCTTACCCGCATTGAGAGATTCCCCCCGCCCCAACACCAAGAAGGTGGAGAGGTCGAGCGCCTGCACATACTTAATGCATGCATTGGCATCGACCAAATGGGCCTTATTTTCTGACAATTCCCCCTCTTCCCACTCGGGAAATCGGTTGTAGAGGAAGTTACTCACAATCACTCCAAGCACCGAATCTCCCAAAAACTCAAGTCGCTCATTATGGGTCTGGATGGCATCTTTATGCTCGTTCACATATGAGCGATGGATAAAGGCCAAGACCAAGAGATCCAAGTCAATAAATCGGTGGCCAATCCGCCTCTCAATTTCCTCAATATTTTCCTTTAGGTGCTCGATTGTATGGGGCGTTGTCATTTTCTCCATTTCCTTTGCATGAAGCTCCTAGTTTCTATAACCGTTAATTTTTTGTCACCAAAGGAATTGTGGCAATATCATAAATCGGCTATGATCGTCGCAAGAAAGAAAAACGCAAGAGGAAAAATGGCACGAATTGCAAACGGATATAGCGGAAAGCAAGGCGAGCACTTTTTTCAAAAATTATTTGAGCAAGTAGCCACCTTTCGCGCACAATACCCCGATGCCGATCTATGCGACCTGTCGGTTGGGGATGCAAAACTTCCCACAAGCCCCGTGATCGCCCAGGCGATCGCCAAAGCCGCACACGAACAAACTACCAACGCCATGCGAGGGTATAGCCCTTTGGCAGGGTATGATTTTGTCCGAAAGCAAATTGCCGACAAGCTCTATAAGGGACTCATTTCATATGATGAAATTTTTCTTTCAGACGGCAGCAAATGTGACAGCAGCGCCATCCACGAAATCTTCAGCCACGACTCGACAGTACTTGTCACAGACCCCATCTACCCCGTCTACCGAAATGCCAATCTGCTCGCGGGAAAGTCGGCCGATCAAATCGCTTTTCTTCCATTGTCAGAGGAAAGTGGGTGGGTGCCGAGACCCCCAGAAAAAGGGTATGACCTCATCTACCTCTGCTCCCCCGGCAACCCAACTGGAACGGCAATGACCCGATCAGTGATCGAGGAGTGGATTGCCTATGCCAAAAAGCATCGGTCCATCTTACTTGTGGATGGGTGCTATGCCATGTTTTCCACAAATAAAGAGGTGCCCCGCACCATCTATGAAGTGCCCGGTGCAAAAGAAGTGGCGATTGAATTTTATAGCCTCTCCAAGTCTCACAGCTTTTCCGGGATCCGCGGGGCTCATACAGTTGTTCCAAAAGATATCATAGGCGAATCAGATGATGGCCCCGTCCCCCTCCACCCCCTGTGGACCCGGCGGATGGCCAACCGATTCAATGGGGTGAGCTATCCCATCCAACGGGGGATAGAAGCAGCCTATTCAGACGAGGGAATGGCCGATGCCAAGCGGAATATTGCCCACTATATGGAGTGTGCCGCCGCTTTGAAAGAGGCACTGGTTGCCGCTCACTTCACCTGTTATGGAGGTGAGAACGCCCCATTTTTATGGATCAAGGTGCCAGATCACTTTGCACAAGCTCATCCAAGTGATCCATCGGGAGCCTTTTTCTCCCACCTCCTTTCAGAACACCACCTCATCTGCTCGCCCGGCACCGGGTTTGGGCCAAGCGGACATGGATGGTTCCGCCTATCATGCCTCATCGATGAGAAGACTAAAAATCAAACGATCAAAAGAATAAAAGAATATGCGATACGAAATTACCCAGACCCACGTTAATTCCTTTAGGAATAACCACTACATCTACTTTGAAGACTTCTTTACCCCCGATGAGTGGGCGCAAATTTCAGTCATCCAAAAAGACCCCGCCAAGCCACTCGAAACAAGAAGGGACATGTTTGAAAAAGACCCCCTTTGGAAAAAATTACTCAAAAAGCGCCGCTTTGCCGATGTCCTGCGTGGACTCTACTTTAAGCCTTCAGTACTTGTCGCTTTTGACCAGGTGCTAATGCAAGAATCTACCCCCATCTACCCAACAGAGCCCACACCTATTGGAGAAGTGAGCTGTTTTCAAAAGCTTGTGGCTGGCGCCCTCATCCCAATTGAGGAAGTCACCCTCCACTTGATGGATGCGGGAGGGCCTATCGACTATCCACTCAAAAAGGGCTCCATCCTCTTTTTTGATACCCGGTTTGAAATACCCTTTGGCGATCTCACAACTGATCCAGCCCACCACTCCGTCCTTATCGGGTTTGGCTCAATGGAAACAACCTATGTCGATAATCCCAAAGATCCAGCTGGCCGCTTTTTGAAAAAGTATCACAAGTGGACCTTTGGAGACACCCTATCGCCCGACTTCAACCCATTGATTCTTAGAAAGTAATTGAGGGAAAAAATTGATTGGTGTATAAGTCCCCGGTCAATCGCTGACGTAAGGAGACCGCTTGGCACTCAAAGAAAAATATCTCCCCTACACCAAACAACTCGAAAGACGTTTAGAACAAGAGCGGGCCACCCAACTCCGCCACCTCTACACCCCCCCAATCGAAAACACCCCATCGATCAACTTCACCTCATACGATTACCTTAACCTCTCAAAATCTGAGTTTGTTCGCGATGAAATGATTAAGTTTGTCGTTGAACTCGGGTCGGGATCGACCCTCGAGCGCCCTCTCCCCGCCCATCACCAGGCCCAAGAGCAAGTGGCAAACAAACTGAAAACCCTCCTCAACACTGAAGAACTCTTTCTCATCCCCACCTACCACGCAGCCCTAAAAGCCTTCTTCTCCCTCTTTTCCACATCCAATAGCATTCTCCTCATCGACCGCTACTCAGCCCCCCGTTTTGCCACCCACCTTCAACACACCAAGGGGCAAGTCTACTTCTACGACCACTGCAACCTCGAACATCTCACCGCCCTCCTCCAAGCCTACCACCACCCAACCAAACAGCTCATCATCCTCACCGAATCCCTCTTCTCAATCAATGGAAAAATTGCCCCCCTCTCCCCCCTCTCAACCCTTGCTGAAACCCACGGCGCCCTTCTCGCTGTCGACGACACCCTCTCCATCGGCATGTTTGGTTCCAACGGCTTCGGCCTGGCCACTCAACACAACACCATCGACATCACCATCGGCCAATTTCCCCGTGACACCCACACCCTTTCCGCATTCATTGCCACCACAAAAGAGCTCGCCCCCTACCTCCAGAAATTTTCCACTCCACCCATCGCATCAGCCATCCTCCCCCCAGCTAGCCTCGGCGGAATCAATGCCCTTTCAGAACTCATTCCCAATATGCAAAAAGAAAGAGAGCAAATCCTACAGACTGCCCAATATTTTAGAGAAAGGCTCACCACCACCAATTTGAGAATAGACCCCTCGGCAAATCAAACCCACCTAGTCCCCCTCATTACACACACAAAAGAAAAAACACTCTCACTTACCGCAATACTTGCCGACCACCTCATCTTCGCAAGCCCCATCCATTCGCCCCTCCTCCCCAAACAAACATGCCGCCTCCTCTTTCTCCCTACTACAACAACCACACGCGACCAGATCACCCAAACCCTCCATCTGCTCACCAGCTGAAGTGCTTAGGTTAAAAAACTCCTATTTCTTTTTCCTGGCCGCACTTTTTTCTGGCATGCCCTTAAAGAAAGCTTCCATGATCTTGTGTTTTTGCTCGTTATCCAGATGCTGCTTGTAGCATAGGGAAAGTTCAAGCGCTGGATTCAATTCATCCCCAAGCAGCTGCTGCAGCTGTAAAAAAAGTGTGTACTGAGTTTTACCAAGCTGCTGTCGATATCCACGTAAAAATTCGGTCAACAATTGAACTCTATCTACACAAGCAACTGTCGCCTGCTTTTTTGCCTTCTTCGGCTTCGATTTCCCAGAAAGACTAGACACTTCAGTAGATGAAACATCCTCTGGTTGCTCCACAACCTCAGAAGCAGCCTTAAGAAATTCATCGAAAGACTTAATCAATTTAAGCCTATCATTCACTGAAAGAGATTGGATCTTCTTGCACAACTTATCAACCAGCTTTTTAACCTTCTCTTTTTCAGAAGATGCACTTTTCTTTTTCTTGGCCATAATTCTTTCCTCTTAACTATTATAAATCTGGTAGATAAGCTCTTGTAGAAGTGCTTGTTTGTCATCCTCGTTCTGATGAAAGAGACTTTTGAGCTCCGCTTGGCATGCAGGGGTTAAAAATGCCTTGGCTTTCTCACTCAGCGCCAAAATATCTTTTTTTTCTGTAGGATTCAATGTGTGCTCCCCTTCGGTATTTAGCGAATTGAGGATCGATCTTATATATTCGCCCAAAACTTCCTTCTGATCTTCTTTCAATCCGCGAATACAGCTAATCACATGAGTAGGAAGCCCCGCCTGCGCATCCATGACAAACTTATGAAATGCGGTTGGATGACGGGCGGCTATGCAGATTGTGCATCCTACCACTGAATCATCGCCAGGCATCCCAAGTTGTCTCGCGACCGCGAGTAGCTCATCATTATCTTCCAATGGCCCATTGCAATACTTACCAATTGGATCCCAATCAACACCTGCATGTTGATTCTGATAATAGCTTCGATGATCGCTCGTCCGGAAGACCCATAGATTCCATGCATCTGGATGATTCTCTAAGCTACGAGCAAAACACCCGGTTGTATCCAAGTGCTTGAGATGTTTATCATATGCTTTCTTCACTGCTGAAAGGAGTGCCATCTGCTTGTTTCCTATAATAAATTATCCATAAAATTTTTAATCGATTGATTCTCACCCTCGAGATAATACTTCGCAAGAGCGGCATAACACGAGACTGGCAGTAGAGTATGAAGCTTTTTGATGGGGGCATTTGGTGATAGGCCAAGCTTTGTGCCCAGTTGATCGAATACTGCATCCACTTCATCTAACCGCGCTGTGAGGACATGCTCCTTTAACAGATGCTTAAAGTTAGCTTTCACAGCCGCATCCGTTTGTGATGAGGCAAACAGCAGACCAAACTCGGATGTCCCAGCCTCCTCCATTGCTTTGGAGAGCATCTCTTCCCACGTCGGCCAATCCCCCTGGATCGAGGTTGTCAAACACATACACGGTTCTTGTGAGCAGGGAGAAAACTTCTCCTTTAACTTGCTAACAACTACATCTTCTTCAAGACTCATGGCCCTTCTCCTTACCGATACAATTTTGAAGCGCCTCAAGCCGCGCCTCACCAATCTCTTTTGCCAACTGATTAAAGTCTTCTTTCAAGAACTTATCATACTTCTTCTTGGCATCATCTTTATCCAAACCGCTAAATTCGACCACTTCCTCTAGCGTCGGAGTGCGTGTCAAAGTCATCTCCAACCGAACCTTACCATTCTCACTAATAGTCGCCTGATCAAAAGTAACACTCCAACAATCCCTTATCTTAGAAATAAGCTTTTTATCTTTCTTTACACCCAACGAATCCACAAGAGCCCCGGTCCATCCATCAATCAACGCAGTCTCATTATACTTGCACAACTCAGGACACTCTGGCTCCCTACTGCAACTCCTGGTATACTTAGCATGAAGCTTCTCGATCTTCTTGCTCCTCGCATCATCATAATTAAACTTGCTCATATGTGCCTCCAACACCCATCCAAAAAAAATCCTCATCGAGGCCCGCTGCAACCAGCATCACAGCCCCGACAAGGAAAACCTTTTCACCAATTATTCAACAGTTGCATCCCATACGCCTTCTGGCATTGGGCAATTGGCATTATACGCACTTGAACATGAACAGCCATTCGATGACCAATCACAGCTAGTAGCAAGTCGTCGACCCTCTAATGAGAAACAACAATCTGCTTTAGCAGATGTAATCGCTTTCGCATAATCAAGAGTCGCTGCTGGTTTGCTAAAATACTCATTGAATGCACTGATTGCTGAATCACTTAATCCCAATGAACCAGAGTCTCGAAGACTGACTAGAAAGTTATCATTCCCATGACTTGGCAGAGTAATCTGATAGGCAATCTGTGTAAACTTAGTGTCATTATCAATTAGGTTAGGAAAGCCCGCACCCCTGTTATGGGCATTTACCCAGTTGATCGCATAGCGCGCCCAATTACACTGAATACGCTTACGCATTTTTTCTTCATTGCTGAAATTGCCATAGAAGACATCATCACATTGTCCTTCAGCCATAATTTTACCTCATTATTATATCGTTATTTTTTCTTTAATTATACCACACCCCCATTTCCCAATTTGGCGGGGTGGAGGATTTTACTTGTGTAAAAAAGGGGGCGGGGGCTTTGTTGGTATTAGCAAATGACACAAGGCATCAATGGATCAGAAGCAAGTTAGTCGAGCACTCGCCCCCCTTTATAGCGTTATCTTCCTAAGCTTCATTGGGATTGGGATTATGATCCCTGTATTCACTTCGATGTTTTTGACTAGCGGTGCGGGGTTTGTTTCACCGGGACTTTCTTTGGGCAATCGACTCATTTTGTTGGGGTTAATTCTCTCGGTCTATCCGCTGGGGCAGGCGACGGGAACTCCTTTGTGGGGCCATCAGGGTGGGGGAACGAGTAAGAAGCGGCGGTTATTGCTATCGGTTGGCCTATCATTTATTGGATATGTGAGCATTAGCCTGGCGGTTTACTTTACGAGTTTGATCTGGCTCTTTATCTCGTTGTTCTTTACGGGGATGGCTGAGGGAAATATCAAGCTGGTGATGAATGCGATTGCCGATGCCACTGAGGGGGAGCATCGGGAGCGCCACTATGGCTATTCATATTGCACGATGGCTCTTGCCTTTGTATTGGGACCCATTTTGGCGGGCGTCTTTGGCGATCAGGCGTTGACGCAAGCGTTTGGATATGAGACTCCTTTTTGGATTGTGACGATTTTACTTGCGATTGTTTGGGTATGGATTTTGTTCGGCAAAGAGTATCACCATCCGCCGGGAGGTGAGATTGAAGGGCATTTAAAGGAGAGCACCCCTCTCCATAAGCGTCTTTTATCATCGAGTCAGCTGAAGTGGTCGCTTGTGAGTAACTTCTTTCTATATATGGGGTTATTTGGCTTTCTGCGGATTTTCCCCATGATTTTGGTGGTTGATTATCGCTTGGGCTTGGGTGAGCTCGCATGGATGGTGGGGTATACCTTCTTACCGGCGGCGATCAGTAACCTATTCATTGTCTCTCCCTTTGCCAAGTGGAAGGATAGTCGGTGGGTGACGATAATTAGTGGGGCCATTTTCGCCGTATTGTTATTGATTGCTTCTGTGACCACGTCGATGGTGGGCTTTTGGGTGGTGATTTTCCTCTCTAACTTTGCTCTTGGATTTGTCCTCACTTTCTCCTCCTTGACACTCACCCGCTTGCCGATTCCTAACAATGAGAGAAATAAGGGATTGGGTCATAATCAGATGATTTTAATTGAATCTGAGGCATTTTCCTCTATTTTAGCGGGGATTATTACGGCGATTTTCCTCCCCCTCTCCCTTTGGGTGGCGGCCCTTTTTGTCATTGTAGGAATTTGTTTACAGTTTCAGATACGGAAAGAGGGGCGCAAGGAGAGTCACAAGGGGTAAAACCATTCCGCGCATGTTGTTTTTCAAAGAAAGACTCACAGCGGCGGAATGGTTTTACCCCCTGCGACTCTCCATCCTGTAATAATTGGTATTTTAATAATTGATTGAGTTTCAATAAGTATGGTAAAATAGTTGCCATATGAGCACAATTACACAACAACTCTTGTTCGAAGTCTCTGACTGGCGCAACCCCCCTCCCCCCAATCCGGTGGCAGAGCACCTCACCCCGTCCGCCTACACCACCCCTTTGAGCGTCCTACTCTCAGCAGAAGTGGCCTATATCGCCCTGTTGCCAGCCGCATCTATTGAGGCTGTTGTCGCTACCATTGCCTTGGTTGCCTTTGCAATGATCAAAGATTGTTTTGATCCTGATGTAGGTCAAAGCCACAGGGACCACCTCGTCAACTGGGTTCTCGACTCACTCATAGCCCATGCTTGGGTGGGAAATGCCGTCATTTATAACCCGTTCGAGCGGAACCTCCCCATCACCGGACCTGAAATGCGCTCCTTTATGGACACCCGACTCGATGGGCTCTTCTAGCTCTTATCCGCAATCACCTGATCAATCTCTTTAATCTCTTCTTCCAAGAAGGCCTTATTGGCTCGCAAGTTAGCAATCTGATCACTTGTCAGTCGCGCCCCCGTTGCAATCTGAGTATTAATATTCGTAATGTACCCCTGCAAAACCGACTTTTGAATCTCAAGTTGGGCCACCACCAGCGCATTTTCTTGCGCCGTTGTAATGGTCAGCGATCTCGGGCTCATCGCAGCCGTCAGAAAGACAAAGTAGGTGCCCGCCTGCAAGTTGGTAATATACTCCGCATCACTTTGATACTCAAACGTCACACTCTCACTCTTGCCCACTTCCTTCGAGTCGATGAGATATTGATCATCCCACCCATCGGAAAGAATCACCCCCTGAGGAGGAAAGAACCACAACTTAAGTGGCGTGCTGCTCTGGCAAAATTGAGCAAAGCCGAGCGCCTCAAGAGTCTTATTTCCCGGAGTCACCTTAAGAGGCACCTCTGAGGAAAGCTGAGGATTGAGAAAGTAAAAGTAAGTATCGGTAAAGTAGCTCAGGTTCACCCGCACCGCCAGCGACTGCAAGCTCACCACATACCCATTGGTTGATAAGCTATCGGGAGTCGCAGTGATCGTAATTGGAATTGTCACCTTTCCATCCGATAAGAGCTCGGATAGAGTCTTTTGGACACTTGCCTGATCCACACTCAGCGTCGCCGTTGTATTGCTCCCCAACTGGGGGGCCTGCTGCGTCACTGAGACAATCACCTTCTGACTTGCGCTATCGGGCAAGACGGTCATTGCTATATTGATATTGGTTTGGACCACATTGAGGGTATCGGTCACACTTTGGGCAAACAACCCTCCAAGTGGAAGGAAAAGCCCAATCAATGCCCCCCTCAACACTTATCGCCCCTCAGTAATACGGCTAACTACCTGATCGGCTGTAAAGCCAAACTCTTGAGCCAAATCCTTCATCGGAGCAGACAGCCCAAATCGATCCATCGCAATCGAAATCCCAAATGGCCCAATCCACTTAGCCCATCCCATGCTCACACCCGCCTCAATGCTCACGCGCACACCAATATCCCCACCCAAGATCTCATTCTTGTAAGCATCTGACTGCATTTCGAACAGCTCCATACACGGCATTGAAATCACCCGTACATACTTCCCACTTGCCTCCAGCTTATCCGCCACCTCAAGCGCAAGTGAAACCTCCGAACCCGTGGCAATCAACGCATAATCGCACGCCCCCTTTTCTTTGCGCAAAATATACGCCCCACAAAAGACCCCCATCTCAAAAGAGACCTTTTTCGTCTCAGCAAGGCATGGCAAATCTTGTCGGGTCAGAGCAAACGCTGTCGGGCCATCTTGTCGCCCCAGCGCGTGGAGCCAACATCCCGCCACCTCATGTGCATCGGCTGGTCGCATAAAGTGCAAATTGGGAATAGCCCGCAAAGCCGCATAGTGCTCAACTGGTTGGTGAGTGGGGCCATCTTCTCCAAGGAAAATCGAATCATGCGTAAACTGATAAATGACTGGCCGGCTACTCAGCGCCGCCAAGCGAATGGCATTGCGCATGTAATCGGAGAAGGTCAAAAATGTGCCACAAAAGGGGAGGAAAAAGCCCGATTCGCTCATCCCCGTACACATTGCAGCCATCCCAAACTCACGCACCCCAAACTTAATGTTATTCCCCACAAAACTATTTCGGGCAATCAGCGGCGAATCCTTAATCATCGTGCAATCAGATCCCGACAAATCCGCCGATCCACCCGTCACACATCCCATCTCACTTGCAATCTGCTGAATTGCAGCAGCAGATGCCTTTCGCCCACTAATCTTTTCTCCACAGTCGAGATTGCGCAGCTTCTCCCGCAAACTATCGGGCACCTCTTTCTTCATCAAATGATCAAAGAGTTTTGCCCCTTCGGGATGTTGATGTTCCCAATTGATCTTCTTCTGATTCCATTCCATCTCGAGCTTGGCCTGCTCTTCTAAGCGCCCCTTAAAGTACTCACTCACCTCATCGGGCACGCTCCAATACTCACTGGAAATCTCAAGTGTCTCTTTAGTCTTTTCAAAGTCGGGATCCCCAAGCGGACTCCCATGCACCTTAGGCGTCCCCGCCTTGGTCGAGCCATACCCAATCGTCGTATTGGCAATCACACAAACGGGCCGCTTCTGCGACTCCCGAATCCGAGTAAAAGTCTCATGTAACTCCTCAAAATTTTGCCCATCAATATTGTAGACATCAAATCCATAGGCCGAATACCGCTTAGCCGTATCATCTGACTGGCACTCATCGAGCATCCCATCGAGTGTCACCCGATTGTAGTCATAAATCACCACCAAATTATTCAAGTTCAAGTGGCCTGCCAAACTCAGCGCCTCATGGGAAATCCCCTCCATATGGCATCCATCACCAGCCAGCGTGTACACCTTATAATCAAACAGATCCTCATCCCCATTCAGCCGTTCCTGGGCCATCTTACAAGCAATCGCCTGCCCCACCGCATTTCCAATCCCCTGTCCCAATGGACCAGTCGTCGCCTCCACACCCACAGTCTCATGAATCTCTGGATGGCCCGGCGTCCGCGAATGGAGCTGCCGAAACCGCTTAATCTCATCCATCGGCAAGTCAAAGCCCGCCAAGTGCAAACACGAATAGATCAACGCACTCCCATGACCCGCACTCAAAATGAATCGGTCCCGATTCATCCAATCGGGATTCTTCGGATTATGGCGCAAATGCTCGCCATACAAATAGGCACCAATCTCAGCACATCCCAGCGGCAATCCCGGATGGCCCGAATTGGCCCCCTCCACCATCTCAATTGACAACTTCCGTATCGCCTTAGCAATCCGCCCCAGCTTAACCCTATCCATAATTCACTCCTGATTGAACCGCCGAGTATACCCCCTCCCCCCTCCTTTTTCAAGAACTTTTTCACATCCCCACCAACAAAAAAGGCCCCCAAACCTGGGGGCCCACTCCTCACTCACCAAAACCAATCAATCCCTACGCAAATAACAAATTGTACCTGGAATCCAACTGGTCAAAGGCACCTGGTCCGTAAAGACCGGCCCCTCCGCCTCTTGGAAAACCCCTCATAACCTCAACCCTTGTGATTCGCTCAATCAGATCTCTTGCATATTGAATATGATACAACGCAGCCACAATGTGACCAAACGCCACTTCCGGATCTTGATAATCCACAACTTCGGAAGGGAAGATTAAATCCCCTCCTGTCGCCCTGTGCAAGATGGGCACGTCTCTATTATTGATGCCCTGAGGAAGCCCATCATCTACTGTCGATACATAATCTGGAAATCCCATACTATTCCTCCTTCTTTTGGATAGTTTTATGGTGTATTATTGAGCAATTTAACCCGTTATTTCGCAAATTGCCCTACCTCTATTCTATCGCAACTCACTATTCCCCAACGATAAAGGCCCCCAAACCCGGGGGCCCACTCCTCACTCACCAAAACCAAGCAATCCCTACATCAATTCAAAATTGCCCCTTGAAAGCGCCGGGGCTGCGTCAATTCGTGTCACAGGAATGCGACAATCTATGCCAGTGGGAATACTTGCAGCAACCCCTGCGATTCGCACAAGCAAATCTCTTGCATATTCAAGATGCGCGATCGCTATCGGAAGTTGATCTATCGCTACTGACAAACTTCTAAAATCCACAGCTTGCCCAACAGGATATACAGCTCCTATTCGATCAGGTTCCCAGCCGGGCACTAGCACATTTATGTAATATGGGGGGGCGGGCCAATCATTCCCTTCATCGAGCATCCAATGATTACGTGGATATCCCATACTATTCCTCCTTCCTTTGGATAGTTTTATGGTGTATTATTGAGCAATTTAACCCGTTATTTTGCAAATTGCCCTACACCTATTCTACCGCAACTCACTATTCCCCAACGATAAAGGCCCCCAAACCTGGGGGCCCACTCCTCTCTCACCAGAATTAATCAATTCTGCCCCTACTGCCAAAATTTATCATTCCAGCGAGTGATTTGACCCCGAATGAGTCCGGCTCTAAGATATGGAACCAGCTGCCTCTGAGGCACCCCAAGGCTCAAAGGATATCCACCACTTGGAATATTCCAGTAGAGTCCTTCCAACAAGCGCGTAGCTTCATTGAGATGATCTGCTGCAGCCAAAACGTGACCTGCCCAAGGTCTGAGCACGGCGCCTTGATAATGCGGGCCTGGCCGGATGCCCTCTACATAGCCCGTACCTATACGAGTGGCCGGGGAATCCCAAACCACTTCATCGTAAATTCCCTCTGGAAATACCATACTATTCCTCCTTCCTTTGGATAGTTTTATGGTGCATTATTGGACAATTTAACCCGTTATTTCGCAAATTGCCCTACACCTATTCTACCACAACTCACTATTCCCCAACGATAAAGGCCCCCAAACCCGAGAGCCCACTCCTCCCTCACCAGAATTAATCAATTCTGCCCCTAAAGAATTGCAATCTTGTCTAAGTAGGAGAATTGATCACGAGGCCAACGATACCCAGCAGGATTGTGAAACGGCTGCCAATGATCCACCCCAACATCAATAGTAACTGCAGAATTGATAGCACTCCCGTAGAGTCCTTCCAACAAGCGCCTTGCCTCATTGAGGTGCCGGATAGCAGCTAAATAGTGATCTACGACCCCGATTTCCCCATCTCTAAAGCCCCTAGCTCCGTAACCGACGCCTTGATAATGCGGGCCTGGCCGGATGTCCTCTACATAGCCCGTATTTATGCGAGTGACGGGGCGATCCCAAACCACTGTATCGTAAAATTCCTCTGGATGTACCATACTATTCCTCCTTCATTTGGATAGTTTTATGGTGTAATATTGGACAATTTACTCCATTATTTCGCAAATTGCCCTACCTCTATTCTACCGGAAGTGGATAATCTTTAACCTGATGGGGCTAATTCGGGCAAGAGGGGCTGTGGTATCGGATATTGTTGTTGATATGGCCTTCAATCAGGTACATAATTACGGACATGGATGTTAATCACCGAACATATGGACCATGGACAAAGAATCAAATTGGGATAAAGCTATTCATACTTTTGAGGAGGCCGGGGGAACTCTTAGCATGTCTGAGGCTTTGGATCGCGGAATTCATCGAAGAGATCTATATCGGCTGAGAGATGAGGGAGACATTACCACCCATGCCAAAGGTCTCTACCGACTTTCCGATTTACCAGAGGCTCAACACCCTGACCTAATTACTGTCTCGAAAAAAGTTCCAAGAGGGGTCATATGTATGACCTCTGCACTCGCCTTCCATGAGCTCACCACACAAATCCCCCACACAGTCCACCTCGCGATACCGGACAAGGCCCATCGACCGAAAATAGAATACCCCCCAATCGAATGCTATTGGTATAGCAGTCAAATGCTCTCAACAGGAGCAGACATATATCATCTTGACGGTTGTGACGTTGCGATTTTCAACATTGAAAAATCTCTAATCGATTGTCTTAAGTTCCGCAATAAAGTCGGTAGAGATCTCGCCATTGAAGCTCTGAAAAGTTATTGGCAGCGTCGCAACACCAACCTAGACCTACTCTACACTTACGCAAAACGCTTCCGCGTCTACTCGATACTCAAACCCATCATGGAAACTATTACAAATGGCTAAATCCCCCTCCCCTTAAAATAGGGACAGAACTCTCCATCCCTAAATTCAGTAGTAGTGGACCGTAATATTCCTGGGAGCCACAACTCCAATTTCATCAAATAGTGCCTGTGCTTGCTGTGCATGCCACAAAGCAATCTCAATATGCCTCAAAGCTTCATCATCGATACCTCTCGGCAAGAATCCGTCAGGGAGAAGTCCCCCATCGTACTGATACATATAGGGAGTTATATTAGATAAACCTATCATCCCTTTCCTCCATTGTTCGTGTTTTTTTCGGCAATTTACTTCGGTATTTTGCAAATTGCCCTACCTCTATTCTACCGGAAGGGGCTATTTGGTTGAGGGAGAGTGAGTTTAGGATTTCGGTGGGGCCGTGTTTTTGTACTGGATAAGGAGGTGGGCGCAGGGGTTAGAATGGGGGTTTGGGGAATTGGTAGAGGCGCTGGGTATTGGTGATGTAGTGGGAGAGTTGAGTGAGGAGGGAGGTGGCGGATGTGGGGGTGGAGGGAGATTTTGCGTGTGGTATTAATCAGACTTGGCCCTATTTTCCAAGCAGTGGAGAATACACTCAACACGCGCATCGAGTACTTGTTGACACCTTGCTCCTCCAAAATAATACATCAAATAGGTGAGCGGACCTGTCACTGCAAAGTCGAGAGTGATTCTCACTTTCCGTTTGCCCAATCGTTCGACGCGATGTTCCAAATAGCTTGCACTCCCGCACGGCAAAATCCGCTCTGTTGTAAAGTGGTCATGTTTAATCAACCTAGAAACTCGACGCATATTTGAGCACAAGAAGGTTGGAAGGGGAAGATCTGAATATAGTGTCCCCTCCTTAATTCGCTTAGGAAGTTTCACCTCTTTTGTCTTCCACCTGGGCCATTGATCTGTATCAACAAGAAACTGCCAGGCCTCCTCAACACTCCGGTTTACCTCAACCGACTGAATCGCTACTCTCATACTCACCTCCAAAAAAAGGGAGAGAGTACATGATGATCTTCATTGTGTAAACAAAAGAATCTCTTCTGATCTGCTGCAATCTTTGAAGGCATCGATCAGTGCAGGCACCTGAGTATAATAGGGACAGATCTCTCCATCCCCAAATTCAGCTCTTAGTTCCAGTATCGAATCGTAGTTGTCCGGGATACGACTTCTTCAATGATTTTGTGTGCTTGCACCGCATGCCACAAAGCTTTTTGAAGATGCTCTACAACTCCAGGATGAGTTGACCATGGTAGTCCAAAGAGTTCTGTATCAATTTCCATTGGCAGTGCGTCGAAGACGTAATCGTCTCGAGAAACATGCCGTCTAGGCATCTCTGTTGCTGCATATTGAATTGGCCTAAACTCTCTAGTAGTATAATATGGGTGACTCATTCTTCCCTCCTTTAAGGTGTTTTTTTCTGCAATTTACTTCGATATTTCGCAAATTGCCCTACCCCTATTCTATCGCAGGCGGGTATTTGCTTGATGAGAGGGTTATCATTTCATATGGGAGCATGCCAATTCTCAAATTGGCTATCTGTTATAATAAAAAAACAGGAGATAAATAATGACAGCATGTAATGGTTGTAAAATTAATTTCGAATTAGAAAATGTTACATTTGAATTAAAGACAGGTCCCTCGACCGGTAGTAGCTGCATTACAGGCGGTGGGAGTTGTGCTCATTACATCATGAAGGCAACCCCCTCATCATCTGGCAACTACTACAGGCAATGTGGTGGTGGTCAATATGGACCTATAAGTCGTATCCCAGCAGACCAAGCGTGGGCATATTTAAATTCTAACACCCCTTTTTGTCATTCGTCGGTGAGTGCACAGCTGTTTCTTGGTGAAGCATATGATGGTGGGGTGGATGTTTGCATGGATGATGTCACTCATGTACATGAAACATTTTCAGTGAATGTGTATAGCTCGACGCCGCTTCCTTGCTGTAAGCTAGATCAGGCAACCCTTGTCATTAATTGGAATGGGGCTGACAATTGCATTACTCTTCCGGAGGCGAGCACCAGCTAGCCGTTCATTGCGTGATGGGGGAGGGTGTTTTTTTTGGCGAATTAATTGCTTGCATGGACTCTGGGCTTGATGTATTATGTTGGGCGTCTAGGAGAGAGTGTATGGAAGTTCGTGAGATTCGCAAGAAGTTTTTGGAATACTTTGCTGCCAAAGGGCATGAGAAGGTGGCTTCGTCCCCTGTGATTCCGTTTGAGGACCCCTCTTTGTTGTTTGTCAATGCGGGGATGAATCAGTTTAAAGATGTCTTCTTGGGGAAGAATGAGCTGGAATATAATCGGGCGGTGACGAGTCAGAAGTGCATTCGGGTGGGAGGCAAGCACAATGATTTGGACAATGTGGGGATGACTAAGCGCCACTTGACTTTCTTTGAGATGCTGGGCAACTTTTCGTTTGGAGATTACTTTAAGAGCGATGCGATTGACTTTGCGTGGGATTTTACTCTCAACCATTTGAACCTCGATGTGGAGAAGTTGTGGGTAACGATTTTTGAGGATGATGATGAGTCGTTTGAGCTGTGGAAGAAGCATATTCGGGAGGATCGGATTGTGCGACTGGGCGAGGAGGACAACTTTTGGACGATGGGTGAGACGGGGCCGTGTGGGCCATGTACTGAGCTCCATTATGATCGGGGTGAGGCGTATGGGAGTGGGAGGAGTCCGTTGGAGGATCCGTCGGGCGAGCGCTATTTTGAGTTTTGGAACTTGGTCTTTATGCAGTTTAATCGGGATGCGAGCCGCAATATGGAGCCGCTGGCCAAGCAGTCGGTCGATACGGGGATGGGGCTTGAGCGGATGGCGATGATTAAGCAAGGTGTCGACTCTGTTTTTGAGACCGATATGTTGCGGGGATTGATTGGTGAAGTGGAGCGGATTTCGGGCAAGCAGTATGATTTGAATGATAAGGAGCTGGCGCCGGCGTTTCGGGTGATTGCCGACCATACGCGGATGCTCTGTTTTTCGATTGCCGATGGGGCGCTGCCGGGAAATATTGAGCGGGGGTATGTGCTGCGCAAGGTGTTGCGACGGCTGGTCCGCTTTGGGCGGATGTTGGGGCTGAATCGCCCGTTTATTGGCGAGTTGGTGCCCAAGGTGATGGATGAGATGGGGGATGACTATCCCGAGTTGAAGAAGGCCCAGGTGCGCATGACTGAGATTTTCCAAGTGGAAGAGGAGAACTTCCAGCGAACACTTGCGCGGGGTGGGGCGATTTTGGAGAAGGTGATTGACCGGGCCAAAGGATCTGATCTGCACCAGATTAGTGGGAAGGATGCGTTCACTCTGAAGGATACGTATGGGCTGCCTTATGAGGAGATTTGTTTGATGGCTCGCGATCACGGGCTGAGTGTCAATCTCGAATCGTATCAGTTGCTCGAGGAAGAGGCGCGGGAGCGGTCTCGATCAGCTCAGGATCAGGTGATGCAGGTGGCTGAATCGAGCATGTACGAGGAGTTTATTGAAAAGCACGGGAAGACGGCTTTCCATGGGTACTCTGAACTGACTGTCCCTGCGACTATTTTAGGCTTTTATATCAATGGTCTCTTCACTGATCAGATGAATGAGGGTGAGGAAGGGGCTGTGATTTTGGACCAGACGACGTTTTATGCCGAATCGGGGGGGCAGATTGGAGATTCGGGTTTTATCTCTCACCACAGTGCGCATGTGGCGGTGACAGCTGCGAAATCGCCCTATCCGGGGTTGATCTTCCATTTTGGAACGCTAAAAAATGGGACGCTGCTGGCGGGTGAGCCGGTGTTTACGCAGGTGGATGAGGAGCGGCGGCTGGCGATTAGCCATGCGCATACGGCTACTCACCTCTTGCACTGGGCGCTCAATGAGGTGTTGGGTGAGGATGCCAATCAGGCGGGATCGCTTGTCACTCCTTCTAAATTGCGATTTGACTTTCGCTTTCACCGAGCGCTGACAAATGATGAGCTGCGGCAGGTGGAGCGGCTGGTGAATCAGAAGATTATGGAAAATGACCAGGTGGCGATTCGGGAGATGTCTTATACCGATGTGAAGAGTCGGAAGGATGTCAAGCAGATGTTTGGGGAGAAGTATGGGTCGACGGTGCGCATGGTCACAGTGGGTGAGTACTCGAAGGAGCTTTGCGGGGGAACGCATGTGAAGTCGCTTGGTGAGATTCATATGTTGCGAATTGTGAAGGAGACGAGTGTAGCGGCCGGAACGCGGCGAATTGAGGCGGTGACCGACTTGCTCGCCTTTGATTGGATGTTTACCCAGGAAGATAAGATTCAGGAAGTGGCTGATACTTTGAAGGTGGATCGGGCGAAGGTGATTGATAAGATTGTTTCGCTCCAGGATGAGGTGAAGACGCAAAAAGAGGCGATGCGGGCGATGCGCAAGGCGCATTTACGCACGGTGCGCAGTGAGTTGATGGGACAGGTGGAAGAAATTGGTGGGGTGCAGGCGTTGATTCAGGTGGTGGATGTCTTGAAGGATGAATTTACGTTGCTTGCCAATGAGCTTGCCGATCAGATGGGCGAAAAAAGCGCCATCTGCCTTGTGATGAAGGGTGAGGATCGGGTGAGCTTGCTGATTAAGCTGAGTGGTGATCTGGTTAAGAAGGGAATGAATGCGGGCAAGATGGTGGCAGAGCTGGCAGCCGAAATTGGGGGCAAAGGGGGCGGGCGACCTGATATGGCCCAAGCGGGAGGCCCAAAGGTGGGTGGTATCGAATCATTAATGAATAAACAGCGAGAACTTCTCTCTTCTGAATCTGTAGCGAATCAATGACCCTTGTCCAATCTGAAGTAGCAAAACAGGTGTATTCTCTTTTAGAGCAATCCACTTTTATCCAAAAGTACCAAGAGGTGCTCAAAGAGAAAAAGAGTCTCCTTTTTGAGGAGCTCTTTGACTTTCCCAAAGGGGTGTTAGCCGAGTTTACGCAAGGTAAGAATGTGCTTGTCATCTCAAGTGGGGAGCGGGAATCGAGGCTCTATGAAGATTTGCGCTTTTTGTCCCGACGGAAGATGGTGGAGTTTTCGGCATGGGAGACGTTGATTGGCGAGGAGATTCGCCCCTCTTTTGACATTATGGGTAAGCGGCTCGATATTTTACATCAGCTTCTCGTCGACCCAACACCCACAATTTGTTTGGCCCCTCTCCAGTCTGTTTTGCAAAAGGTGCCTTCTAAAAAGGCGATCGAACAGCAGTTTTGGGAATGGAAGGTGGGGGATGAAGTTCCGTTTGATGATATTCCCACTTTACTTGTCGAGCTTGGCTATACGCGGGTGAAGCTGGCCAATGACAAGGGGCAGTTTGCTGTGCGGGGTGGGATTATTGACCTATTCCCTGTCTCTGCAACAGACCCCTATCGGATTGAGTTTTTTGGCGATGAGATTGACACGATCCGCACCTACGATCCGATGGGACAGTTGACAACGGGAAGTGTCGAGAAGGTGACCCTTCTTCCCGCTGAGGAGTATGCCCTCCTCCTGGCCGATCCCAATCCAGCGACGCTTCTTGACTATTTGGGGGATGACTGTCTGATCATTTTTGACGATTTGCTCGCGTTGGAGGATCGGTATGTCGCCTTTGGATCGATGAAGGGAGCCGAGTCGAATTACTTTATGAGCTTTAAAGAGCTAAGGGAGCGGGTCAAAGATCACCCCACTCTTTATTGGACGAAAGAAAAGGCCCAATCTCTTGATGAATCGGCAACGCCGAGTAAAGGGGGGCGGGGCTATTATGCGGGAACAGGGGCTACCACTCCACTCGCATTGGAAATTGCGGGGGAAAAGATTGAGACGTTTGGGATGCATGCTCCTTTTGAGTCGATCCCCTCTCATTTTGGCCTCCTTGAATCTGCTGAGTTGTTTAGTAAGGTGGGGCAAGATGAGGAGAAGAGCCTCATTTTGGTGAGTGATGCGACGGATGAGGAGTATCTCAAGAAGAAGTTTTTCGAGGCAAATCATGCCCTTGGAGAAAATGTTGAGTTTGGAGTGGGATACTGCTCAAGTGGGTTTTATCTCAAGGAGCTCAACTTTTGTCTCATTCCGTTTACTGAATTTACCCACCGGTATAAGGTGCGGCGGGAGAAGTGGCGCAACACCTATCACACCCCTGTTTCAGATTTTCACCAAATTGAGGTGGGCGACTTGGTGGTCCACTTTCACAATGGGATTGGAAAGTATCTCGGCACTGAGAAGCAGAAGAATCACCTGGGGGTGGAGTCGGAATTTTTGGTGGTGGAGTATGCTGCGGGGAGTAAGTTGTTTGTCCCCATGTCTCAATCCCATTTGATTAGCCGCTATATTGGGGCGAGCGAATCGCTTCCCACCCTCCATCAGCTGGGAACAAATAAGTGGAGTCAGTCGAAGCAAAAGGCGCAGAAGGCGATCCTCGGATATGCCAAGGATTTGCTCCATGTGCAGGCTGAGCGGGAGGCAAAGGGGGGCTTTATCTATGCGCCCGATAGCAAGATGATGGTCGACTTTGAAGAGAGCTTCCCCTACACCCCGACCGAAGATCAGGTGGCTGCTGTGGAGTCGATCAAGGGGGATATGATCTCATCGAGGGCGATGGATCGGCTGGTGTGTGGCGATGTGGGGTATGGAAAGACTGAGGTGGCGATGCGCGCTGCCTTCAAGGCTGTTGTCGATGGGGGCAAACAGGTGGCGATTTTGGTTCCCACCACTGTGCTTGCCACGCAACATTTTGAAAATTTTGTGGCCCGGATGGAGGAGTTTCCGGTCAATGTAGCGGTTGTCTCCCGCTTTCTCACGCCGAAACAGACGCGCGAAGTGCTTGAAAAAGTGAAAAATGGGAAGGTGGATATTCTCATTGGGACCCACCGGCTCATCAGCAAGGATGTTGAGTTTAAAGATCTCGGTTTGATCATCATTGATGAAGAGCAGCGGTTTGGTGTGCGGGCAAAGGAAAAGCTGAAAAAGCTAAAAGTAGGGGCAGATTGCATCACGATGACTGCCACCCCCATTCCCCGCACTCTCTACCTCTCTCTTGTCAATGCACGGGAAATGTCGGTGATCAACTCCCCTCCCCACGACCGGTTGCCCATTAAAACCATCTTGGCCGAAAAAGAGGATGAGCTGATTCAAGCCGCCCTGCAGAGGGAGCTTGCGCGGGATGGACAGGCCTTCTATATCCACAACCGGGTCGAGACGATTGGTGAGGTGACGGCAAAGCTTCAAAAGCTCCTCCCCCACGCCCGCTTTGGGATTGCCCATGGGCAGATGGATGCCGATGCGATTGATGATGTATTTAGCCTCTTTAAGAAGGGGGAAATTGATGTGCTGGTTGCTACGACGATTGTTGAAAATGGGATTGATATTCCCAATGCGAATACGGTGCTCGTCGACCGGGCGCATACATTTGGGATGAGTGACCTCTATCAGATTCGGGGGCGCGTTGGGCGGTGGAATAAGAGCTCATATGCCTACTTTCTCACCCCACCCAAGCAGACGCTGCCCGAGATCTCTCAAAAGCGTCTCTCGGCGTTGGTGGAGGCTTCTGGATATGGTGGGGGGATGAAGCTTGCGATGCGTGATTTGGAAATTCGGGGAGCGGGGGATATTCTCGGCACGCAACAGTCGGGGCATGTCTCTTCTGTTGGATTTCATCTCTACTGCAAGCTTCTGAAAAAAGCGGTCGATGCACTAAAAAACAATGCTTCCACCTCGTTTATTGAGACGAAGATGGAATTCACCTACGATGCCAAGCTCCCTGAAACTTATATTGATGATCCATCGATTCGCCTTGAGATCTATCACCGGCTAGGTGAGGCGTCTGGATTTGAACAAATTGATACCATCTTTAGTGAGCTGATCGATCGGTTTGGTCCCCTCCCCCCTCCTACGGCATGGCTCTATCACATGAGTCGGCTGCGGGTCTTTTCCAATCAGTCGGGCTTCTTATCGATTAAGTTTGGAAAGAAAGGGATCTCAGCTGAGCGGCAAGTGAAAAAGCAAGTGTTGAAAAAGACTTTCCTTATCCCCCCAACCATCACTCCTCTCGAGTTGGAACAGGTGATGCTCAAACGGCTCACCGAAGAATATCTCCTCACCAGCGTGAGCTATCCCCCATTTGACAACCTCCCCTATCCAGCTGAACTATTTGAGTAGTTGTGGGTGAGGGTCAACAATAAACTGAGTACAACAATGCTTCCCCCCACAACAAAGTGCCAGGTGGGAGAATTCTGAAAGAGGATCAGCCCCGAGCAGCACCCAAAGAGCACCCCAGAAAAGTTAAGGGGGGCGACCTTTGCTGGCACCACATATCGATACGCATAGAGGAAGCTAAGCTGCGCTGCGATCATGGCAACCGACAAGATGATCAAGTAGGGCAGGTCTGCAAGCCGCATATAGTCGCCCCGATAAAGCATAACGGGAAAGAATACAATGAGGCTATATAAAAAGAGATAAAACAAGACAATACGGGGTTGGATCTCTTTCATCAAAATCCCCAACGCCACTATGGAAAGGGATGAGTTAACAGCTCCTGCCACACCCCATAATACTCCCACATTGAGCTCGGGTGATGTGGGGTTAAGAACAATCACGACCCCAATAAAACCGAGAATAATATACAACCAGACCCGCAAGGCAATTTTGAATCCCATCCAAAAAAAGGTGATGATGGGAATCAAAATGGGGGTGGTGTTCATGATCAACACCCCTTCAATGTAGGGGATGTATTGAATCGCAATAAAAAAGAGGTAGAAGGCAAGGGCTGAAAACATCGCCCGCAGAAAGAGCAAAACCTGATGGGGGGCGCGATACTCGGCAAAGTGTCCCGCTAGAAACCAAGGGGAGCAGATGAGCATCCCAAAAAGACTCGAGTAAAAAATGAGACTTCCTGGGTAAAACTGTTTCATCAGGATATTCGCAGTCACACCCACAGCGTTTAAGAAAAAAAACGCCACAACAACCAACAGGCCGCCAATGAGTGTATTGGTATTTACATGCTTTAGCAAAACTGCCTCACCCTTTTCTTACCTATACTTGATAAGTGTTCGAAAGAAAAGGATTATTCAACAGCAAGTGCCCGCTCCCGTCGCGGAAGAATTACCGTAGCCACGCTCGCAGCAGAGATAAGGATAAGCCCTACCAGCACTTCTTGCGTCGGTCGCACATGAGCAAAGAGAAGAGAGAATAGGGTGACAAAGAATAGGTCCATGTTTAAAAGAACCGATGCCCGGGTAACACTTGTCCGGCGCAGTCCACTCACAAGCATCAATTGCCCTGCCCCTTTAGCAATTCCCATCAAGATGAGCCAGAATAAGGCAGTTTTTGGAACGCCCATAAAAAGGCCGGGAAGGGAGACCAATCCACCCACTCCAAATAGGTAAAAGAGATATTGCTGGCCGCTTTGAACCTTTGATAGTTGCTTGGAAATGGTGAGATTGAGTCCATTGAAAAGGGCCGCCAGCACCCCAAATAACGCGCCTAGCCGCAGCAGTTCATCGTGGGGATTGACCACAAACCAAACCCCTAAAAACCCCATCCCAACTGCAAACACCATTCCCCTTGAAATTCTCGACTTGAGAAAGAGCAACGCAAAGAGTGGGACCATAAAGACAGATAAGCGCTCGAGCAAGACCACATCGAGGACGGGGAGAAAGTGCATGGTAATCACAGTGACTAAGATGCCCACCATTCCCAAAATCCCTCGGGAAAGACTCAACCCTTTCAATGGGGCTCTAGCGAGGTGGCCCGCCCCCTTAGAAAGCATGTAGGGCAAGAGGATGACAAAAGCCACTACCCGATTAAAAAAAACAATTGCTAGAGGATGCCCATCACTTGAACCCGCAATAAAGCTGCCGATGGAAAAGCCAAGCGAAGCCAGCACTACCAACACGCCCCCTAGAAGATCTCTTCGTCCCAACGCCATGGCCCCATATTTTAGCTGACAACGCCAATTATTTCCACCTTTCCAAAAATCTTTCGCCTATGGTAGACTGTTTGGCACTCAACCCAAGGAGCTTATTGTGGCACAACCCACTCAACCCATCATTTTGACTGAAATCATGCAGTCTGATGATTATCCCGTCTCAAAAAAAACATCCCAGGAAGAAGAGGCTCTTAAAGCAATACGCGCTGCTGTCGAGCGATTTGGCAAACTCGAGATCGACATCCAACCTCTGATCCCCCAAATCCAATCAAGCAAACTTCCTCTCTACTTTTAGCTATGACAATCATATGCTATGATGCCCCAAAATTCCCTTTCGCTAGTGGGGTCCTCTTAGACACTTCTGAACAAATGCCTAAAGAACTTTTGCAAAGCTTGCACGCACAGTTTAGCGATTGGAATTATTTTCATCGCCACCTAACTGGTGAGGTGATAGTTATAGTCGGGACATCTACTGCGGGAAAGACCTCCATCATGAATGCATTTAAGCAACTTGCCCCTGAATTCACTGTTGGTGAAGGGGACCGATGGGGTGAAAAGGAAGATTTAAATCTTCTCAGGGAGTATTTCCCCAATCAACTCTCCACTCTCGCCCACTACTTCCCACTCCAAGTTCTCCCAAGAGTCATCTATTCTGGCCAACGTCCGTGGAAAAAAGAGATTGATCCTGAGGAGGCCAAAACAATCGAAAGGCTTATTCTTCACCTCAAGCAGCAAGTCTGCGCCCTCCCTGTAAGCAAGATCGCCCCTTTTGATCGAGCAGCTGACCTCGGACTATTTGACCACGCGTTTGAGCATGCTCGCCGAGGAGGGAATATTATAATTGATGCTTTGGCAATTGAAGGGTTTGCCAAACACGCAATGTGGCGAAGATACAACGGTCATCTCACAGTTGCGCTGGCTTACTGCCCCTTTTCCATCCTCCCAAAAAGAATTGCTCAGCGTAATCAACAAGCAGTTGAAACAGGTGAGCTTACCGAAAGACGGATAGGCACCTTTCCCTTCTGTCAATTTAGCAATCTCTACGTGGGTCAAAAGGAAAAGCCCATGCCTTCCCCATCTCTTGAAATCATCACCCGATCAGAAGCCTCCCGCATCTATACTCAACATTACGATCAGTGGATTGAGGCCAATCAAACAGCAGACGCCCCCCTTTCCGCTACACTCACAAGTGTCGCTGCCAAAAAAGAAAAGTGCGCAACATTTCTCTTTAACCTTGGCTTCACAGATGGGGTTGATCAAATTTCTATTTTGCCCCATCGACTCGGATTTTACCACACCCTGCTCAACACAGGCAAGGTGTCTGCCATGCAAGGGGCGCAACATCTCTTTTCCCTCCGCAGAAAAGGCGTATTGAAACGCCACCACTAAGAGTCTTGTTCTTCTACTGGAAGGGGAATTGGGGCCTTCTTTGCCTCGCGCCGCTCGCGCAAACGCCTGCGTGAAAATGTAATGGCCGTCATCACTCCTGTACTTAGGATGATAAGAGCCCCTGTGAACGAATATTGATCGGGGAGGGTGCCGAAGAATGAATAGCCCAAGATAACCCCAAAGACGACCACCATAAAGTTTAAGGGGGCGAGTTTGACTGGACTAGTGAAACGATAAGCAGTGATAAAAAAGACCTGTGAGCTAAGGATGAGTAGGCCAAGGATCACACACATTCCTAGTTGGGTATAAGTTAGAGGTTCATAGTAGTGAATGAAGAAAGGAAAAATAAGAGTGGTACCAACAAAGAAAAAGAAGTAGAGGAGATTGACAAACTTCTCTTTAAAAAATAAAAGCCTTTTGAGACACATCAATGACATCGCCCCACAAATGGCTGATGCAAGTGCAACTAAAGCACTCACGTGAAAAAACTCAGATCCGGGATGCACCACCAAAAGAACACCTGCAAATCCACACATGATCAGTGCCCACTCCATGCGGGAGATTTTTTCCTTAAACCACACAATTGCAATCAATGGAAGGAATAGAGGAACACTATTATTGAGCAAGACTGTTTCTGCCAGCGGTAAGTAACGGAGTGCCCAAAAACTACACCCTAGTGCTCCCACCGAAAAAAATGCTCGACTCATTTGGATGAAAAAATGTTGTTGCGGGGCCAGATGCTTTCGTTGTTGAATAAACCACGGAGATAAAAGGAGTAGTGGAATCGAAAACTCTGCAAAAAGAATCGTCGCCATGGAAACATCCTGATTGAGCATCTTTACAATTACACTCAAAAACGCAATCGATATGTAACTCAACATGAGCGCGGTAACGCTTTTGTAGTATTGTGTTGATCCCAAAAAAACCTTCCTAAAGCTACACCTCCACCTATAGCTTCATCCCAATAGAAACTCAATTATAAAATAAATATTTTTCCAAATCCCCAATTCAACTATTGTGGGCAAAAAAGGAGGATAATATGACTAAGCCCGATGCTGCCCACCCCCATAATGCACCCGGAAGAGTTTTTGTTGATTTGACATGCGTAGAGTGTACGCTTTGTGTACGCGCTTGTCCGAATGTCTTTTCCAAAGACGCTCGCGCCAAAGCGTATGTCCATACTCAGCCAACCGAAGAGACTGATCTTGCCGTGGTTGAAGCGTGTACTCGCATTTGCCCTTCAAACTCAATCAAGCTGCACAAAGATTAGACCAGACCACTCTTTTCAAAGATGATGAAGAGGATGAGAATGGGAACAATGTAGCGCATGCAAAAATGCCAGAGCAAAAAGAGTGGCGCAAAGATCGTTCCCTGACGAAAAGCCTCTTCGGCATCCTTCTTATTGAAAACCCACCCGATAAAAACGGCTGTGAGCAGCCCTCCCACGGGGATGAGCCACACCGAGACAAGGTTGTCGATGGTGTCGAGAAAGTTTTGTCCATAAATCGATTGCCACGGGGCAAAAACTGTCCCCGAGTAGGAGCACGCGCTCGGAATTCCCACAATAAAGGTGGCAGCAGCAACTAGCACCACCGACTTTTTCCGCTCCCACCCCACCAGTTCCATGAGGTTAGTGGCGATCACTTCAATAAAAGCGACCGATGAGGTAATGGCGGTAAAGACAAAGAGGATGAAAAAGAGGGTACTTACAATCACCGCTCCAGGAAGCTGAGCAAAGAGGTAGGGGAGAGTTTGGAAAATCAACCCATTTCCAGCGGCCGGCTCCATTCCAAAGGTAAAGACAATGGGAAAGACCACCATCGCCGCCAAAATGCCCACCAATATCACAGCAAAGGAGATAATGAGCGACATCTGAGGAATGTCTGTCTCCTTATCGAGATAGCTCCCATAACTAAACATAATCCCCTGTCCAAGACTCAAGGTAAAGAAGGCAAGGCCGAGCGCTTCTAAAAGACTGCTCACGCTAAACCGGGACCAGTCTGGATAGAAGACAAAGTGGGCCGCGTGACCAAATCCACTCAACCGGATGCTGTAGAAAAAGAGGATGAGGAGCATCACAAATAGGCCGCGGGTCATCAACTTCGACCAAAACTCAATCCCCTTCCGCACCCCTGAAAAGACAATACACATGGTGATCAAGGTAAAGACAAAGTGCCAAAGGAGGGCTACATCCGCAGAGCCTGCGAGCACCTCAAACTTCTCTTTGACCTGGGCAATATCGAGCCCTTTAAACGCCCCCATCAAACTCATGGCAATGTAGCTCATTCCATATCCGGCAATGACGCTATAAAAGCTCATAATCAAAAAGGAGCTGATCACTCCAAACCATCCAGCCACTTTCCAGAAGGGCTTATCGGGAGCCAAATGACCAAACGTGTTGACAGCTGCAGCCTGTGCCCGCCGCCCCATCATCAATTCGCCAATGAGAACGGGAATTCCAATCGCAAGGGTGCAGCAGAGATAGGCGAGGATGAAAAAGCCCCCACCATTTTTCCCCACGGTGTAGGGGAATTTCCACAATACTCCCAACCCAACAGCGCTACCAATGGCTGCAAAAATAAATCCAACTTTACTCGACCAATGTTCTCTAACCCGGCTCACGTTTATCTCGCTCCCTAACCCTGCATCGATAGATCCAGAATTCCACTTTTTTGTAGGATGATGCAAAAGACGATCACGGGGATCACATAGCGCATAAATCCATACCAAATTGACCACAAGGCATCCGATTGATGGCCTCGCATAAATTGCTCCCGTAATTCCCTTCGATCGACTTTCCAACCAACATAAAGCGATGTAATCAAGCCTGCTAATGGAATCAACCAGACAGAGACCAGCCGATCCATTGTCTCGAGAAAATTAATCCCAAAGATCTTCTCCCACATGGGAAAGACCCATCCAGTCTGCGCCAGGGCGCTCGGTATCCCAAAGAGAAAGGTCCCCGCACTCACAAGCACCACTGCCTTATGCCGATCAAGCCCCGCTTTCTCCATCAAATTGGTAGCACATACCTCAATCAACGGCACTGCTGAAGTAATGGCTGTGAAGACAAAAAGAGAAAAGAAAATGGTCGACAAGACAAGCGATCCGGGCAGCTGGGCAAAGAGGAAGGGTAAGGTTTGAAACACCATCCCAAGCCCCGCATCGGGACTCAAATCAAATGAGAAGACAACAGGAAAAATGGTAAGGGCAGCCAAAAAGGCAACAGTAATCACACTCAAACCCACAATCGCCGAGGTCTTCACTACATTTTCCTTCCCCTTCATGTAGCTTCCATAGCTAATCATAATCCCCTGCCCCAAGCTCAAAGTGAAGAAGGCCAATCCAAGCGCCTCGAGCATGCTCGAAACCTTAAACTTATCCCAGTTAGGATAGAAGACAAATTGGACCGCCTGATGCAGTCCCTTCAAAGTGAGGCTGTAGCTAAATAAAATCAAAAGGAGGACAAGCAAGATCTTCACCATAATCTGTGACCAATACTCAATCCCCTTTCGTACGCCAGCAAACACAATTCCCATGCAAATGGCAGTGAAGAGAAAGTGCCACATCACTGTAATACCACCACTTTTGGAGAGTTTCTCATAGATGAGGGGAATTTGATCGAGAGCAAGCCCTTGATAAAAGCCAGTCAGGGACATCACCACATAGCTCAACCCCCATCCGGCAATAACGCTATAAAAGCTCATGATCAAAAAGGAGGAAGCAATCCCTAAAAAAGCCCCCACTTTCCAGCTTCCACTCGCCTCCTCATGGGAAAAGGCGCCAATGGCTGCCGACTGGGTCATCCGGCCGAGCAAAATTTCCCCAATGAAGAGGGGCACCCCGATGAGCGCAACGGCAAAAAGATAGGTAAATAGAAAGAGTCCTCCCCCATTCTGCCCAACAACGTAGGGAAATTTCCAAAGGATTCCAAGCCCAATTGCCGATCCAATTGCAGCCATAATGAATCCCAATCGAGAGGACCAATGTTCGCGTACCTGGCTCATTTACTATGACTCAAACTCTTAGTGAAATAAACCAGCGATTATACACAAACCCCAAGCCGCTGTCAAACTCTCTCGCAAAAGAATTTTTTGGAGAAATATTTTACCCAGCTTTGTCGCCGCTAATAGGGTCATCAACCACGGCTCCTTTGCCTCGATAACTCTGCCGATTATAAAATCCTTTCACCTTTTGGCTGAGGAGATGTTCTGCGTGATGGAGGGTGAGAATTCCCCTCCTGATATGATCTTCCATGTGGTTGTCAAAAACTTTTTTTGCTTTCTTTTTGGTCTTGATCCCATGATTATTGAGGGGAAGGTCGGAAACGAGGAGGAGTGCTGCTAAGCTCACCTTTCGCTTGTAGCCCGCTGCAAACAGAGTAGCACACTCCATATCCAAACACTGGGCGCGGGAGTTTTTGATTCGCTCTTTGAATTCGTGATTAAACTCCCAAAACCGCATATTGGTGGTGAAGGAGATGCCCAGATGATAGGCCATATCTTCATGCTCGAGGGTGTCGATAATGGCCCGGGTCATTAAAAAGTTAGCGAGGACGGGCACTTCTTTTGGGAAGTAGTAATCGGAAGTGCCGTCATCCCTGATCGCGGCTAGGGGGATCATATATTCGCCAACCTTGTACCGCCTTCTTAGGCCAGCGCACATGCCGAGTAAGACGACTGCTTTGATGGGAAGAAAGGAGAGGAGATCGGTGATGAGAGCTGCTGGGGCGGTTCCCACTTTGAAGTCGATCATGGAGATGCGCTCTTTTTTATTGTGGGCGACGCGGAACATTGAGCCTTCAAAGATTTCGAGATCGGCTATTTCGGCAAAGTGATTGACATAGGGAGGAAAGTTGGTGAGCAAGATTAGGGGCTGGAAGAGCTTGTGGGAAGAGCCTGAGTAGCGCTCTAAGGTTTCAATGGCGTATTGCTTCTCGGTCAAAACCTCTTCTTCAGGGCGCACTTCAGGACGATCCATATCCCCTGTCGGATCGTAGGAAAAGTGGTGTTTATCGGCAAACTCGCTCATAGCTTTCCAAAATGCTGACCCCTCTGGTCAGACCCATCTCTATCAATCCAGTCTGTTGAGAAATTGTCAATTGGGAAAAATGGGCATTTTCACGAGACGTTGGGAATGAGCGCCTTACACTCGGCGACTAAATCGCCCACTTTCACCGATTCCCGAAGGCGGTCGAGGGGCATCTGCAAGCCGAGCTTTTGTTCGATGCCGTAGAAGATGAGAAATAGATTCAAGCTGTCGGCCCCTAGATCTTTGACTAAGTCGTAGTGATCGAGGATTTCCTGGGGGTGGAGTTGCATTTCACCTGCAATCACTCCAACTACTTGAGATCGAATCCATTCCATAGCCTCTATTTGCCCGAATGGCCAAAAAAAGACCATAAAAAAATTCACTTGGTGCGATCCCTTGTCACTTGCGGCCTAAGCAATTCAGTAAAGATATGTTAAAGATATTCAGGTTGAATAAAATTCCTTTAATCATTGAAAATTAGGTGTAAAGAGACGATTACCCAATAACTAGCTGATGAGCCTCCTTCCAATCACAACATGCGACCTTACCCCCACTGAATGGAGCTGCTCTCCCTGCTGGATCATGGATAAAATCATCACCCACTGGAAGGATGCGGTGATGCTCACCGGCGTGGTGTGTAGCATTATTGGGCTTGTCTACTCGATCTTTGCCAATATCCCCACTTTGATGATCACTTTTGCCCTCCTTTCTGGGGTCACTCTCTTCGCCGCATTTTACATGCGCCAAGTGGCGCTCATCGAGGAGCTCCGCGCACAAAACCTCACCCTTCAAAGCTCGAATCAAACCTTTGCGGAAAATAATACCCGCTTAGAAGGGCAAATTGGCAATCTCCAGCAGCTCCTCGAGCAAACAACAAACCTTCTCAATGCCAAGCAGCGGGAATTTGAGGAGTTTGAAAATCAACGTGCCGACTTGAGATTGCTCAGGGATGAGGTGATTCCTGGTTACCAGAAGGAGCTACACACCCTAACTGAACAGGCGGCGGCAAAACAAGCGGAGGTTGGCAAGGTTCAAGGGGAGGTGGCTGCCCTCGGGCGTGTACGGACTGAAATTGCAGCGGAGGTGGAGAAGCTAAAGGCGCAGATCAATTACCTCAAGGTAGTCCTTCCCAAACAATAGTATGCGGTCTTTTGTCTTGCCATTTTCCCTTTTCCATTCTATACTGGCTTGCAAAAAATGGAGCTTTCATGGGCGAAAAAATCGATATCAATAGCCTGCGCGGGGGCAGCAAAATTTTGGTGGATAACAACCCCTACCGCATTCAGTCGGTCGACCTGGTCAAGCCAGGGAAGGGTCAAGCATTTGCACGGGTCAAAATTAAGAATTTGTATCACGGAAAGGTGATTGAAAAGACTTTCAAATCGAACGAAAAGATTGAGCTAGCCGATGTGCAAGAGAGCAAGATGCGCTTTTTGTACAAAGATGGCGAAGATGCCGTCTTTATGGATGACAACACCTATGATCAGGTGAATGTGATTAAAGAGGTGTTGGGAGATAATAGCGTTTGGCTAAAAGAAGATGAGCTTTATGAAATTGTCTTTTTCAACAACGAAGTGATCGACATTACTCCACCTAACTTTTTAGAGTTGAAGATTGTCGAGTCGGCCCCTGGTGTGCGTGGCGATACGGCGAGTGGAAACGTTTTAAAGCCGGCATTGATGGAAACGGGTGCCAAGGTGAACGTCCCCATTTTCATCGAAGAGGGTGAGGTGATCAAGGTGGATACACGCACTGGCGACTATGTCAGCCGAGCGGGCAAGTAGCGATGGATCGATTCCTTGCCCTTCGCAAACGAGCTGAAATGTTGGGGGCTGTGCGTACATTTTTTGCAGAGCGAGGGGTGATGGAAGTGGACACTCCACTCCTTGCAAGGGCCCCTCACGTCAGCGCCTACATCGACCCGATCGAGGTGAGCCGGGAGCGCTATTTAGTCACCTCTCCCGAGCATGCAATGAAGCGATTGATTGCGGCAGGCATTGGGGATATTTATCAGATGAGCTCGGTCTTCCGCGAAGATGAGGCGGGCTCCAATCACAATCCCGAATTTACAATGATCGAGTATTATCGCCATGCGATGGCCTTTGAGCCATTTCTCGAAGAGGTGCTCGACTTGATCGCCCTTTTTGTGGGGAAAAAAGAGTATTTGGTGGTGAGTTATGATGAAGCGTTTGAGCGCTTTGCCGATGGTACTTGCGATGTGCCAGGTCACTTTACTGATGAAGAAAGACGCTTTTTAGTTTGGGCTGATGAGATTGAACCCAAGCTCGGCCGGAATGACACCTTCACGGTGATCACCAACTACCCCCCTGAAGATGCGGCGCTTGCCCAAGTGGTTGAGGAAGGGGGCAAACAGGTTGCCAAGCGTTTTGAAATCTATTACCAGGGCAAGGAGCTTGCAAATGGCTACTTGGAGCTGGGGTCGAAAGAGGCGAATCAAAAGCGATTTGAAGCTGAAAATCAGAAGCGAATCGCTCTTGGAAAGCCCCCTCTTCCCCTCGATACGCGCTTTCTCGATGATCTAGGGAATGGGCTCCCCGAGCAGCTGCATGGGATTGCGCTCGGTTTTGACCGCCTATTGATGTTGCAGCTCGGCACCTCTCAAATTTCTGACGTGCTCAGCTTTGACTGGGCTAGAGCATAATGCTGGACCATAATGCTAGAGCATAATATCAGGTTCTGTTCCGCTACAGTGGAGTGGTCGGTGCTGACCTGCTCCAAACGCATTGGATGAGACTCGAAGGGCAGGCGGGGCTTGGCGCCGCTTGTACTCCCCTTTAAAGATGAGCGAGACCACCTGATTCACAATGCTGAGCGGGATGTGGTACCAATAGGAGATATCTTCGAGCGAGAGGTGTTTAATGATGTACCCTTCGATCACTTTGTCAATTTGGTCATATGGGGGCAAGTTGTCTTGGTCGGTTTGATCGGGGCGCAATTCGGCTGAAGGGGGCTTGTAAAAGACTCGCGCTGGAATGCGGTGGTATTTTTCATTGATGAAATGACCGAGTCGATAAACACCTGTCTTAGTTACATCGCCAAGGACAGAAATGGCTCCCACCATATCCCCATAGAGTGTACAGTAGCCAAGAGCAAGCTCACTCTTATTTCCCGTGTTAATCACTAAGCGATTTTCTTTATTGGCAAACGCCATCAAGATATTTCCCCGAATGCGCGCCTGCAAATTTTCTTCGGTTTCATCGTGCTCTTTCTTTTTAAATTCAGGTGAAAGGACATCGAGTGTCTTCTTGAAGATCGCATTAATCGGAATTTCCTTGTATTCGATCCCCAGGTTCTGAGCGAGCTTTTCAGCATCTTCAACGCTCTCTTTCGAGGAGTATTGGGAAGGGAGGCTAATCCCCATCACATTCTCAGCCCCTAATGCATCGACTGCGATGCAAGCGGCCACAGAGGAGTCAATCCCTCCAGAGAGCCCAATGAGGGCTTTTTCAAAGTGGGACTTGGCAAAATAATCTCTAATCCCCAAGACAAGGGCGCGATAGACATCGGTCTTTACATCGGGTAAGAAGGGCATCGGTGGAGGGAGGTTGCCAGTATCTGCCATCATGCTATCTTCTTCAAATCCTTTAGCCACTTGACGCAAGGTTTGGTCTTTTTCGACAACAAGTGAGTACCCATCAAAGACAAGCTGATTATTCGCCCCCACTTGGCACACATAGACCACAGGGCATTTGAGAATGCTTGCTGCTGCTTGGCACACCTTCACTCTCACTTCAAACTTGTCAGCACAAAATGGTGAGGCGGTCAAGTTGACTAATACATCGGGCTTATGAGGCGCGAGATCCCGCACCGGATCCCAAGGGTAGTTACACCCGCTCAACTCATATCCTGCACACTGCCACATATCCTCGCAGATGATCACACCCACTTTCTTTCCAGCAATCTCCCATACCTTCGACTTGGTTCCCCGAGAGAAGTAGCGCCTTTCAGTAAAGACATCATAGGTGGGAAGCAACTGTTTGTCGTAAAACCCTTGAAGTTTGCCATCTGTGATAATCGCAGCGCTATTGAAGAGGGGCTTTTCCCCCACCTCATTCTCTTCCCCATATCGAATGAGTCCCACAATGACTGAGATCCCTTTTGAGGCTTCGATCACTTCGTTGAGCTTTGCCTCCATGCGAAACATAAAGCTTTTATGGAGAAGGAGATCTTCCGGAGAATAGCCACAGAGGGTCATTTCTGGAAAGACGACCAGCTCAGCCCCCTCTTTTTTGGCCTTTTTGATCGCATCGATCACCTTGACGGTGTTACCGGTTAGTTCCCCAATGACTGGATTTAGCTGTGCGAGACATATCTTCATACCTATAGTATTGGGTGGGATCGAATAATCAGCAATCATTTTCCTAGAAAAATTCTTTTGAGGATTCCCAAAAACACCCCCGTCCCCTAGAATAGATGCCAAACTATTGATAAACATCTATATATGGCGCTCCAACTCAATCCAATTTTTACTTCAATCCCCCGCTTTGCGACCGACTCTTCAGAAACGTCCGCTCAGCTCACCAGCCTCCCCGCCGATCTCCTTACCCACATCTCAAGCCTTGTCAATAATCCCCATTTTCTCCTCACCTGCAAGCGGGCCTATAATGCGATGGACTCAGCCCTTCGCACCAGGCGAGAGAAATTGGAAGCCCAACTTGGACCAGAGCGGGTGCAGGGACTCTACCGAGAGGCCAATCTCAAAAAAAGAGAAAAGCCCTACCCAAACTCCATCGGGATGGTCGCCCTCTCAAAGGCGTTAGAAGAAGAGGCAAAAAGCCTCCTCCTCCAGCCCCCACCAAATAACCCCTCTAGACTTCTCACACTCAGATATATCCTCGATCTCAATCAACTCATCATAGCCCAATGCCGGCTCAACATTTCAAATTGTCTCGATGACCTCACCGCCCCCTCGCAGATGGAATCGGTGCTCAACCAAGAGACGCCCGAAGACCCGCTTGCCCTGGTCCGAAGAATGGTCGGAAGCACCGAGGCGTTCCAGGCCGATTGCCAAGCTGCGATGAGCCTTTCGCTTGTTGCCATGCTCCCCTCTCAGTCTGATCCCACCTATGAGCGGAACCGAATGGTGACCCATATCCCAAGGGAGCTCGATGGAGCCAATCAACTCAAGTCGCTCACCCTCTCCACCACCCAATGTGTCGTGTGGGCTGAAGGCCCTACCATGACCCAGCTCCGAGAACTCACCCTCTGCGCCCCGTGGCTGCGGCGACTCTCACCTAAAATTGCCACCTTGACCTCTCTAGAAGAGCTCACTATCCACACGCGCGACTCCTTTACCTTTCCAAAAGAAGCTGAAAAGCTAACAGCTCTTAAAAAGCTCACTCTCCAACCTGTCTTTGGCTGCACCCCTACAGAACAACTCCCTTCAAAAGAATGCATCCGACAGATTCCAACTGGACTTTTTGCACTCAACCAAATCAGGAAACTCGACCTGAGCCATAATGCCCTTCAAGTCCTTCCCCCCCAGATCTTATTACTTTCACGACTTCAAGAGCTATCCATTAACAATAATCCCATCGAAGAGGTTACAGAAGGGATCTCCTACCTTGCGGAACTCACCTTTTTAGACCTCTCCTTTACATTCGTGACAATGCTTCCTAAAGACCTCGGCATCTCCCGCAACCTTGTCTTGCTCGACTTGAGTCGCTCTCCTATCGGCTCCCTCTCCCCCCTTTTATTGGCCCGTATCAATAGCGGCGATAGATGCCGGCTCAAACTCATTATTGAAAGCAGTCAGACACACCTCATCGATAAAGCATTGTTACCCCACCCCTTCATGGCCCAAAAGATTCGTTATATAGAAAAGCAGGTGAAAAGGGATTGGGAAAAATCTCCGGCCGCCCCCTATATTCTCACCCCTCGACAATTCCACATCCATGCACGAAGAGATGTCCATGTGGCAATGACCGTTGCCTTCTTTCTCGTCACCCACCGGTTTATCTTTCAAGTTTTTCGCATCCTCGGGGACATTTATTTTGATGAACGTTAATCCTTTTTTGTGTATACTCGCAAAAATCTAGAGGAAAGAGATAGGGAAAATGAAAAAAGAGCGGGAACACTGGGGGTCCACATTTGGTTTTATCATGGCAACGGCAGGCTCTGCGATTGGGCTGGGCAGCCTGTGGAGATTTCCCTATATTGTCGGCCAAAATGGAGGCGGTGCCTTTGTTATCCTCTACATTATTTTTACCTTCCTCATTGGATTGCCCGTCTTTTTAGGTGAGCTAATCATTGGGCGACGGACGCAAAAAAGTGCTGTGCTCGCCTATAAATCACTTACACCGGAGGGGAGCAATTGGGGGATGTTGGGCTATCTCAACCTGCTCACCTGCTTTGTCATCTTCTCCTTTTACAGCGTGGTGGCAGGCTGGTGTTTGTGTTATATACTCATGAGCCTCTCCCAATTTTCAGTGGGCAAGAGCCCGCAGGAAATTCAAGCGATTTTTGACACCCTCCTTGCTTCGCCGGGGATTAATCTCTTTTGGCTCTTTGTCTTCATTCTGATCAATATTGGCATTGTCTTTAGTGGCGTGAGAAAGGGGATTGAAAAGTGGTCAAAAATTTTGACCCCTGCCTTCATTATCTTTTTGGTTGTCTTGTTTGCCTATAGCTGCACCTTGCCCGGATTTGGCCAGGCGGTCAATTTCCTCCTTGTCCCCTATTGGGACAGACTTTCCGGATCAGGGGTGCTCAATGCACTTGGGATGGCCTTCTTTACTTTGAGTGTGGCGCTGGGAATAATTCTCACCTATGGCAGCTATATGAAAAAGGATGAGGATATGCCCAAGAATGGGGCGATTGTCGCTTGCATGACGGTCCTCATTTCCCTTTTTGCCTCGTTGATGATCTTCCCCATTGTCTTTACCTATGGATTCTCTCCGCAAGGGGGGCCGGGATTGGTCTTTAAGACCATGCCAGTGATTTTTGCCCAATTGCCTGGAAATGTCTTGATCTCATCGATTTTCTTCACTCTTTTGCTCTTTACAGCACTCACCTCTTCGATTTCTCTTTTAGAGGTGATTGTGGCCAACTTGATAGAGATTCGAGAGGTGAAACGGCATCGAGCCACCTGGTTTGCCGGCTGCCTCACCTTTGTACTTGGCATTCCAAGCGCCCTGTCTTATACGGGATCTCTCTTCCCCTCTTGGGAAAAGATTTATGGGAAAAACTTTTTCGACACGATGGACTATTTAACTGCCAGCTGGGCGATGCCCATTGCAGGCCTTTTTTCGGTTCTCTTTGTCGCCTATGTAATGAATAAGCGGGATGTAGAAGCCGAATTCAAGGAAGGGACGAGCTGGAAATGGCTCTACCCCATCTGGCTCTTTATGGTGCGCTTTTTAGCCCCGGCAGCTGTCCTTGTCATCATCTTGCAAGAAGCGGGCCTCCTTAACTTCTCAAAGCTTTTTAAGAGCTAAGAAGACCCTAAATGAGACTATGCTCCAAATGCAAGGTGTACCATGTGATTATACATTGGGTAGTAGAGTTCACGCAGATGAATCATAAATGACTCGTCCACCTCTTCTTCACTCGCAAAAGAACACGCCGTCACAAAATCTTCTAGCTCTTTTTCCATCTCCGCGCGAACGCGAGGAAATTTCGCAGAAAAATAGAGGACTGTTGCAATTGAGCTGGTAATAAACCTTTCCCGAAGCGTCGCATCTTCACGGATTGAATCTTGTAGATATCCCGCGACAGCAAACTTGACATCATCTGGTAGGTCTTCAGTAAACAGCTTATTCAAGTAGGCTGTGCGCACACATACACCTGCTTGAGCAATGAGACACTCCCTCACATCAGCTGGTGCTTCTTCTACGGTATCAAGAATACTCGCTGCAATCTGAAAGTATATTCGATATTCAGAGGGTTCTATCGCAAAATGCCGATCGATTTGCCGGCGTAAACTAATGAATTCCTCCACCATTAGATCACCTCCCCTAACAAGCAAATTTCAAAGTATAGTGAGAAATATTGTCTCTTAAACACATCAAAACTCTCATCTGTAAAGGCCCCACCCAAATTGAAGAAGAAGTAGATTTGGTTGATTGCCGATTCAATCCGAGGTCGGAATAGTTCATCCAATTCAGGCCGCGTGGCTTGGATATAGGTTAACATACCCAACCAATAATTTAGACATGCTTTCTGTTCAGGAATATTGGGATCAAGCGAGTAATTGACTTGTTGTGCAATCCAATTGCGCTGCTCTGTTTCGATATGATTTGATGCCAAAATATGGGCCAGAAACCCTTCTTTTTCCAGTATAAAAGCGGCTTTACATAGCGCCCTTCTTAGCTCAGGAGAATTCACAATAGCAAGCCTACCTATTTCACTTGCTGCAAGAAACAGCTCCCTACCTGCGCTATTACCAGACGCAAACCCCTGTAAAATATGTACAAATTTCTCAATATCTTCTACATCATAATCCATATAAACCTCTTATTTTTTATTAATTAAGCCTTATATAATGATACCACTATAGATAAAAATATATTGAATGTGTTATAATTATCTCTTGTTTTGAGATCATAGGAGATAAAAAATGGCCCTTCCAACCAATTATAACGCTGCCCAACTCTCTTTGATGGAGGCACTTAAGGATTACCACATGCACGAGTGGACTTCTTACGTGAATAACGAAGGGAGTTGTTCCTATCGGATCTGCCACGATGGAAAAGGGGGATTTGTGGTGCGTCACCTCAATTTCTTTGAGCGCCTATTCAAGCTTTTTGGCAATCAACCTCCTGTCGCTGAGCGAGATCTTGCCATCAATATTTCGAATATCACCTCGATTGCCGGGAGAAAAGGGTTTATCGAGAAAAAAGTGATGCAAGGCATAGATTCACTCACCCGACGACATATTAGCTTCGAGATCCAAACAGATGAAACTTTTGGCATTCGAACCTCTTATAGCGCCCTTTGTGAACTGCCCACAGAGCTCCCAAAAGAGCCTTTAAAAATTCCACCCCGAGACACCCGCCCTCTCTCTGTATTGAGAGCGGAACTCTTGGGAAAAAGAAGCGTCTAACCCCCTTGCCACAAAAATTCCGAAGGGGTATACTCCTTTAGCAAAAAGGAGATGCACCCATGCCCAAAGGAACTTTGAAGATTCATAGCGAAAATATCCTGCCGATTCTGAAACAATGGCTCTATTCGGATAAAGATATCTTTTTACGCGAGCTCATCTCCAATAGCTGTGATGCCATCTCCAAGATCAAGATCCTGCGTGAAGAGGGAAAAGCCGAATGCACCGATTGTGACTTCCGAATTGATATTGCCATTGATAAGGAGAATAAGACCCTCACCATTAGCGATAATGGGATTGGGATGTCAGCAGAAGAGGTGAAAACCTACATCGCCCAGCTCGCCTTCTCGGGTGCTGAGGAATTTGTGAAAAAGTACCAATCAAAAGATGAGAGTGAGCAGATCATTGGCCACTTCGGGTTGGGATTTTACAGCTCATTTATGGTGAGTAATAGTGTTGAGATTGACACCAAGAGCTTTAAAGAAGAAGAGGCGGCTGCCCACTGGTCGTGTGACGGATCGTCTGAATACAATATGAAAAAAGGGAAGCGTGAATCGCGCGGAACGACCATTACCCTCCACATTGGTGAAGATAGCCAAGAGTACCTCGAAGAGGAAAAGGTCAAAGAGATCCTCGGCAAATATTGCTCGTTCCTCCCCTTCCCCATCCATGTGGGAGAGAGCCAAATTAACAAGAATGAGCCCCTCTGGCTGAAGAATCCAGCCGATTGCACCGATGAGGAGTACCTCGCCTTTTATCGCCAGCTCTATCCAATGGATCCCCCTCCCATCTTCTGGATTCACATCAATGTCGACTACCCATTCCACCTGAAAGGCATCTTGTTCTTCCCCAAAATTACCCAGCGGTTTGACTTCCAAAAGTCGGCGATGATGCTCTTTTGCAATCGGGTCTTTGTCTCGAGTGATTGTAAAGACTTGCTCCCCGAACACCTGATGGTGCTCAGAGGGGCCATTGACAGCCCCGATATCCCCCTCAATGTCTCGCGTAGCTACCTCCAAACTAACCGGACCGTCCGCCAAGTGGGAGCCCATATCTCTAAGAAAGTGTCCGATCGCCTAGTCGCCCTTTCCAATCAGGATAAGGAGAAGTTCGAACAAACCTGGCCCGACATTGAAATGATTGTCAAGCTGGGGTGCATCCAAGATGAGAAATTCTACGACAAGGTGAAAGATGTCCTCATGTGGAAAAACATTAGCGATGAGTGGACCACGTTTACCAACTACCTCTCAGCCCATAAAGAGGCGTATGGAGGAAAGGTTTACTACACACTCCCTGAAAAGAGCGGATCGGACTTCCTCAGCCTCTATAAGGAAAAAGGGATTGAGGTGCTCACCACGCACGGCCCCCTCGACACCTCCCTCTTCAATTTCCTTGAAGGGAAAAACGAAGGGGTAAAGTTCCAGCGCATTGATGGTGGGATTGACGACTTAATCCTCGATGAAGAGCGCAAGTCAGATGACCTCTCCACCCAAATTGCCGGCTATGTCAAAGAGGCGCTCGGCATTGAAACCCTCGAAGTAGAGGCCAAAAGCCTTGCTTCCGATTCACTCCCCGCCTTTGTCATGATCAATGAAGAAATGCGCCGAATGAAAGAATATCTCTCTATGACCCAAGGCAACCTCGGCTCAATGCCCTTCGATAAGCACACCTTGGTCGTTAATATCAACAACCCCCTGATCAACTCCCTCTACAAGCTCAAAGAGAGCAAGCCCGAGCTCGCCAAATCGATGGCCCTCCACGTCTATGAGCTCTCCCTCCTTGGCCAGAAGGAACTCCCCCCGGAAAAGATTAGCGAATTCATTTCGCGATCAAATAAGGTGATGGAAGAATTAGCGGCCAATTAGCCAAATAGATAGCGGCCCTCTAGTCACAACTAGAGGGCGCCTCCTTGTCGGTATTAATTTTTTGCGGACTTGGGTGCATCAGCCTCTTTTTTGAGCGCGGGGATCTCTTTCAGATCCAACTTGGGCTCATATTTGGGCTGCTTAACCACTTTGTCAAGATTGACTTCTTGGGGCAGGCCAAATGCGGCTTGCTCCTCTGCTTCTTTTTGCGCCTTAATCTGGCGAGTAAGCTCTTCGCCCCGCTCTGAGAGCAATCGCTCTCTCTGGAGGATGAAGTTGCGCTTGGTTGCTGGCGTCGGGTTGGTCTTCTCTTCCCGAATGAGGTTGTGGAGGGTCTGATCAAACGCCCGCTTGGCTGATTGGGCCACCTGGCCAGTAATATACTGCTTCGGCTTGGCGTACCGTTTATATCCCCCTTTTTGCCACGTGCGATAATCTTGTGCTAGCTGATCAATTCGCGTATGAAAAGACTCTTGCACCTTAACACCCTGAGCGGTAAGCACTTCTCGTTTTCCCCCAATCACTGAAAAAAGAGCAGATTTCACAACTCGCTCATACTTATTGATATCCATCCGCGCATCATCAGGGGACATCTTATAAAGAAAGTGGTGAAATGAATTAAAGAAATCTGAAACTAGCATAGTAATTACCATGTTTTATTCTGCCTATTACATCCCAATAATATAATCACCCAATAATGGCAATTAATTATTACTAACTGAAAGGTTAATTATACTAATTATTTGAGCCCGCAATCCCCTCTCTTCCAGTTACTTAAATAAAATATTTTCTACACCCTTTACTGAATACAAACCACTTACAAAATATTTGTTAATTTGAGATTTTAATCAAAATATGGTAAAATTAGTGATCGCGAATAATATAAGTAAGGTAAATTATGGCAGCACCAGGTGTCTATAGACCTCCTCAAGGGCAAGAAGTCCTCGCAGCCTTTCAGGCTAATGGTGGGGAATTTCATGGAACTACTCACCCAGACCAGCTTCCAACTTGGGCGCGAGGGCAATACTCCGACCATGGAATAGCCGAATTCAACGCACGCGTTCTTGAGGTGTTCCAGAGCAACATCCTACCAACTCAATCCTTTCAACAACAGATGGGAGATGCCCTTGCCACCCGAACTCCCTATATGTATCGCATCCTACACGATCATATTGAACTTTCCATAGATGGTGGACTCAATTGGGCTCCCCTAGCCCCCCAAAGCCACGAGGATGCCTATCAGTTTCAAAATGCGTGCACCACGGTGCAAAACTGGATGCAACATTTATTCCGACCCGGCGCCGCCCCACAACCTCCACTTGGTGGAGCAATCCCTGCAGATCGAATGCCCTTTGGTCCTTTAGGAGAAGAACCACATATGGGTGATATCCGTGGTCAATGTCTTTCACCCCAACACCAAGTGCAAGAACGGTTAAGGCTAGTGGAACAAGAACGGGATGCATTAACTCACCGCTGTGAAGATTTAGAACGTCGACTAGACCAGGCAACCGCTGCAAATGAACTAGCCACGGAAGATCTGCGAAATGTACGCCATGAGCTTCAACAAGCACGGGCAAGAGAAGCCGCATTAAGCGAGGAAGTAGCCACACTAAGAGGTGCCCTCCAAGCCAATCGCGAGGAAGTAGACGACCTAAGAGCTCAACTCCGCCGAGGTGAAACAGATCTTGCAGACGCCAGAGGCGCTCTCTTACAACTTGAAAGAGAAAAGGTGCGTGCTGAAGGGGCCGCTGAAAGAGCAGCCCAACGTGCCGATTTGCTTCGGGAACAACTTGAAGCAAGTCAAGGCAGAGTGGATCAGCTGCAAGAGCGTCTAGTAGCTGCCGAAGCCGAAACCGCTAGGTACCGAGAGCGCTTTGAAGCAAATATCCAAGCAGTAGCAGAGGGCCAAGCCCGTGTTGTACAACTTGAAGAGCAAAACGGACACCTTCAGCGAGAAGTAGAGGGCGCCCGAGAAAGAGAACAAGCCCATCAAGACCGTATACTAGAGCTTACAAGAGATGCAGCCGCAGCCCGAGAAGAAACACACGCAGCACAACAACGCATCCAGGAACTTGAAAGAGAGCAAGGACGGCTCGAGGAAACAAATCGACAGCTTCACACAGAAAATGGACGACTCGGCGAACAGATCCATCATGCAACCGAAAGAGCAAATAGAGCAGAAGCAGCTGCCGAAGAACTTAGAGCGCGCGTTGCAGCACTAGAGGCACGCCCACCCCTTGCCCCACCACGCGAAGTAGACGAAGAACTCCTTGCACGCGCAAGAGAAGGCCAAGTCGCTATGGCTGCCCTACAAGAGCGCTTCCGTGATTCACAAACCGCCCTCGCACGCTCACAAGCCCAACTTGAAAACGCCCAAAGAACGATCGAGGAGCTCCGAGAAGAACAGGGGCAACTCCGCGCTCAAGCAACTGAAGCTCGCCGCGATCGGGACAGAGTCAATACAGAACTCGCAGACGCTCGCAGACAAAACGCCGTATTAGAAGAACGCCTACGTGCAGCCGAAAGGGTTGCTGCCCGTAACGAAGGAGCAGAAAGGGAAGCTAACCGCCTCCGCCATGATCTTGGTCAAGCACAAGATGCCGTACAGAGATCAGATGCACAGTTACGCGAGGCTGAGCAGCAATTAGCAGGCGCAAGAGGAAACCAAGCTCAAATTGAGCACTTACGCCGTGAAAACGAGGATATTCAACGCCGCCTAGCAAATGCAACTGCCGAGCTAGAGCACGCAAACGCGCAAGTAAGAGCTCTGCAAAGAGAGGGCGAACGTGCAGATCGAGCAGAAGGACAGCTTGAAAGAGCCCAAGGGAGACTCGCCCACTACGAGGAACTCGTCCAAAGAGAAGCCCAAGTGCGAGAAGAACTAGTAGCTGCCCAAAGAGATACACGAGAGGCAAGAGATGAACTTGGTGCTCTAAGAGAGCGTCTTGCCACTGCTGAAGCAAGAGCAGATGACCGTGATGAGGCACGTACCGAAATAGAGCAACTTAGACGAGATCTACACCGAGCTCAAGATGAACTCCAAGACCACCGAGCACTAGAGGAACGAGAAAGACAACTTCAAGCACGACTCACTGATTCGGAGCAAAGAGTTGCTCGACTGGAAGCAGCACATGAGGGACTCGTAGATGACGCAGCACGAGCAAGAGAAGAAGCGGCAAGAGCCAATGCGACAGTTGAAGAATTGCGTGATGGGCTTGCGCAGGCTCGACAAGAAGTTAATCTTGCAAGAGAAGAGGTTGCTCGACTCAATGAGCGTTTAAGAGGTGCAGAGCGCGATCTTGACACAGCGCGTGCTAACCAGGCCGATCCCGCAGAGCTTGCAGCTGCTGAGCAGCGAGCAAGACTTGCCGAGGAGAGAGTGCACGCACTTGAACAGCAACTTGAACGTGTCGACCATGGAAATGGTGAAGAGCTAGTGAGAGCACGTGCAGATAACGCCCGTCTAACAGCTGAACTAGAAGGACTCCGCCCACAGCTAGCCCAGGCAGAAGAAGACCGTGCCAAAGCAGGTGAACGAGCAGATCGACTCCAACGTGAACTGACAGAACAACGCCTTGAAAACGAAGCCCTCGAAAGAAGGGAGATTGCTGCACGAGCTGAAGCTACAAAATTAAATGAAGAAGTTGGCCATCTCACCGAAGAAAATCGCCGTCAAAGAGCTCAGCTCCACGAGGCCGAAGCTCTCAATGATAAGCTTAATACCACTTTACGACGTATTGAAGCAGCATTAGAGCTCCCCGCGGGAGAAGTGATTGATCCCGAAGTGATCCTCGGCAAACTACAAGAACTCCAGCTCCAACTCAATGCCCTTGATAGAGAATATCAACGCCTTGACCATGTCGATCAGGAAAATGATCAACTCGAAGCACAGGTTCGCCGCCTTACAAGAGAGCTCGGCAAAGCCCAACATGATCTTGAAGTGCAGATCGAACACAATGAACATTTAGAAGCTGACCTAGAACGAACAAGAAGGCTACGGGATCAAGCTCAGCATGACTTTGAAGAGGCTGCAGAAGCAAATGCACCCCTCCATGCAGATAATGAGCGTCTTCGCCGAGAACTTCGCGACAAAGAAGGCATCGAAGATGCATACCGCCACCTAGAAGCCCAATTCGAAGGGCTCCACAGTGAACTCGATAAAGCTCGCAGACTATTGGGAGACCAGGAAATGGCTCGCCAGTATCAAGCTCAGTTGCTTGATGAGCAAGCAGAACAAATCAGAGCGCTCAAAGCAGATAATCGAGCCTTAAGACTCCAAACTGAAGAGATTGCAACTCTGCGAGAAGAGCTCGAAGCTCTACAAGAGGCGGCTCGTGCAGGGCAAGCCGTCCCAGGTCAACGAGCCAAAGTAATCGACCTCATCCGCGCCCATGGCGGACAAGCTGATGAATCAGACTCCCTAGAAACTCTCCTAGCCCATCTGCAAGCACTCACCGCTCGACGAAGCGAAGAGCTAGAGACACTCCGAAGACAAGTTGCAGCTGGATCCGTCTCACCCGATAACAAAGCGCTAATTATGCTTCTCATTAAAGAGATGGGTGGGGGGGACGCTGATCCAAGCGATGACATCAACACCCTACTTCCCAGACTCCGCACCCTCTACAATACAAGAAAAGCCGCTGATGAAGAAATGATCCGCGAACTCGAAGAGCTAAGACTTGCTATCCAAACAAACGCTGACGCACTAGAGGGCCAAATTGACGCCGCTAAACACCATCTAGACTTACTCCGCATCCGCTTTGGAGCAAGAACAGATCATCGCTTAGGACAAGCTGAAACATACCTATCAAGTGCACGACAAAGAAAGAATCCAACCCATCTAAGTCATGCTCTCCTTCAAATGAGAGAAGCATCTCTTGAATTCATGAAAGACCAAAGCATTCTTATGGATGAAATCAGAGGACGGGTACGAGAGGCAAATCGAGAAACCGATGCGCAAAGAGAAGAGAAATATGTTGCAAAACGTGAAACACTTGCTGTCCGACGCGAACTAGAAGAAGTCAATGAACGACTCCTCAAGACAACAACGCGAGCAGCAGAGGAGAAAACAAGAGCCGACGCTCTCCAGACCCTTCTCCGAAAGCAAACCTCAAGTGACCTCAAGAGAAGAGCCGCTCGCGAACTCGAAGTTGCAGCTCAACATCGAGAAGCCACAAATGCCATGGCAGCAGCAGAAGATAAAATCAAACAACTCGAAGCTCAAAAACGGGCGCTTGAAGAGCGCTTAGATGCCGAATCGACTGGCAATTCACGCACACTCGAAGTATTTTCCTCCCGCACTCGAGAAGCAGAAGATGAAACCCGAAGAATCCAAGGGCAGCTCAGAGAGGAAAGACGCAACGCTGGTGAACGTGAAAATGCCCTCCGTGTTGAATCTGGGCAACGCGATCTGGAAAATGGCCTCTTGCGGGCAGAAATCGAAAGACTCAACGCTGCGCAAGCCCCTCTGAAGGATCGACTCGCCAAATCGGAGGCAGCCCTAAGACAAGCTAAGGAAGACGTCGCAAGACTAGCAGAGAAAGCTAGCGAAGCCGGCAGTGCCGCTACAAAAGCGGGAACTGATCAATCGCGCGCAGAACGCGCTGCCCGCCTTGCCAGAAGTGACCTTAGACAAGCACACGAAAGGATCGAAGAACTTGAGGCTCGGGTCAAATCCGATGCCGATCTCATCCAGCGTCAGAAGCGGGGCAATGAGGATCTGACTAGAAGGAATCTGAGACTAATCAACGATGCTAGTCAAGCACAAGGTGTTCGATCTGCCATGGCACACCTCCGCGAGCAAGAAGAACGCAGTGCACATGCAATTGAAGAACAGCTGCGCACAATCGATGAACTCAAAGCCCAAATTGCGCACCTCACCCCACCACCAAGCAAAAGCACTGGAACCCAGACAAGATCAGCCCCAGCCATGGCTCCAATTGGCGAAGATGAAGCAGTCCACCATGGCGCAGCAAGAGACCCAAGACCAAGCAGAACGGGCTCCAGCGGCCACCAAGACGATGCAAGCAGCATTGCCTGTGCTGGTCAAGAACTTGAAGAAATGATGCGCCTTCTAGATGAACACCCAAGCGTTGATGTAGGCACCATCGATACAGCATTTGAATATACCGGCAGCGAAATTAGTGGCATTAAGGAACTAAACCTCCTATTTGACAAAAAACGATTCAAAGTGACTGAGCATGATCAGAGCCGAACCAAAGCAAGAGAAACCCTCCCTGATGGAAGCTATTATATCCACCAAGCAGGTCATGGCTCTATTGGAGCTGCTGTCCGCGGCCAAAGCCAAAGAGCTCAAGACTGGGAAAGAAAAATTGCAACAGTAGAGAGTGCTAAAAGGTTATTGCTCTCAGTTGAAAGGGATATTCAAGGTAAACCTGATGCATCTACTGTAAAAGTGATTACTCGAAATACACTCAATCACAAATTATCAGCAAAATGTAAGATTTTACAAGAGCAGCTTCAATTTGCAGATGATGTAGTTGACGAAAGAGCAACTAAACCACAGAAAGGTGGGACAATGGCAAACGAAATCAAACGGAGAACATTTGAGGTCAATCGACGACTTGAAGAGCGTGAACTAGATCCTGAACTCCGAAGAGCCTACCTGAAAAAGTTCATTGCCTCAATCTCACTCATGCATCACGCAGATCTAAAAGACCTCCCCGCTTACTTCCTTGCCATCAACTACGAGCAAACAAAAGATACAACCAGCAAATTCAGTCCTCAAAAAGAAGTTAGAAGAGCGTCAAGAAGCATGCCAGAAGTACGCGAGGCCAACCACCTTCAGCAAACACTGAAGAGACTATTCCATCGCGAAGGGCCGCAGGCTTAGGCCTTCTGGTGAAGTTCTTGTGAGGCGGGGATCTCAATGTCAGTGATGGCGCGACGGAGTACCTCAATCTTTGCTCCATCGTAGAGCTTGAGGATGACAGTCTTCTCATTAATAGAGTCAACAACACCCTTGAAGCCCATGGCAATCACCGTATCGCCCACTTTCATCTCAGTCTGCTTGCGCTCAAGCGACTTGCGTCTTTTCTGCTCCGGTCTCCAAAGGACAAAGTAGAAAAAGACAATTCCAATCGCAATTAAAATCAGTGGTTGATACATACTCTGCTCCTTTGGAGCGCCCTGTGCGGCATCAGCCAACAAGTGTAAAAAGCTCATAAACCCTCATAACATTCTATCCACCCAGATTGTAATCCCTCCCCAGATAAAATAAAAGCCAATTCCCCACCAACCCAAAAGCCTCCCCCAAATCTATTACTGAGAAATTCCAAAGCACCCACCAAATCAATCAAAATAAATCCCCTCTAAACGCCCTCCCTCACCAACTGAAACAATTCCAGAAAAAATTATTAGTGGGGAATTCTAGGGATGCTAGCTATGCGGATTTTGTGCTGCCACCGGCAGTTGCAAAAGCCAGCAGCTAGCGCCCTAGAACGAGTTCGGCTTTTTCGCAGCACTTTGCACTATCTGCCCCTTCGGTCGTATGTACGGATACCCCGGAGGGGCAGATCGAGTGAAGTGCCCGAAAAAACGAGCTCGCCCATCCTTAAACCCTATCCATCCTTTCTAGGATGGCGATGTTTTCGAGGTGGGGGGTATGGGGGAACTGATCGACCGGCTGCAAATGACTCAACCGATAGGGCCCCGCAAGGAGAAGCTCAAGATCATCCGCCTGACTCTCAGGCTTACAAGAGATGTAGAGAATCTTCTTGGGCGCCAGCTGGAGGATTTGGTTGGCCGCTTTGGGGCCGAGACCAGCTCTTGGGGGATCGACAATGACGATGTCTGGATCGAGCAGGCTCTTTTCCTTGAGGAGGAGGGCGACGTCGCCACAGATTGTCTCGACATTTTCGATTTGGTTAATTTCACAGGAGGCCTTGGCATCCCAAACGGCGTAGGGGTTGATTTCGATGCCAAGGACTTGGCGGGCGCGATCGGCCATGGCAATGCCAATGGATCCGGTGCCACAGTAGAGGTCGAGGATGTAGGCATTGGGGGGGATGTCGAGAAGCTCTTTGGCGCGGGTGTAGAGGAGTTGGGCTTGCTTGGTGTTGGGTTGGAAAAAGCTGCTAGGGCTAATATGGTATTGGTAGGCTTTGTCTGAGACGATGAGTTGTTGGACGAGGTGGGTGGGACCAGCTAGGTGCATTTCACTAAAGGTGGTTTGCATCCCTTTTTTGGCATGTTGGACGGTGAGGAAGATGGAGGTTTCTTTACCGGCACTATCGATAATGACTTGTTTGAACCGATCGATGGACTCCTGTGGGAAGGGGCCTGAGATGGTGAGGTTGACCATTTTGGTTTGATCTTTCCCTTCGCGGAAGGTAATCCGTCTGAGGGTGCCGCTCCCATCAAAGGGGTTAAAGGCGATGTGTGGGGAGTCGATCCACCATGCACGCACCCGCTCGAGTACTTGTGTGACCCAAGGGCTGATAAGATGGCACTCTTCTATATTGAGAACATATCCCTTGGTTCCTGCAATGACAAGGCCGACAAACTTTTCTCCCTCTCGATTTTGGGAAAAGGAAAACTCCATTTTATTGCGGTATTGGTAGGGGTCTTCACAGCCACAAATGGGATGGAGGGTCGTGTCATCTTTTTTGATGTGGGGGGCAAAGAGGGTTTTAATCCGCTCTTGTTTTCGCTTGAGTTGGGAGGTGTAGGCTTCTGCTTGGCTGGTGCAGCCGCCACACACGCCAACATGTTTACAACGGGGGGTGATGCGCTCTTTTGAACCATTGAGGATTTGGTGGATTTTACCCCGATAGGCTCTTTTCCTCTTGCCATGGAGCTCCACTTGAAGGTGGTCCCCTTTAACGCTGCCGATCACCTCTACTTTGGCTTTTGTGGGGCGATTTTCAATGGCGCAGTAGCCAACACCAACCCCACGTGGGTTGTAGTCGACAATCTCAATTTCTTTTTGAATGTACTCTTTCATGCAGGGATAGGATACCCTACCTTTGCATTATTGCGCCCTACTTTTTTCGCTTGGTCCCCTTTTTCTTTGCTGCTTTTTTCTTGACTGCTGCTTTCTTGGGCATCGACTCTTTCCGGTAGGTTTTAGAGACTTTGGTAAACTCGATGGAGAAGGTACGGACCCGCTGGGCTGCGGTCTTGTTCCCCCGCTCTGCTTTTTCCAAATCGATGAGCATTGCATCGAGTAGTTCTACCATTCGTTTTGTTGTCTGCTTAATTGCCATGGTCTCCTCCATTCCCCGAATTACCTACTATGTGCATAAATAGTTTTCTTTTATTTCGCAAGTATTTTTTCAATGATGTAGAATGGGTTTCATGGATATAATTTACGTACGCGGTGAGTTTGTAAAGCGGTGTGAAGCGCTGATTCCCATTGATGATCTGGGATTTTTGCGAGCGCATGGTGTCTTTGAGGTATTTCGCACCTACGATCAACTCCCCTTTCATATGGAGACCCACTTTGATCGGCTCTTTGCCTCTGCACAAAAGCTCAACATCCAAGTCCCCTACTCTCGCAATCAACTCGCTTCTATCATCGACGAACTCATTGCAAGAAATAGCCATCGAACTGAGCATGTCTTCCGACTGATTCTCACATCGGGAAATACAAAAAATAGCTTTGACCCTATCCCTTCAACTCCCCCATCCCTCTATATCATTTGCGAAGCGCTGCACAACATCCCCTCGCGCTTTTATGCCTCAGGCATTCGCCTGATGACCTATCCATTTCTCCGCCCTTTCCCGCTGTGCAAAACAATTGGCTACACATTTGCCGTCACTGGGGTTCTCGAAGCCAAACAAGCCAATGCCGATGACATTTTATATACCCACCAAGAGACCCTCCTCGAATGTTCAACGAGCAACTTTTTCTGTGTGATCGATGGGGTACTCTACACAGCAAACGCTTACGTGCTACCCGGTATCACCCGCGAAGTGACGCTTGATTTGGCAAAACAAATGGGGCTTGAGGTTTCCTTTGCACCGGTCAGAGTGGAGCAGATTCCCACAATCACCGAAGCATTTATTACATCAAGCCTGAAAGAAATTATGCCTGTTGGGCAAATTGACCAGTATCTGATCGATTCAAATGGCCCTATTACTTGCCAATTAAAAACCCTATTTATGAAAAGGTCGCACCCGGCTTTTATTTGAAAGGAGATGAATTGATGATACTAAATAAGTCTTATGTATCAAGAGCTGGTGCATATGGAATTGCAAGGAAAGGTGACCACCTTTTAGTGGTAAGGCAAAAAGAGGGACGATTTAAGGGACGACTTGATCTGCCCGGTGGGGGAATTGAATCTGGTGAGACCTCTCAGCTGGCACTTGAGAGAGAGTTTCAAGAAGAGGTGGGGATGGAATTTAAGAAGTGTCAGTTTTTCGATCATTTTTCAAGCGTGGTTGAGGCGGAAAATGAAGATGGGAGCCCCTATCTTTTTATTCAGCTGGGAGTTATTTATGAGGTGGATGATCTATCGGCAATTCCCGACTGCGTGAGTGAACTGGAGTTTTTTTGGAGACGGCTTTCTGACCTATCCTCAGACCATATCTCCCCTTTCCTCTCACAGTATCTTCAAATGCAATTGATTCCTCACAATTAAGGAGTGTTTGCGAGCCTAGCTAGATATTGAAGAAGACAATGGTCCAGTTGAGTATGAAGGCAAAGCAGATCCACAGCAGGTAAAGGCCAAAGATTAGGGACACCCATGGAGCTGTTGCAATGGCAACAACGATAATCCCAATGATGGGGATGAGGAGGAGGGTGATGTCTATGGCGCCGAGTATTGGGCTTTGGAGGGTGTAGAAGAGGAAGGGCCAGAGGAAAGTGAGGATGAGCTGGAAAAACCAGTAGAAGGTAGCAAGGGGGTTTGGTCGCTGTTTGCGGGTGAGGTAGATTTGCCCTCCGCCGATGCCGATGAGGATGTAGAGGATGGTCCAAACAGTCGAGAATACGTAGCCAGGTGGTGTCCAACTAGGCTTGGCGAGGTGTGTGTAGTAGCTCTCAGGGTGGGTTTCGATGACAAGACTTGAAAGGTAGCCCGCGCCAACGGAGAGTATAATAAATAGGGCGTAAATAAAACTTTTTTTTGCATCTTTCATACTTTCAATATCGCCTTTTGGATAGATTTTGTCACTCATATCTGTTGTCTTTTAGTTCAAAATCGGTAAACTAGTTGCCAATTTAGGAGGATTTATGGCGGCTATTGGAGGTTCTAATGCGACCAAACGGCAAGGGCGTGAGTTTGAGGAGCTAGTTCCTACTAAGCGAACGAGAAAGCTCACACTGCCTGATGTTGAACGGTTTAAAAATGACTGGAGAAAGAAGGGGGTGCGTTCTCCCTCATCGAGTGACGAAGGGTCGCCGCGTGAAGGGGTTTCACCTGTTCCCATCGGTTGTGTGGAGCGAATGAAGGCTGAGCATTTGCGTTTAAAGGAGGAGTTAGCAGGTGTGGCTCACTTAAGTGATGCCCAGTTGGCAGCTTCAAATCACGGTCTACTGATGAAGCGAAAAATGTATGAGGCATCCATGGCCAAACTCCGAGAGCTGAGTGAAAATTTCAAGAAAAATTCCTTTATCCCTCCAGGCAATTAGGGTATACTGGCGCTTGGTTAAGCGAGTAGATTCTGATGAGTTTGTGGCGATTGGTTTTGTTGGGGATGGTGGTGCCAACTCTTTTAATGGGTGCGGTGAGAAAAACAACCGGTCACGTTCCTGATGAAGTAGATGGGGTGATCAAGCCCGATTTTCAGCCCTTTTTTACGGGAACTTTGTTGCAACTTGATGCAGTCAATGTCCCCCCACGCCGGTTCTATGTGCAGCCCTACGGGTGGGCACCGATTGAATATGGTCAATATGCAAACTCCTACAAGCTCCAAAATGCAACCGATATTTATACGTTTATTCCATTTGTGCAATTGGAGACGGGGATTTTTTCTTGGCTCGATGTCACTGCTTATATTCAAGCGCAATATTTTAATGTAAGTGGATATTCAGCCTTTTCTTTTGGCGATTTTTCCATTGCCCCTGGCTTTCAAATTTTGCTGGAAGATCGGTATACGGCACAACCCGATTTACGCCTCTATATCCAACAGACAATTCCAACGGGCAAATATCAAAATTTAGCAGAAATTACAGAAAGGAGCCAGGCGACAGGTGCTGGAACCTATCAGACGTTGATTGCCATTGTGATGCAGAAGACGTTTTATAACATTCCATACCACCCCTATGAGCTCAATTTAAATCTCGGGTATACCTATCAGACAAAGACACGGGTTTCCAACCGCAATTTTTATGGTGGGGGTGAAGGGACTGATGGGGTAGTCGATCCGGGAAATAGTTATTTGGTCAATTTGAGCGGTGAGATTGCCTTTGATCCAACATATGCCTTTGCGCTTGATATTAATTTTGTTTATCAAAATACGACAACGTTTAAGGGAAATCCGGGAGTGACTCCGACAGGTGAAGTGGCAACGGTGGGTGGCCCTCCCTCACTGACCCTCTCTCTTGCTCCTGCATTTGAGGTGATGTTTGATGCCAACTCGGGGGTGATTTTTGGGGTGTGGTTTAGCGTGCTTGGGCACAATAATACAGCTTATGCCACTCCAACCCTTTCATACACTTATCTTTTCTAGTTTTCATCAACAACATAGTCACCCCCTATGGAGGCAACAGCGGGAAGACCTGTTGGCCATTCTTCCCCTTCGAGGCGATTGGTCCAAAAGTGCTGAAGTATGGCATAGAGCGACCTCATGCGCAGCACTTCATCTGCAATCTGTTCAGCGAGTAAAAGTGCTTCGGTGTGTTTTCCGTCTAGGTAACAAGACATGGCTGCATTCTCGAGCATTTCATCCTTTAAATCGAGATCCTCCCCAACTGTTAATTGATCGAGAATCCGCAAGAAGTCTGGAGTTCCTATTGCACTTTGCAGGATGATTCCAGAAGCTTCGGCATAATGATCTTGTGTCTGCTCAGTGAGTGGTAAGAGCGACTGACACCACAAAATGGCGCGGATTACAAGGCCGCGTTGGATGGCATCTCTCACACAACTAATAATCGCACTCGTGCGACAGGATACGCTCTCAATATGCCCAATTAGTCTCACTTGATCTTCATCTCTCAGGCAATCGATCACTTTTGGGAGAAGGTTTTGTATGACAATATCTCGAGTGGGTGATTCTAGGGCCAATTGGATCGCTCTTTCCATATCGTCTTCACTCTCCAGAGCAATTTTTCTCGCCTGATAGGCAGCCCGGGTACATGGGGGGAAATGGATAATCACTCTTTCTGTTTGTTTAAGGATCTCTTTCTGGCACTTTTGTCTATCTATATATTGGATGAGCCAAAAGCCAACAGTTTGACGATCATCAGTTGTGAGATGGGGGTATAGGGGCTCTAATTCCCCAAATCGACCCCGCTCGATGATCTGACGGGCAAGACCTCTTAATAGCAATCCAGTGATGGGATCATCAGCCTCCGCAACTATCCACTCAATCGCTTTTAAGACTCCTAATTGCATGTAGAGTGTTTGGCAAATGGCCCTGTTAATCCCTGTTTGCAATTGTGGCCACTCTAATTCTTGCCAAAACTCCACTCCCTGCTGGTAATCTCCCCTTTGAGCGCGTCCATCTGCAATAGCGACTATCACTTGCTCCCGGTGGGCGGGGGTTTCGATTTTCTCAAGACACTCTTGGGCTTGCTCAAACTTCTCCTGTTTGACTAGCTTCTCTGCACATTGGATCAGCACCCTTTCGCGTGTTGCTTTGGAGGAGATCTCTTGAACGAGTCTTTTGACTTCCTCAAAATTTTCCCTCTTCAATTGGGCCTCAACTCGATTTTCGATAACTAGATCAAAGATGAAAGGATCGGTTAGTCGGGGAAATTGCTCGAGCACACTTTCTCGACTCACCCCTTCTTCTTTTACAAACTTTTCAAGCGCCCGAATTATATCCAGCCTTTTGGGGTCAGTGATGTGGTTTACAGCGAGTGAAAAAGTGGTGGGTTGTTGATGGATTAGCGCCTGCTCTGCTAAGTCTGTACACCACTGATCCTTTTCTTCGCCCGTTAGATATTGGGTAATGTGACCAAGGGCGCTCGGGTAAAGCTTGAGGTGGAAGTAAAGTGTAATGGCTGTTCGGACCATCTCGTCCTGAATATCTTTTGATGTGCCATTTGAGGCCCTGACAAGCCCTTCAATCAGCGGAATCCCAGCTGCGTTACGGAGAAAAATGCCCGGTTTCCAAATCACCCCTGGAGGATAAATAGCACAAAGACTGGACATGGGAGATCCCTGCCCAAGAATGTGGTGGTTAAAGCAATTGTGGACGTAGTTATTCCATATCCACTCAACGCTCACAGGGGGGAAGAAAACATTGCAGTTGGGAGGAAGGTGTGGGTTAATGTGCTGGTGGAAGAGTTGGTTCACCTCTCTATGCGCCCCGCTACATAGCACTCGAAGCCATCTTTTTGAGACGAGAAGACACCTGCTTTTTTCTTCTTGATCCAGGCAAGAAAAGATCATTAAAAGCATTTCATCGGGAAGTGGTTTTGTGTCACCGCTATCTTGCTCTTGGTGAAAGGGGAGGAGATGTCCATCATGCCCCTCAAGCACTTGTCTAACCCCAAAACTCATGATCGTCTCCACATAATTGAGGAGATATTATACCATAAATGAGCTTTTGTTTCGATGCTTAAAAAATTAAGTTGACGGGGCTGCTGGACCTACTTGTGGGCCTACATGGTGCGCATTCTCACCTGTGGCTGGGCAATGGGTTTACCCGCCTGGGCATTTTTGATAATCTTAGTAAGCGTATCGCGCACGACCTTGGCCATCACTTGCCGTTTCTCAAGCGTCGACCCACACCGCTTATACTTCGATTTGAGTGTTTTTGAGATGGTATCGTAGGTGTATTGAAAAATCTGCCCAGCCTGTCCCTTGTATTCTTTGGGTTTGCGCCGAAATTTCGACCGGAGCTTGATTAGTACGGGCTGAACATCCCACATGACGGCCATTCCAAGGAGGAAAGAAGCTCGCTTATCAATTCCCGACTTTGAGCATGTCTCTTTAAAAGTGACAACAAGCGTCTGTGGATGCACGGGCCCCGCATCTCTTGCCGCCCGTGCAGCTGCTGAAAAGAGTGCTTTGAGCACGTTCATTGACTCTTGAGCAGCTTTTGCCCGCTCGATTCTCGATTGCTTTTTCTTCTTTGCCATGCCTTCGGCCCCTTTAACAGCCACTCTCTTTTGTTGCGGTCAGTATAACCAATCAACTTCTTTTCATCCAGCCATTTTGCGAGAAGTCATCACTCATCTAGGAGTTCATCCTCTTCAAATGCCACTTCGACAATCCCCTCTTGCCAACGCTGCCCTTCTAGACGATATGACCAAAAATGCTCAAGCACACTAAAAAGTGTTTCACAACGCATTTCCTCATCGGTGACTGCCTCTGCTAATACGAAAGCTTCGGTATGCTTATTTAAATGTTTCATCTCTCGACTCGCATCCATTAAGATCTCATCCATAAGCACCTCATCCCCCTTGACATCTAGCTTGTGGATTTGTGAGGCTAGTTGCCCCTGCTCAAGCAGATGGCAAGCAACCTGACTTGCACTCATGATATAGCGATCTCTTAACTCACTTCGCCTGACCGGATCCTCCATTCCTGTCATTCTATCACGAAGGGGCTCTAAGAAGCTAAATGCTTCTTCTAAACAACCCCGTTCGGCAAGAATCCTAACTACAGTTTCGCATGTGCTTGTATAATGAACAGGGTCTTTAACCTGATTCAAAAGATACACCAGATGCCCATAAGAGAGCCTATCAGGAAGTTCTAGGATGAGTTGCTGGCACATGATATCGGGTTTTTTGGAGCTCAAAGCAAACTGAATGGCCTCTTCTACAGACTCCTTAGCAATTGCCTTCATCCGATCGATTTGAATCTCTCGCCTCATCCTTCCAGATAGCCTCAATTGCACCGCCTCATCATGTACATTCATTTTTTGCATCCAGGCACGTAGGCCACAGGCAATTGAAGTTTTGGTCTGCTGATCACACCTTGCAACTAACTCATTAAAGTGCCTAGTCTCATTTTGTTGATAGGCAATAATGGCGAGCTCTCCCATGGCCATCAGACCAACAAAATTTTGATCGAGTTGTCCAATCCATCCTCTAGCACCTTCTACCCCAAGTTGCGCGACCACACACTGAATTACCTTTCTTATCCAGTCAGACTTGATATCGCCAGCCCCAGGTGTATTGAGAATGAGCAGCAATGCATCAAGAGCATTTTTCTCGAGTGCGTGTGTAAAGAGGATTTTATACGCACTCTCAAGACATGCTTGGTTCACAATTTCTTGAGTAAATTGGCATGCAGTTCTGACCTCATTGCGATCAACTAGATATTGAAGACACAAAACTCGTGCCTCCCCTTGAATATCTTGCGCTTCAATTTGGTGCACATAAGCAGTTGCAAGTGGAAAAGCATCCCCTTTGAGACAGTACTTGATCCGCTGCAGCTTCAGCCGATCCAAAACCATCGGATCTTCTAGACCTGGCAGGTAACCTTTCAACGTCATTTCATCTAGGGTTGGATTTTGTCCGTAGAGCACCCGAGCATGTGCTATAGTATAATTAGCTGGATCTTGAATATAAGAGAGCGCCGCAACAGCAAACGTGAAATCCCTTTGCAATACCGCCTCTTCAACTAGAGCAAGTATCGCACTATCCCTCTCCGGTGATGGCATCACTAGATTGATAAGCCCCAATCCTCTCAAAAAGTGACCGAGCTGGCCAAATAAAATGGCCAGAGCCAGCATCGATTGAATCCTACACTCCACGCTTTGATATAACTGGCTTGCCCTTACAAATCCTTCGAGTAGCAGGAGAACCGAAAGGTTGTAGCGACTCACAGCCGGACGAGAAATTATTTCCTTTGGAAACTGCCTACATATTTCTGAGATTGAACTCGTTGAGTAGACATTTGCTCGGATCCATAACGCATGGGTGTAATTTTCTTGCACCTCAAAATAAGTGTTTGGGGTAGGAAATCTAAATGGAACTGGATCAAAGCTAATCGTGGCAAATTGTTGCATCAGCTGAGTGACTTGCTCCTGTCCCCCCTTAATCACCAATACTTTCCACTTTTTAGAGACTAAACGACACATTCCCATCGTTTGAATGGAAAGATTTGAAAATATTTTTATCATAATTTCAGTTGGAAGAATTCCAAAAGAACTCTGATCATTCCACACGACCTTGTCTTCTGGATTTAGCACCGCCGGAACAGGCCATGCGGGGGCCGCTTGATTGGACCCAATGACCGTTAAGTTTGATTGAGCGAACATTTCCCCTCCCGGAATAAAATCTGGCCGGAATAGAGCCTGGCCGAAATAAAATCTGGAGAGTATTATACCATAATTAAGAGTAATTCTTTAAACTAAAATTATTTCTTACACACCGACCGGCGTAGCTCTTGGACAAGGCTGAGCTTTCGATGGAGATCTTTTGCCACCCTTTCTGGGCTGCATTTCCCACGTTGCATCCTGAGGCTCTTTAACTTAGAACTTTTCCCCTTTTTCGAGTGGGTACGTACACAATGACTTTGAGCCTTTCTAATTTTTTCTTGCAAATCGGTAATTTTTTCCTGCAACAAATCGCACTTTTCCTCATCAGCAAACACCTGATCATCCTCAGATTCAAAGCGGGTGAGGATATACTCAATCATCCGGCCCACAACAACGCCTACAACGATTAAACTAAGGACATAAAGAATAAAGTCAAATATCAACATTTTTTTTACGCATTTTCTTCTCTTATTATACCAAATGTTCATGTTGTCCAATATGGATGTAGCCTGTATAATGCTTTGCCATGGCAATCAATCTACTCAAAAGACCCCAAGAATCCCGCGATCCAGCCCAATGGGGACAGAAGAGCCCCCCAAGCCCAGATAGGGAGCCTCTAGTTGCCCTCACTTTAGACGGGAAAAGAGTCACTCCAAGATGGATTGGCAAGCACACGACCACACTCACAGCCCGCTACCTACAAAAGATCAGCCTTGTCTTCTGCCAAATTGGGGACCCTTCGACTCGAATGCTACTCCCCCTCCTTGCTCAAGGCAATGTTCGACATGTCAACCTTTCCAACAACCAAATTGGCCCCGATGGGGCAAGTGCTCTTGCAGAATTTATCTGCGAGCGACCAACAGAAGTGATCGTAAGCGATAACCCAATCAATGCAGGGTTTAGCAAGCTTGCTCTTGCAATGTTTCGCCACCGACGCCATGTGGCTCTCAATAATACGTTTGATAGACCAGAGGAAATCGCCTCCCTTGCGGATCTTGTCCAAAAGTGTGGGCATGAGGAATTTGGATTAGTCAGCCTCAATCTCGCCCACAACCCAATAGGTGAGGCGTATGGAGGCCCCCTCTCCCAGGTACTCTCCCACATGCCCCACCTCAGAAGACTCTTTCTAGGCCATACTGAGCTGGGGGATAAAGCCTCTTTTGCAATCAGTGAGCCACTCAAGAGGTGTACAATTGACCACCTGGAGCTTCAAGGGAATCAAATTTCTGATCTGGGCGCTCACCATTTTGTCCTCCTACTTGCTAAGTACCATATGATGCAAATAGTCATATGGGGCAATCCCATCAATGTCCAAGCAGGAGAGATTGGGGCGCTTATGATGATGCGCACATGGAAGGTCAACTTCAAGCGGTGTGCCATCAATGCAATTGGGATCCAAACACTCTGCCGCTTAGTGCAAACTCGCCCATTTACCGCCTACCAATGCAAGCTCCTCAATCTTTCGCAAAACCCTCTGACCGATGGTTCAGAACTAAACCTTATCGAAACGCTTAAACATGTTCAAAGACTGCAAGTCAAGCTGGTCGCTACCCGCCTCAACGCCTCAATCCCCCCGATCATTCATCAAGTGGCCCCCTACCAGCACATAGTCAATCTCAAGTGCAATTCGATGGGAGACCAGTCACTTGAGACCCTTTTCGATACCATGCGCAACCAACCCTGTCGGATAAAAGTGCTCGACCTAAGCGACAATCAACTTACCCTTCGATCGATCATTCACTTGGCGAAATTCCTCTTTTGCAAGCGATCCATCAAAAAAATCGATATCACCGGAAACGATTTTCAAACGCCCATCGGTCAGGGAAGAGATCTAAAATCCGATTTTATCCCTTTCGTCCGTGAAATGGCCCTCCGAACCGACACCATAGATCTAAGCGGCACTCAAATCTATCCCCGCGCCCTTGCCCGCCTCGGCGAGGCCATCAAAGCAACCGGAGTCGAAATCCACACGATCTATGTAGATGAAATCCCCGTCCGAGTCAGCGGCAAACCCCTCTCTGCCTATTTCCCCCACTATACGCAAATCACCATCGCAAACGAACAATCCCCCTTCCTTGCCACATAAATTAGCCCCCCTTCCATCTGTAATTGGACTCCCCTCCGTTGTGCTATCCCCCCCCCCTCACTCCATTTGTGCTATAATAAGAAGAAAAAGGCGTAATTATATGAAAAATTTTTTCTTCTTTCTTGCCCGCACATTTACTGTGGTCATTTTAATTATTCTCCTTATCTCCCTATTCCCCCTACTCTTAGTCGCCTTTATCCTCATCTGGATCTATGCCCTCCTCAAGCGCCTCATCTGGGGAATCGCCGACCTATTTAAGAAGTTGCCCTATGCCCATGAGCAGCGGACCATCAACCCCTCTGAAGGGGCCGCCATGAGTGCAAAGCGCCTCTTGCGCCACTACGCCAAGCTATATAAGAAAAAGAGCGCCAAAAGCCGATGGAAAAAAGCATTTTTGAAAACTCGCCAAGTCCTCCGCCCCCAATACCCCACGCTCGAAAAAGAGCAAATTGACGCTCTCATCATTGAGGCTCTCCCTGATGCAATCAACAGGGTAGCAGATAACGAGAGAAAGCCTCGCCTCACAAGAGAAGCGATTGATATTATCATCGCAAGCATTACGGCCTCACTCAAAAAATAGTTAGATGATTGCTCTCAATCCTTATCCCTGTAGGAATGAGTGACTTATCCCATCGACCAGGTCAAATAAAATTTACCACATTGAAATCTAGTTATTTATATGGTATAATACTTCTTACAAAGTTCGACAGAGGGGGAGAAAACATGTCAACTACCTCAAGCGCTAACAATTTACATGTAATCAATTCAGCCAACGATGGACTTTCCAATTCAGCCCGACCTATAGAAGTTATTAGTGATTTCAATCGATCAATTGATATTGAATGGCTCATTAGTCACTCCAATGAACTTAGAGGCGACCATTGTAGAGCAATCTCGTTTCTCAAGTGCAAAATTGAAAAGATAGTCTTTGAAAAACTTGTTGAATGGACTAATTGGAACGGAGTTGAAGAACTTAGCATGATATTCTGTCATTTAGAAGGAGCAGAATGGGGCTCTCCTTTAGCTAGCTTTATCCGCACACATCCCAATATTACACTCCACCTAGCAGGCAATCACCTCTGTGATGCGATATTTTGGGTGGGAGTAGAAATGTTTAAGCACCACCGCGATGTGAACCTTACACAAACAAATATAAGTGGCACAATGTTAGAATGGGCGCTGCCTGAGATCATACACAGTCCAACACAAACTCTTGCCCTCTCAAAAAGCTTTCAATCATCAATGACTGACATCCCAGCAACTCTGCGCATCGCACAGCGACTCCATTCCCTAAGTGAGTTAATGCTCGAAGAAGTTGGAGCAGATGATCTAGCTGCATATAAAATTCGCACAATGCTCAGCCACACTAATATTCTACATGTCGACCTCTCAAACAACCACATTGGACCCATAGGAGCATCTCATCTCGTCCATTTTGTCTCCGGTCACCCCACCCGAACAGTATCAATCCAAGAGAATCCAATTCAAACAGGAGCAACAGCCCTCGGTCCATTGCTAATGGAAAGATGTGACTACGTTTCTTTAAGTTCGTGTGGAATTACCGCTGACACCATGGCACAATTTGCAAATCGTATCACAAGTAAGCCTTCAGACTCCTATCTTGCAAACAAACTCGTTCTCTCAGGAAACCCTCTAGGTTATAAAGGAGGCCTTGCCGCATTAAGTGTTGGTGACCATCTACCCAATATGCAAATATTAGTCGGGGAACATGCCCAGGATACCCTGACATGGGAACACGTCGAGGAACTCGCTACCCATTCTGATGATCACGCAACTTCTGTACTTAGGTAGGCCACCTTACCGATTTCCCTTTTACCACAATTTAGATTGCAAAAGAGGTGAAATCAGGCTCAAAGGTTATTCAAAAAAATAGTTAGGTGATTGCCCTCTATCCTCCCATCTGGTAAACTCTCTGCCACAAGATAGGCAGATGGGAGGATAAATGCCAATTACTCTAGGACGTTCCAGGACATATTCCGAAGCATTTCCAACCAATCTCACCGCTCACTTTCAATCGGTTAATGAGGAGTGGGTTGAAGCTGAAAAGCCCCTTTTGAAGCAAGGGGAGCTTGAATCAATTACTTTTTCTGCATGTGGCATCTCACGAGAAATTTTTCAGAAGGTGGTCGAAGAAACAGATTGGAGCAGCGTCAGATCTCTCAGTTTTTACGACTGTCTTATTGGACCAGAATGGGGAGATTCATTAGCCCGCTTTATTAAGTGTCACCCAAACGTCCAACTGGTGTTAGAGGGGAATGCTCTGAAAGAAGGAGTCCGGCCTCTTGGAAAGGAAATGTTTCAACGCCAACTGAGTGTGAACCTCTCTGATACACGCGCAAAAGGCACCATGCTCAAAGAAGCACTTGCCCCCCTTCATCAATCTCCAACATCCACCCTTGATTTCTCTCGTAATCCACAGTCTGAAGATGAAGATATCCCAGCCATCTTACAGCTTGCCAATCAATTCACTAACCTCACTAATCTCATTTTTCACTATATTGGAGGAACGGATTGTGTTGCATTCAAGATTAATGAAATGCTCACTTCAACCAATGTAATGTTTGTCGGGCTCGATAATAATCGCATTGGCCCCTCTGGAGCTGATCAGCTTGTTCAATTTGTTGAGTCCTGTCCAAACCGATCGGTATCAGTTGAATTCAACCCCATTCAAAAAGGAGCTATCACCCTTGGCCCCCTACTGATGGAAAGAGCTTCCTCTGTGAACCTAAGAGGGTGTGAACTCACCGGGGAGATCATGGTTCAATTCGCAGCGAGAGTCGTGCAAAAACCTTCCTTAGCCTACGTTGCAAAACGGTTAAAGCTCTCTCATAACCAGCTGATGGACGTCGGTGGATTTGCAGCAAGCAAAATCCTCGATTACATCTCCGGGCTCGAACTTGAAATGAAAGAATGCCGCCTCAATCGATCAGCCCAAGAAATTTTTGGCCTCCTAGCCCCCTACCAACACACAATTGACTTCTCGGTGAACTCAATCTGTGATGAAGTGGTAGAGGAAATGTGGACATCGCATATGTCAGTTGAAAAACGGGTCCAAACACTTGTCCTCACCCTCAATCCCCTAACAGCAGTAGCCTTGGGAGACCTTGCTCGTCTTCTCTTCTGCAACCCACAAACCAAGGCCATCGACCTCACCTATTTAAATTTTGCCCACAACCCAACACAAGACCCTGATGTGGATCTCTATCTCGCTCAACTTATCGATGAACTCGCTAAACGGGGACCAACCATCGACTTTTCCGGCACCACATTTACCCCGCGTCAAATCGCGATCATTGGCAAAACTCTCCTCGCCACACCCAACCAGGTAAAAAAGCTCTATCTAGAAGAAATACCCGACACATGGGACGGCCAACCCATCGCATCCTACTTCCCTCCAACAATTGAAATGATAGAAAGAATCTAGCCTAACCCTTAATCGATGTGCGGGCATTGACTGTATTTTCCCAGCTCAGCTCAGGCTTATTCAGCTTTTCAATCGCTGCATTATGCACTTCGACGACCTTTGACAAATCCGCAAAACTCTCCGCTCTAAGCGTTCCATGATCGGTCTCAGGAATTTTTTCCCATGTGGCAGCATGCACCGCATTTTCCTCCGCCCCATCTCTCCAGAAAAACTTCACTTTATCAACAGTAAGCACAGCATCCAAGATCCGCTGAGGCAACAATACCGCTTTGTCTCGCACATCTTCTTCTGTCCGATGAACAAAAACACTCTTATCCTTTTCTACCGACTTCACTCGGGTTTCATCCGATGCATTGACATGCAATATCTCAATCGAATAGCCTTGTTTGCGCAAGAAATCGAGAAGGACATAGGTTTTTTCATGCGTCGAAGTGGTGCCAAAGAAAAAGGGCTTTTTCAGCCGAACCAAGTTTGCCAAGATCACATGCGTAGCCGCATGAGAAGCAGCACGCCACTTCGTATAGGCTGCATACCCATCCATTCCCGCTTCAATATCAGCAAGGTAGGTAGACCTAAGTCCCTTCAAGCAAACCTGATCATAGTCGATGTAGGCATAACTGCGCCCTTGAGCCTTCAGCCGATCTAGCTCTTGCTCCATCACAGTTGTTTTCCCAGCACCAGGAGCCCCTGCTGTCATCACAGCGAGCAGTCCCTCAGCATCTGCTTCGTCAAAGATCTTCCAGAAAAGAGCATTGATATCTTCGGCAATGCGAGCCTGCTCTTCCTCTGTATAGACCTGTCCCATTGCAGTCCCATCAAAACACTTCTCCACCATCTCGCGAGGCATCGAATATTGAAACCCCTCCTCTTCGTAGATCAAGTCCAAATTACATACATCAAAGCGCGCAACTGTTGCCATATCATCTCCCGTATAACCATTCTCTCGTCCACCTGCATGCAAAAGATTTCCACACATCACAAGCAGACACAAACTCTTTATTATTATTTTTGACATAGCAGCATGTATACCTCACCTCACATTTTTTTGACCACCTCTTTATTGCTTCTTAACTAAAAAGAAACTCCCATGCTACGGGTGCTCCAAAAACTCAACCTCTCGAAAAATCCCCTAGGTGACCAAGGGGGAAAAGAACTCCTACCATTGCTCACCCATCTTTCAGACCTCGAGCTCAAAAAATAGTTAGGTGATTGCCCTCTATCCTCCCATCTGGTAGACTCTTTGCCGAAAATATGGGAGGAAAGATGCCAGTTTCAGTCGGGAGGAAAAGAGCCTACTTTGAGGCTTTTAAGGACTGTGTAGAAGTTTTTTCAGACACTGTCGATGAGGAGTGGGTTGATGAGAATGCCGACCTGCTTAAATTAGGTGCTCTTGATAGAATTACTTTTGTGGCATGTAGTCTAACTCTGCCAGTTTTTACTGAAATTTGCCGTCTGACCCGATGGAACTCTGTCCTCAATCTGAATCTTATCGATTGTAGTATTGACTCCACTTGGGGACCAACCCTTGCCCAATTTATTGCAGAGCATCCCCATGTGAAGGTTGAGATGCCAGAAAATGCCCTTTCGGGGTGTAATGAGGTGGTGGGAGCTTTTTTGACTCATCACAGGGTCGTGAACCTCTCGGCTAACGAGCTCACCCTTGCGAGTTTGGAAGGGCTGGAGAGTGTGGTGGCAGATTCACCTACTTGCTCGCTCGACCTGTCCGACAACCCTGAACTGGTAAAGAATCAAGAGGTCACGCCAATCATTCTCGCCTCAAAGCTCACCCACCTCCGCTACCTCGAGCTATCTTATATGTCAGGAGGTAACTCCCTTGCAATTGCGGTCAATCAATACTTAAAAGACTCACAGGTGCAATTTGTCGGACTCCGAAGTAATCAGATTAATGCCTTTGGCGCATTTCATCTCAATGAGTTTCTAACAAAAAATCGCAACCGAACAATTACCATTGATTCAAATCCGATTGGAGGGGCAGTCCAGGTCCTCGGTCCTATTCTCATGCAACGGGTAGATAGACTTAGTCTAAATCATTGCCGCCTCAATTCGGAAATTATGAGGCTATTTGTACTGGCACTCAGAGAGCTCAACTCTCTTGACATCACCTGCCGACATCTCGACCTTTCTGAAAACAAATTGCACGATGGTGGGGGCGAGCATGTAATTGATCTGTTAAATTTCCTTCCCGCACTCGAGTTAAATCTTGCTAGCTGTCATCTCGCATCCACCCTACCCACCATTTTTTCCCATCTTGTGCTCCACCAACAAGTGATCAATTTTTCTGATAATATGCTTGAAGATCACCTGCTCGCAAAAATGTGGCAAGACAATCTGGGGAAGGAAAAAAGGGTAGTCCAACTCTCCCTCCACTCAAACATGCTCACCATTGAATCGATCGAGCACCTCGCAAAACTCTTATTCTGCAACCCTCAGATGCAAAAGATCGACTTTCATGACAATGATTTTTCAGATGAGCCAACAGACCCGTTCGAGACAAAGATCCAGCTATACCACTTAGTGGAAGAGCTCGGGAAAAGAGCTTTAACCCTGGACTTTAGAGGCACCCAGATAGATGCAGAGAAGGTAACCTGGATAGGTCTTGCCCTCTTCAAGCACCCGCATCAAGTGGGAAAGGTATTGCTCTCTTACAAGCCTGACTGCTGGGCCGAGCAACCCATTGAGTTCTACTTCCCATACAATGTGAAAATTGTCGAAATGATCTCAGCTTAATCCTTCACAGCAGTGCGAGCACCCACCGTGTTCTCCCATGAGAGTTCAGGCTTGCCCAGCATCTCAATTGCAGCATTGTGCACTTCAATGATACTTGCCATGTCATCAAAACTCTCAACAAGAAGAGTCCCCCGCTCTGTCTTAGGAATCTTTTCCCAAGGGGCCGCATGGGATGCTGCGCGCCATTTCGTATACGCTGCATACCCATCCACCCCCGCTGCAATATCGTCGCAATAAGTAGTCTTCTACGCTTTCAAGCAAACCTGATCATAGGCGACATAGGCGTAAACGCGCCCATTCTCCCTTTCCCTCTTGAGCTCTTGTTCCATCACAGTAGTCTTTCCAGCGCCTGGAGCTCCAGCTGTCATCACAGCCCGCTTACCACCCGCATTTGCCTCATCAAAGAACTTCCAGAAAAGCTCATTAATGTCGGCTGCAATACGAGCCTGCTCTTCCTCTGTATAGCCCGGCCCCATTGCGATCCCATACACGCAAAGCAGACACAAACTCTTTATTATTATTTTTGACATAGCAGCATGTGTACAGTAGATCACATTTTTTTGCCCCCCCCCTCTATTGCTTCTTAACTAAAAAGAGACTCCCATGGTAGACTATTGCCCGTAAAATCAGGCTTTCGGGAGGAAATATGCCAATTCAACTAGAAAAAGATGGGATGCCCCTAACTGCCTATCCAGATACTCTCAACGTAGAGGGGGTACAAATCGACCAACCATGGTTTGATCACCATAAAGAAATTCTTGAATCAACCCTTCTTAAAACCCTCTCATTTGTCCATTGCCCCCTCGATCAGCTCGCCTGCACCTTCCTCCAACAGAGCTCATGTTGGCAATCGGTCAAAATGCTCTGCATATTTGTTGAACACTTTGGCGAGCACTGGTCAGAATTCATACGCCATATGATTACAAACCACCCACAAATCTCCATTCGGGTCCGCTCAAATGATCCAGGTGAAGGACTCCGAGTGGGCGCCCCTGCTATGCTCGGTAACTATCGCACCGTCAACCTCTCCTACACAGGAGCTCAGCCAAGCGATTTTTCTGCCCTTGCCCACCTTCTCACCGCGCCGGCGACCCGTAATCTCGACCTGTCAGGCAATTGCCCAAACCTACCACAGGGAATCCCCCCCATGCTGCGCGTGGTTCAAAAGCTCAAGCAACTCAATCGCTTGTTCCTCACAGGAATTGGTTGTGGAGACTCTCTCGCCGAACAAGTGAGTAAAACACTTAAGCACAGCCAAATCGTCTATGTGGATCTGGAGGATAATCACATTGGCCCAGAAGGGGCAAAACACCTTATTCCCTTCATCCGAGCCGATTGCCACCGCACCATCCGCATCAAGAAAAATCCCATTGGCCCTGCTGCAGCCCAGCTTGGTCCCCTCTTAATGCAAAGAGCTGACCTTGTCGATCTCGGCGCATGTCAAATTGATGCCACCACCATGCACACGCTTACGCAAGCAGTCCGTAAACTCCCCTCCATCGAGTGGGCCTGTACAAAACTCAACCTCTCAAAAAATCCTCTAGGCGATCAAGGGGGAAAATCCCTCTTACAACTCCTCACCCATCTTTCAAACCTCGAGCTCGGACTCGAGCAATGCCAGCTGAATGAATCGATTCCCCCCATCTTCCAACACCTTGTCGGATACCAAAAAGTAATCAGCTTCGCTCTCAATCGCCTGACAGATGAGTACCTATCTCCCCTCTGGGTCTCTACAATGAAAATGGAAAAGCGCACTGAGGCCCTCAACCTCTGTCACAATCAACTAACCATTCTTGCTATCGAAGATCTAGCCAAGCTCCTCTTTTGCCATCCTCAAATGGAAGTGCTCGACTTCAGCCACAACGACTTTAGCCAACCCGCAGATATAAGCATGGTCCAACCATTCATGGCTCAGCTCATCCGCCAACTCTCTAGAAGAGTAAAGATTCTCGACTTCTCCGGCACCAACCTCCAATCAGAAGCAGTCGCTGCCATCGGTATGAGCCTTGTGACTGAACCCTCCTCTATTACCACTCTCTACCTCTCAAACCTCCCTCCCACCTACTATGGTCAGCCCATGCACCTCTACTTCCCCTCCCACATCGATATCATCGTACCACCCAATCGCGAAGAGCAAGGCTAATTACTGCTTATCGAAAGTGACTTTATACACCTTTGAGTTCGATTCGGGGGTTACAGTCACATGAACGGGATGAACTTTTGGTGTTAACTCCAGTGAGTTAGTAAGACTTGTACCCAATACAACAACTGGGAATTGAGCGAGATACTCTTTCACAGCTACTTTGATTAGTTCAGGTATTGTTAAACTTTCTTTAGACATATTCATTCTCCAAAATTAGATAAATATCGGATAGGTGACAACATAACATTTATATTCTAGAGCATTTTGAATGTTAGCCAATGTATCAATCACCTGATTTGCCTGATTAAAATCAGAAGGTTTCAACCCCTCCGCATTAATCCTTTTTAAAAAAGCAATCGCCTCATCATAGATACCCACATTCTCAACTAACTCCTCTCTGTTTGATGGGAGCTGATCCTTGACGAAGTAGGCTATAAGACACTTGTCAACTTTGTCAATATCGGGAAACTTCCCATCCAAAAAACCCATTCCAATTTTGCACTTATGCTTTGAACCAAAAAACCGAAAAACCCGACTCCAAAAAGAATGCTCCTTCTTTTTACATTTCTTGTAGTTGTAAAGAGCATCGCGCATTTCTTGTAGAAGCTTATAGCCAGTTGAACTGTTGGGATTATTCAAGATTTTGCACGGTGGAAACCCATAGGGCAAACTTCCATACGCAGAATTAAATTGGGGAAATGGCATATAATGAGAAAAGTCCACTTCACTTGAGCACTCAGTCCCATCTCCACTCTCTAAGACCTCCCCAACTTCATCCTTTTTCTCTATCACCACATACGAATGCTCGTGGTTTTGCTCAGCCATTACAGAATAGTTCAGCTCCTTTAATGGAACCTTCTCTCCATCGACTAGAATATCCACATCTGGATACTTCTTTGCATAAGCCTCAAGGGCGTGATTAATGGCAATTGCTCGCCCATGAATATATTTAGTCTTACTCTTTGACATGATACACCTTCATTTCTATTAATAGGCTCCCATCAATTTAAAGTGTCCCTCTATCTTCTCAAATTCAACTGAATGCTTACCCATATGAATTACTGGAGTGAAGGTAGAACCTAAACTAGGCAGGTTAGAATTGAAAAGAGAAATCTTCTCTTGCGGGTTGCTCTTAAACTCCATCGAGGTAAAAAAACCACCAAAGCTAATTAGAGATCGTGGAAAGGACCAATCGATTTTAAACTCACACCCGAGAATCAAGCGAGAGCCCACATCCACCTGCAAAGTTGAACCTGCAGCCTGAACACTTCCCGAAAGATGAAGGGGAAGATTATTCCCAATCGTAGCCGATTCAACAGTTGATAAATTTAGATCATTTAAAAATTTAAGAGGGAAGCGGCGAGGACTTGCTGAAGCAAGGGGGAAGAAAATCCAGTTTACAGTATTCACTCTTGAGGAGCCTTGAATCGTAATCACACTATCCGACTCACCAATTGAAGTGACTTTATCCCCCACATAGAAATTTAAGACCCCAGGGACATAGGCTATATTCAAAGGAACATTCCCTTCCAGATCTGGATGAAAATGAATAGAGTCGAAATCCCTAGCCAGTGCAAGGGCTTGGTATAGACTCCCCTCTCCACTAGAATGCTTATTTGTCACCAGATGTGTAGGCAAACTTTAATCCCCATTAATTACAATTTCACCTCATAATGCTTAACTCTATTATATCTAAAAGGGATTTAGGTGTTCCTGCAGCCCTGCTGGCCGCTGGCGCGGACCAGGGCGGGCCTTCAGTGAGGCTCAGCCGAGCCGGCACCTGCCCTGGTCTGGCCGTTGGCCAGGGGCAGGTGCCGGCTGGCTTCGCGGGGGTTGGATTTGGGCAAAAAAAAGCACCGCTAAGGTTTCCCTTGCGGTGCAGAATGAAAAAAAGGCGGCGTCCTACTCTTCCGAACTCTTGTGTCCAGTACCATCGGCGCTGAGGGGCTTAACT
>JAJACM010000028.1 GCA_022601545.1 Chlamydiia bacterium | reverse complement strand
CTGACTTTTGGTATTACTTACTGAATAGGAGCTTCTTCTCTTCTGAGGCTCTAGTGAGCTGATCAAGTAACTCCTCAACTACTGGTGAGTTGAGTTCTTGAAGCGAATAGTATTTCAATTTGAGCTTTTTCATGATTATTAGTCTTATTATTTCTTCTGAAATAATAAGCTAATAAGGGATTTAGTTCCTATCTTTGTTAGATAAGGTCACTATTCTTCGTGTTTGTGATCTTTATCAATCTCAATTTCAATTTCGTGCATCGTGCTCTCTTCATCTTCTACTTCATTGGTTGAGAAGGGGTTGAAGAACTCTTTCAAGAGGAGGAAGAGGGCGCTGATTGTGAAGAGAATGGGTAAAATCACCGACCATTGAATAGAAAAGCTAAACATGGCAAAGAGGCCACCATAGATGCAAAACGACAGCCCAGCCTCGCTATACTTGCCCATTAAAAACTGTCGAATAACCAATGGAACCCCAATTGCAAGCAGTATTCCGGGCCAAAAATCGCCGAGATAGGTCACCGCCGCAAGTCCAATGAGGAACAGAGAGGATGAAATTGTTCTGATTTGTCGATATGAGAGTTTTGGATGTGCCATTAGCCCCTACACACTTTGCTATTTGTCCCTTTACTTGATGCTGTTTGCAGCGTTGGGCAGCGTATTAGATTGGTTGCGGGATAGAAATTGCCCAAGATCTTAAAGGTGGTGCTACCAAGCTCGCTCATCTCTTGAGCTGAGTGGAGACAAAGGCCAACGCCACATCCCTTTCCAAATCCTTCAAAAACCACCGTGTTTTTTTCGAATCGAACATTGAAATCATTGCTCTTCAGATTTTCCGATCCAATCACCTTTACCGCTTCATTAAAGCTGATTACCTTAAACTCGCTCCCATTGGTTAGCCTCAGTGCATATGCCTTATTTGAGTGGGGGTCGATATACAAGTCAACCGCGGTGAGTCCATCCATTCCAAATGCTTGAGAGATCTTTGCCTTGTCCATCTCATACTTCCATTTATTCTTATTGCGATCTCTTTGTGCATGAAGTGAAACAGTTCCCTCAGGTGTTTGGGCATCCACCCTAAAGATCGCCTGATAGCTCGCTGTTTGTCCAGCACAATTTTCATTCCAGGTGGTGGGGAAAGGGGCATTGTTCAAGGTAAGAATGTTGTATCGCGTTGCATCGATACAATCATCAATCAGCGGATTGATTTGCATCTCACATGCTCCCAAGTAGCAGCAGTCCTCTGCCCGTACATGCCAAAACGCATTTGGGGCATTCTGAGCTAGATAATAGTAATTTGTGCGCATCGCAATCGCTATTGCCTCGAGAGCAGGTTCCATCAGTTTCTGCGAAGCCAACTGGCTATTTAGCGATGATTTGAGAAGATTTTCAATATCCACTTCATTGATGACATGCACCAGGTTGTCAATGTGGTAAATGGAAACGCTTCCTTTATACTGGATTCCATCAACAAGAATAGTTGAATCGGGACTTGTGGGTACAACTTGCACTTGGTAGATACCTGGAAATCCCTCACCCCATTTGATCCCATCTTTGTGAGGAATGACGTAGTACCGTTTCTTCTTCCCAGAGCTGAGTTGTTTGCCATTTTGTGGGTTATAAATCTTGTACCCACCCTTCACTTCCAAAAGAGCGCCGGGGCTATTTTCTTTAACCAATACGCGAATCATTGGGGGAGTGAACTCATCCCCATTCATCGTGGTAGTTTCGGACTCACTGGCAAAGATGACGCCTACACTGAGCATAAGAAAAAAAAGACAAACAAAACGACTAATGGAACGGGACATTTCAGGCTCCTTCTTTAAGGCGCCATATTACTATAAAACTATTAATAGTGCAATTGCTAGTCGCTATTTTTCACATGATCAACGGCAATTTGCGTCACCTCACGCCCTCTCGGGCCGCGTTTGATAAAGCCTTGCATGATTAAATAGGGCTCATACACCTCGGCAATAGTTGTGGCATCCTCGCCCATTGCAGCAGCAATAGTATTGAGCCCAACAGGCCCGCCATTGTGATGATCAATGATAATCGATAAGATTCGCTTGTCCATTTCATCAAGCCCTATGTCATCGATCTCGAGCATTTCCAGTGATTCAACAGTGATCGCTTGATCGACCACTTTACATTGATTGATCTGAGCAAAGTCGCGCACCCATCGCAACAAATTGTTGGCAATTCGGGGTGTTCCTCGAGCTCTCTTGGCCACTTCAAGCGATGCTTCATCCGTCATCTCTATTCCGAGTAACTGGCTGGAGCGCTCGACAATTAGTTTCAACGCTTCAATCGAGTAGTAGTTGAGGCGAAAAGTGGAGTGAAATCGTGAGCGGAGGGGAGCGCTGAGCGACCCATTTTTTGTCGTCGCACCAATCAGAGTAAAGGGATTGAGCCCCACCTGCACACTCCTTGCGCTCGGTCCCGAATCGAGCATTAAGTCGAGGGTAAAATTCTCAATTGCTGGGTAGAGATATTCCTCAATTGTCCGGTTGAGACGGTGAATTTCATCGATAAATAGAATGTCTCCTTCATCGAGGTTGGTCAGGATGCCGGCCAAATCGCCCGCTTTGTCAATGGCAGGGCCCGAAGTGACAATCACATTGGCCCCCATTTCATTGCCAATGATATTGGCCAGCGTTGTTTTTCCAAGTCCCGGTGGCCCATTGAACAAAATGTGACCGAGAGGATCGTTTCGCTCTTTGGAGGCTTGGATGAGCACATTCAGCCGCTTCTTAATCGACTCGTGACCGACGAAGTCTTTGAGCCCTTTTGGGCGAAGAGAAACTTCATATGCTTCATCTTTAAGCTGAAATTCTGCCGACTCGCTTCTGTTTTGCACACCAGTTCCTTCACTTTCTATGTTTACCAAAACTCTATCAAGAATTACAATTGTGAAGCTAGAACAAATTATGCAAATGAGGTGCAAATATGGGTGTACAGCCAGATGAATGGATAGAATATATGGCCGAAGAGCATGGTATGATTGAGCCATTTGTTGACCATCACGTGAGTAAAGTGGGCGACAAAAAGATCATTAGCTACGGGCTATCGAGCTATGGGTATGATCTAAGGGTTTCAAACAAGTTTAAGATTTTCACCAATGTCAATAACTCGGTTGTCGATCCAAAAGGGTTTAACAGCAGTGAATTTATAGATGTGGAAGCAGATGAATGCATCATCCCACCCAACTCCTTTGCTCTTGCGGTCTCAGTGGAATACATGCGCATTCCTCGCGACGTCCTCACGCTTTGTGTTGGAAAGTCAACCTATGCGCGGTGTGGAATTATTGTGAATGTGACCCCATTTGAGCCAGAGTGGGAAGGGTATGTCACACTCGAAATTTCTAACACGACAACACTTCCTGCTAAGATTTATGCTGGTGAAGGTCTTGCTCAGATTGTCTTCTTGAAAGCGGAGAAATCATGTCTGGTTTCTTACAAAGATCGGGGCGGAAAATATATGATGCAAAAAGGGATCGTGACCCCTGTTGTGTAGCGGAATTTTAGCTTCCCCGATCTGAAAATTTCTTTTTAGTTGAAGTTTCAACTACGATCAGATTACACTGTACTCTTTACTGAAAAGGGGTAAAGTTTGTAATGTGTGAAATGAGGATTTAAGAGAGGGGAAACAATGGCTTCGAGTTCGCTAGTTCCGAGAAAGCCGACACTTGCCGAAGATGTCCGCCAGGTACTCAACCAATCGATTGATTTGCTCCATAAGCTGTCGAGCGAAAAGATTTCAAAAGAGATAGCTTTAGAAGAGCTGCGCAAGGTGCAGAAAAGCTCATATGAACGGCAGTTGAAAGCGCTTGGCGATCAGGCGGACGGGTTGACTCAAGCCTACGATTCAGCCTTCGAGTCATTCATGGCTCATGTTAGCGAGATTGTTGATGGTCTCGATGCTGGCACCTCTCCGCTCTACGAGTCAATTATGTTGATGAATAAGGCAGTTGTGAATGCGCAAATTTTCAACGATGCTCAAGTTGAGGAGTATGCCGATCAACCTAAGAAAGTGTTCGAGGAGAAAAAAGCGCCTGCTCCTACTGCTTTTGTCTTGCGTGATGAGGCAATTGAAGAAGAATTTGACCCCACCCATGAGGCAAAGGAAAAGGAAATTGAGGCGTATTGGAAGGCTCAGTTTGAGAGCCAAAAAGCAAAACTGGTTGACGAACCCGACCCGGTAGAAGTGGAGAGTGTCCCCATTTTCAAGTCGTCAGAATTACCCAGTGAGCCCGCGCCCCCTGATCTGACATCTGAGCCCGCGCCTGCATCATTGCCTAGACCGGATTTAGACGTCGAGAAAGCGCAAGTATCCACGATAGAAGAGGAGGAGCCTGTGAAAAAAGATGAGAGGGGAATAGAAGAGCTGAATCAGGTTCAAGCCGAAGAGTCGCCTGTGGGGGTGACTGAGAAGTTTGCCGAGATGATGGACCTTCAGAAGTTATTGAAAGCGAAGATGGAAAGTCTCAATGAAGAGCTGGCTGGGATTGGGTTTGAGATCAAGATGTTGTCTGAGTCGAAAAGGTAAATAGATCTTTCTTTTTGAATAAGCCCTATTTGTGCTATATATAGTGTATGAAGTGGCTGATTGCGCAAGTTTTGAGTTGGTGGTGGACAGGAGCCTTTATTTGCGGGGTTTTGCTCGTCCAATCTCACATGATTGGAAAAAAGCAGGTGGCCTATCAAGCCCTTCAATCTAAACTCACTACGCTAGAAGTCCAGCGCAAAGAGGCACTTTTAGAGCAAGAAGAGTTAGTTTGCTCAATCAACTCACAAAGTGATCCAGAGTGGGTGCGGATGACCCTGATGAAGGGACTCGGTGTGGTCCCAGAAGGTCAGACGAAGGTGCTCTTTAAGTAGTCGAGAATCCCATGCCGCTGACATTATTAATCATTCTCCTTGCCATACTTATCATCCTATCTGGAACCTTTTCAGCCTCTGAAACTGCCCTTTTTTCCCTTTCTCCGCTGAAGGTGCGCTTGTTTGAGCATGACAAATCGCGGGCACGCCGGATAGTTAGTCGCCTCCTCGAAAAGCCCAAGTCACTTCTTGTAACTATTTTGATGATTAATGTGGCGGTCAATATCTTGGTACAGAGTACAGTAGCAAGTATCTTTAATGACAGCACCAATCTCTTACTTGCCGTCCTCTTTCCTTTAGCCCTCACTTTGGTCTTTGGTGAGGTGTTGCCAAAATCGATTGCGCTCAATCACAATGTGCAGATTTCAACGTGGATGGGGCCTGTCCTCTATGTGATTCGGAAGGCTTTGGCGCCAGTGCGAATCTTACTGACGTGGATTGCAGGAGGGGTGAGCCGGTTTTTCTTTTTCTATTTGAAGCGGGAGCAATCCATTTCCCTGGATGAGTTGCAACATGCGCTGAAACATTCGCGCGATTTTGGTGTGATTGGGGGAGAGGAGATGAAGTTGGTTCGGGGGGTATTGACCCTTGAAGAGCAGGTGGTCAACGAGCTGAAACGACCGCGGAAGGAGATGATCTCATTTAGCTTAGATGAGAAGCTCTCCCACTTAACCTATCTCTTTGTGGATGAGGAGTGTTCCCGAATCCCCATATTTGGCGAAGATGACGATGATTTGCTCGGGATCCTCTCTGCAGATCACTATTTCATGCATAAAAATGAGATCAATTCGACAGACGACTTGCGCAAGCACTTGTCGAAGCCCATGTATGTGCCTGAAATTGTCAAGGCCAAGCAACTTTTGAAGCAATTTACCCAAGCAGGTGAAGAGATTGCCATTGTGGTCGATCAGCATGGGACCATCTCAGGGTTGATTGCCAAAGAGGATCTTGTTGAGCTGGTTTTGGGGCAGATTGAAGATAAGCGAGATGAGGCGCTTGACTATACCCAATCAAGTCCCGATGTGATTATTGCCAATGGGAAGTTAGAGATTCAAGAGCTGGAGGATTTATTTGAGGTCTCTCTTTCCAGCTTAAACAATATGGCAACGGTTGGAGGGTGGTTAATTGAGCACTTAGGAGATATACCAAAGGCGGGCACCCGTGTTGTCCATAACGACCTTTTGTTTTACATTCTTTCCTCCTCTTCAACTGTGGTTAAGAAAGTCTATATTCGCAAGCTACAGTCGACAAAAGAGCAAAAAGAAGCACGGAGGGATCGATGAATCATTGGGTCTATTTCCTTGCCCTCACCATCGTCTTCTTGTTTACTCAAGCCTTTTTTACCATGATGGAGATGGCCATTGTCTCATTTGATCGGGTGCGTCTCCAGTACTATGTGAGTCAGAATAATAAAAAAGCGCTTTGGCTCTCCTATTTATTACAACACCCCTCATACTTATTTGGCACTACCCTTTTTGGGGTCAATGCATCGCTGCAGGTGGGCGCGCAAACAGCTCGTCAGCTCTATACATCACTTGGAATTAATCCCGACTGGTCACCTCTTTCCCAGATCATTGTGGTCTTGATTTTTGCTGAGCTTTCGCCCATGTTTGCCGCTCGCTCTCACCCAGAAGCGTTGACCAAAATGGGAATTGGGGTGATCTATTTCCTCTCCAAGCTCCTCACACCGATTATCTACTTACTCGATTTGCTCTGTAACTTTGTTAACTGGCTATTCAAGAGTCCCCACAATAATCAACACTTCTTGTCCCGTGAGGAGCTGCAAAAGGCGATTGAGTCGACTGATCAAAGTGAGCTTGATGCGTCAACAAGCGCAATATTTGCGCTGAAAAATGCCACTCCAATGGACTTTCTCACTCCCATCGATGAGTTGCTGATGGCCCCGTCTGACTTTACGGTGAGAGATTTGAAGCGGCTGATCAAGGGGACTAACTTGGCCTACGTCCCCGTTTATAGCAAGCGGAAGGTGAATATTCTAGGGCTTTGCTATTTGCGTGATTTGCTCCGCCTCTCAGATGATGTGCCTATTCGGGATTATGTCCGCTCACCCTGGTACATCACAAAAGAAAACTCCCTTTACCAAGTGATCAAGCAGTTCCGGTGGAAAAATCAAAATATTGCCATTGTTTTGGATGGGCAGGGGACAGCAGTTGGGATTTTGACCCTCAACTCAATTATCAATGATATTTTCCATATTAGTTATCTTGAGCATATGCCACTTCCTCTTCGAAGTCGCACAGTGATTGATCGGCTCTTTCCCGCAAACACTTATGTAACAGATATTAATATTCAGCTCGGGATATCGATTCCTTCTAGTCGGTTTGAGACCCTTGAAGATCTGATGAGTAAAAATCTCAAAGATCACCCACATAAAGGGGACCGGGTTCGTATTGGTCAATTTGAGCTCAAGTTAGAAGAAACTGAGTTCATGGAAGAGAAAAAAATTCGGGTGACCACCCTCTAATTTCAGTGTTTTTGCTATAATAGGCAAGAAAATCGCTGATGGAAAATAAGCACAAAAAAAAGATCTTAAAAAAATTGCGTAAGCGATTGGCTGATGAGGAATTGGCGTGCGAGACTGTGTTTGAGATCATCGGCGAAGTGTTCTATCGCGTGACGAAAAAATATCCTAGCCTTGATGAGCTCAACCAACTCTTTGAGGTGGAGCCTATGGAACTCGAGCCAAAAGCGTGCGATTACCACTTCACATGTGAGCTAGTGGATGGGAAAATTAGCGTCCGTCCATACCACAAAAGGGTGAGGTGTCGGGCAAAAAAATCTGTGAAGCTTAAAGGGAATGAAGACGAGCCCATCTCAAAGTGCTACTACGACTTTGACTATACAAAAAAGATTCACGACTAACCTATTGATCTGAGCACTTCTTTGATCTGATTTGCCGCTCTAATAATCTCATCGCGGGTTGTTTCTTTTCCAATTGAAATGCGGATAGAGCGTCCCGTCCGCTCACCTGTGGGATCCATCTCTCCAATCACCCGGGAAGGCTCAATCGCTCCTGCTGAACAGGCAGAGCCCATACTCACATAGATCCCCATTTGATCGAGGCAAATCATCAGCGTTTCCCCATCAATGTTGGGGAAGTAGAGATTGGAGACGTTCGAGACTCGCTTTTCTTGTCCGTTGATAATGCACACATCGGAAAGCTCCTTTTCAAGAAGGTCTCTTAAAGAGCGCATCCGCTCAAACTGTGCGGGATCAATTTGCCTGAGGGCTTCTGCAAATCCCATAATGGCGGGCATGTTTTCAGTCCCTGCACGCAGACCAAACTCTTGAGCCCCTCCCACAATCGATGGGATAAGCTCAAAGTCATCGCGCACCATGACCACTCCAACCCCTTTGGGCCCTCCAACCTTATGAGCTGAAAAGCAGATCGCATCCACCTCTTTGGGAATGTGGCAAACCTCTTTCCCTAACATTTGCGCTCCATCAATGATCAACTTGACATTGTGGGCGTGAGCAAGGGCGCTGAGCTCTTCTAAATCGTACATCACACCTGTTTCGCTGTTGACCCAAGAAAGAACAATCGCTTCAGTCTGATCGGTAATCGCCTCTTTGATCGCTTCAAGGGAGAGCTTCCCCCTCTCATCAACTGGAGAGTAGGTGACGGGCAAGCCAGAGCGTCTTAGCGCCATAATGACACACGCATGCTCAATCATCGTTGAGATAACATGCCCTCTCAGCCCACCAATTAGCATATTCATCCCTTCAGTTCCACTGCCAGTAAAAATGATCCGATCTTCACTAAAGCCAAAAGTTTTGGCAAACAAGGCGCGCATTTGGTTGAGCCGCCCCTTAGCTTGCTGCCCGAGGCGGTGGACACTCGATGGGTTTTGAGGACCACGCCTCATCTCCTCTTCCATCACCCGCAGGACTGCAGGATCGAGCGGGGTTGTTGCATTATAGTCTAAATAGATGCTTTCCATGGAGGAGAGTATACTAGATCACTTCCACAAGTACAAGGGTAATATTGTCTCGCCCACCCATCGCTTTGGCCTCCTCAACAAGGCGCAAACTCTTTTCTTGAATCGTGGCCGACAGCGATAAGATCTCCCCAATCACCTGATCACTCACTAGGTCGGATAAGCCATCAGAACACATGAGGTAAAAATCGCCCAATTGAACCGGCACCATCGAAACTTCAGGCTCTGTCAACATCTGCGTCCCCACAGCTCGCGTGAGCACCCGATAGGGTCCTGCTTCAGCCCGGCGATAGGCCGAATGATCTTCTGTGAGCTGAGAGAGCGTCCCATTGCGAAACGAGTAAATCCGACTATCGCCAATGTGGGCGCAAATCAGATGGGTTTGGAAAAAGAGCATCATACAAAGAGTCGATCCCATTCCCTCTAGATGATCATGGGAAGAGCCGAGATAGTGGACCCAGCTGCTTGCATTTTCAATGAGCTGCTTGAGCTGTTTGGCTACACTCTCAATTGAGGCAAACGGCTCGCCAGAAGAGAGGAGGCTACTCATCCGCTTTTCAATATAGGAGACCACCTCTTTGGAGGCCACTTCTCCCGCTTGATGTCCCCCCATCCCATCAGCCAAAAGGAAATAGCCATCTTCTGGGCGCTCTAAATAGACATCTTCATTATTCGGGCGGACCAATCCTCGATCGGAAATGCCAAAACTCTTATGTTGAACAGAAAAAAGGGGCACAACCCTTCCACGCAATTACATTAGTAATAATATGTTGATAACACTTATTGCATTGAAAGTCACGTGTAAAGTAATCGGCGCAATTAGCGACCGTTGCCTCTCATAGACAAAGCTCAAATAGCAAGCAAAGACAAACAAAGAGGCGATGAGGGGAATATTTCCATATGAGTGGAGAGATGAATAGTGGAAAAAGGCAAACAGCAAGCTGCTATAAATGATACTTGCGCTCAGTGAATAGCGGGTCCGGAGCCAATTAAACAACACTCCGCGAAATAAAAACTCCTCCACAACAGGCGCCAAAATCACAATGGTAAAGACCGCGAGAAATAAAGAGAGGG
>JAJACM010000027.1 GCA_022601545.1 Chlamydiia bacterium | reverse complement strand
GTATAGGGTGAATACCCTGAAGGGGGAGATGTCTCGACAGAGCCGAAAAAACGAGCTCGCCCTTCCTTTAAATAAAAATCACTCTAAATCTTGGTTTATTTTGTTTAGAAGGCTTATTAGTTCGGATCGGTCTAACTTCAACATCTCATCCGGACTATCATAACCCACAATCGTCGAAACCAACTGCTGCTTTCGCTGAATAATATTGTGAATATGATCCTCAATCGTATTGCGACAAACCACCTTATAGACATTGACACACTTCTTCTGGCCAATCCGGTGAACCCGATCGGTAGCCTGATCCTCCTTGGCGGGATTCCACCAGCGATCATAGTGGAGGAGAAGGGAAGCGGCAGTCAGATCAATTCCAAATCCACACGCCTGAAGGGAGCCAATGAACACCTCACAGGTGGGATCCTCATTGAACCGATTAATCTCCTCATGCCGATTGCGGGTCGATCCCCGAATGCATGCATAGCCGATCTTTTCCGCTTCAAAGTGTTTCTCAAAAATGGAGAGCATGTCGAGATATTGGGTGAAAACCACCAATTTCTGCCCACTTTCGCGTGCCTCTTCAAGGATATTGAGGAAAAGCTCCCACTTGCCACTCTCATATTTTGAGGCATTTTCAATATCCCCATTGACCAGCGCTGGGTGGTCACAAATCTGCTTGAGCCGGCTGAGGAGGGCAAAAACGTGGAGATTAAATGAGTTATTGGAAAGATCCTTACTCTCTTCGACCAGGGTATCGCGAGACTGCATAAAGGTCTCTTTGTAGAGTTTATGCTGCTCGGGGGAGAGATCGATGGTGCACACCTGCTCGATTTTTTCGGGAAGATCTTTAAGCACTTCAGTTTTTTTCCGACGAAGAACAAAGGGATGGATTTGTTTTCCTAACTCGACTCTTTTTGCTTGATCGCCAAACTTCTCGATGGGAATTGCATAGGTCTCTTTAAAGTCGCTATCCGATTGGAAGTAACCGGGAAGGATCACATCGAAAAGCGCTTTGAGCTCAAGAGTATAGTTTTCAATCGGGGTACCGGTCAATCCGATCTTCAGCGTGGCAGGGACGGCTCTAAGCACCTTATTAATTTGCGAGCGGGCATTTTTGGCCACTTGCATTTCGTCCATCACCATCACTTCAAACTTCATCTCTTTGAAGATTTGTTGGTCACTGCGCAACACTCCGTAGGTGGTCAAAATCACATCGTTGTGGAGTTTGAGTTTTTTCGGATTGCGGAACGTGCCATAGTACATGGTCACATTAAAGTCGGGGATATATCGCTCAATGAGCTGGTACCAGTGATAGATAACAGAGGTAGGGCAGACAACAATAAATTTGCCAGCGCTTGCGGCTACACTGTTTCTAACAGCTGACAAGAGCGCCATAGTCTGGTGAGTCTTTCCGAGCCCCATTTCATCACATAACAGCCCGCCCGACAGCCCATTGTAGTAAAGATACCAGAGCCATTTGAGTCCAATTGTCTGATAAGCGCGCAGCTCACTTTCAAACCCGGCAGTATCGGGAACTTTTTGCCCATCGGGATCATAGAGCGCATTGAGACTATCGACCACTTTGGCCATTTCCTTGCTCATCTTCTTGGGCATGACCACTTTTTCTTGGGCATTGAGACGGACCCAGTCAAGGGTCGAGAGGGTGAGGAAGTTCTCAGGCGGGGTAAACTTCCCTTCATCAATCCGTTGCATCCACCCGTAGCGGGGCTGCTTCATGTTGATGAGTCCAGCATTGGTCAATGCATATGACTGGAAGTTGTGCATAAAGCGCCACAATTCAAAAACACTCACCTCCCCAAACTCAGAGCAGTAACGCAAATCAACGATCCATTCCCCTTTCTGCTTCCCTTTGAAAAGGGCCTTCAGCTGAAGTGTAATCTCTTTTGGCTCAACTAGCCTGTGATCGAGTTTATGAACATAAGGTTGGATACGAGGAAGCTCTTGCTTGAGGAAGTAATCAAACTGATCGGCCGGGATCACACTCTTTTCGTAATACCTTTCAGGAATGCGCATCGATTCGGGAACTGCAGAAAACCCTTCGCCTTCAACGAAGACGTAATCGCCATAAAACTGGATGGTATCTGGATCCACCCCTTCAAGCGTAGTGTAATAGGGGGTCACTATAATCTCATTTCCGCGAGAAAATTCAATATCAAGTCCCACGGTCTCAATATGCTTTTTATGGTGAAAGAATCCACGCACATGCTCGAGATCTTCTCGGTTTTTGTTGATGAATCGAGAAATCTGATTGGACTGAATAAAGGTGCGCCCACGCAACTGCTTACTCGTAGACCCCATTCCTTTGCCATAAAAACCATGTCCTTTTACATAGATCCACTTGCCAAAATCGACAAAATCCCCATCTTTTTCAATGCCTGTCGTCTCGATATTAAAGTGGATTCCATCTGCCTTCATCTGGTAATTGAGATGGGTATCAATGTTAGAAAGGTGGATTTGAAACTTTTCATGGAGGTTCAAAAAGCTCTTTTGTCGATCGACAAATTCTCCCACCTTTTCTTTGGGAATCACTTTTTTCACTCCATCGAAGAGTAGGTCGGTGAGTCGGTAAAACCCTTTGGACTCCACATACACCCATGAGTCAAAAAACTGGGAGTGGCTCTTCTGTAAATCTCCCTCGTCAAATACCCAACACTCAATGTGTAAGTTTGACTCATCATCAAAGTGAAGATCATAGTTGGCCTTGATGGGTTCTGTTGAGTATTGACACCCTTTTAAAAAGCGGCTAAGCAGCTCGGGGTGATTGCGCAAGAAATTGGGGATTTGCTCCTTTTCAATCTCTTTTTGCTTAAGTAGCGCATCAAATCCTTTCTTAAAGAACCCCTCATTGGGGCGGAAGGTCCAATCTTCCCATTCGATGACATCCTCATGATTGCGATCTGTCTTGGACTTTTCCAGTTTGTGGGTATGAATCAGCAGTTTGGTTTCATCCTGGAGATACTCTATTGAATCGATTTGGATATCATCAAACTCATAGACTGTAATGGGCGCTCCCACTTCTTGCAGTGAGGGGATGAGCTCTGGCCAATTCACCTTGGCAATATAAAACTCAAACTCAATATCTTTAAACTTCAGCTCAATACGTCTTGGAAGGGACTTTTCCTCATCAAAGAGGCGGGTGCCGGTGAGTAGATCATCATCATACATCCACATCGCCCACTTGGCCATATCGGCTAAATAGGAAAGGGCATAGTGGACATGATGCGCCCCTTTGCCCCTCTTATATCGCTTCATCTCTTCTGGATCGAGGTTGGAGAGGTAGATGGAAGTCTCTTCAGTCGCTTCAACCCGCTCAAACACAAACTCTTTGATCATACTCCGCGCCCAATCGGTCAACGGGCGCATCCGAAATAGCACCTGATTTGAGTCAGAAAGGCAGACATAATTCTCCCCTTCTTGGGTTATGATGGTCTCAACCGAATAGCCCACTCGACGAGAGGTGTTTTCAAATAGATGGTTAAATAGCGAAGTTTGGAAACGGACGTGTATTGGCAACGCCCCCTTCTTAAAAATTTGCTGGAAGGCTGCGGCTAAATGGACGCACGATCCTGTCTGCTCGGCACTTTCACAGGTGCAGAAGTAATCGGATACGCGCATCTGATCGTTGAGCTGCAAGAAGATCCAGAAGTTTTGACCCACTTCATCATCTCTTACCTCAATCTGGTAAGTTCCATCGAAAAAGATCACATTGCGGATGTTTCCAGTCCCCGCAAATCCCTTGGCTTTTTCGAAATCCGAACTTGTAAAGGGAAGTTCTCCCAGCACACTAGCCTCTTGCATAGTTACTTCCCCTCAACATGCAAAGTTTCAGAAAACAATTCAAGTTTGGATTTACTCTTTCCAACTTGATTTCTACGCCATGCGTGGCGCCATCGTTCCAACAACAGCTCCTGGAGCATGGTATTCATATCCCAACTCATTTGCCACCAACTGATTAGTCACAAGCCCGCGGTAAACGTTGAGCCCTCTCATCAAATGGGCATCTGAGCGCAATGCTGCCTCATAACCTTCACCAGCAATCTTCAAAACATAGGGGTAAGTGGCATTTGTGAGTGCCTGAGTCGCCGTTCTCGCACAAGCACCTGGCATATTTGCCACACAATAATGGACCACATCATGCACAATATAGGTGGGATCTTGGTGAGTGGTGGGCTTTGAAGTAGCGAAACACCCCCCCTGATCAATCGACACATCGACCAAAACAGAGCCTGAGGGCATACTTTTAATCGTACTCTCATCCACCAACATGGGCGCTCTTGCTCCAGCAACCAACACAGCCCCAATGACCAAATCGGCATGTGAGAGGAGCTTTTTAATAATTTGCGGACTTGAGAAAAGGGTTTTCAACCGCCCGTTATAAAGAGCATCTAGCTCGCGCAAGCGGGCCAAATTCTTATCTAATATGGTCACATCTGCCCCGAGGCCCATCGCCATCATGGCCGCCTGGGTCCCCACAACACCTCCACCAATTACAACTACCTCCGCAGGTAACACCCCTGGAACTCCTCCCAAAAGCACCCCCCTGCCCCCATTGGCCATTTGTAAACTCGCAGCCCCTGCCTGTACGGAAATCCTTCCTGCAATTTCACTCATCGGCGCCAGGAGTGGTAAGCGTCCCAGATCATCTGTCACCGTTTCATAGGCAATCCCCACCACTTTCTGCTTCAAGAGCGCTTCAGTTTGCTGTGGATCTGGAGCCAAATGGAGATAACAAAAGAGAATTTGTCCCTCTTTCATCAACTCATACTCAGAGGGTTGAGGCTCCTTGACCTTAATGATCATGTCCGCCCCATACACTTCGGCAGGAGTATTGACAATCTTTGCCCCCGCACTCCGATACATCTCATCGGTAAAGCCAATGCGCGCGCCAGCTTTTGTTTCGATTAACACCTGGTGGCCATTTTCCACTAACCCCATCGCCATTGTGGGGGTACACCCAATTCTGTATTCGTGATTCTTGATCTCTTTCGGCACTCCAATTAGCATTCCATCGCTCCTTGTTCAAAAATAATCTGCTAGCATTGCGCGATGCTTGCCCTCTATTCATAGGCAAACCATCACATTCAGAGTATCATACAAAAAAGATGTGTTTTTTACCACGATTTCAAATCAATCTGTCCCGAAAAGACAAATTTTACCTCGCCACTCATCCAGAACTCCCCTTGTTCCTTGGCGAATAGAAGGGCTTTTCCATTCGAAAAGCCGACCGAAATTTTTTCCAACTTAGGCTTGGCCTGATGCATTAAGTGAGCAACAGCCCAAGCGCCCGTTCCACATGCTTCCGTTTCATCCTCAACTCCCTTTTCAAACACGCGCACAAGAACATCCCCATCCCCCACCACTTTGGCAAAGTTGACATTTACCCCAGTAGGGGCAAACCGCTCCATGTGGCGATACCCCTTCGCCAATCGATCAAACCCCGCTAACTCTTGGGTAAAAATCACCAAATGTTGCGTCCCCGAATGGACAAAGCTCCCCGTATGCTCCCCATCAAGCACAATCCCCTCCTCAACCTGCGTCACAGCCCGCATCAGTATTGCACTTTGTCCCCCGCTCAACCGAAATGGATAGCCCCCCACACGCGTCTCCAACACGCCCGCTGCCACACCCAATCGATCAATCGCATGTTGAGCAAGCGCGCGCGCGCCATTGCCACACATGAGCGCCTCATTCCCATCGGCATTGAAAATATGCATTGAAATTGACGTCCCATTGACGTCATAGACAATTACCCCATCGGCTCCCACACCATATTTGCGAGCGCACATGTGGCGAATCGAATCAGGGTCGAGGAATTCTCCCCGCCCCTTTTGAATCAAAATGAAATCATTTCCGCATGCTTGATACTTATCAAAAGTAACCGCACTACTTGGATACATCACCTGGCAAATCGTTGTAGGAGTTAATCACTTTATCAAGCAATCCAAATTCAAGCGCCTCATCCGCCCCAAACCAACGATCTCGATCAATGCTCTCATCAATCTCCTCTTCACTCTTACCCGATGCTTCAGCGTAAATTTTGACAAGTGCGGCTCGAGTCTTCAGGATCTCATTTGCCTGAATCTCCAAGTCAGTTGCCTGGCCTTGAATAGTCCCTGCAATGAGGGGTTGGTGCATCATAATACGCGAATTGGGGGTGGCAAATCGACACCCTTTATCTCCAGCAAGGCTAAGCACCGATCCCATTGAAGCGGCCAAGCCACAAACAATGGTAATAATGGGAGATGAGATCATCTTCATCTGATCCCAAATGGCAAAGCCCGAATCAACAGAACCTCCAGGAGAATTAATCACCACCACGATGGGTTTAGTCGGATCAACCGACTCGTAATACCAGAGCTGCCGAATCACTTCTTTAGCCAGCTTATCATCGACTTGTTGACAGAGGAAAATGCGCCGCTTTTGCATGATCACTTCGTCGATCTTAGCCGCAAACGGAGTCCCCTTCTCTTCTTTTACACCTGTCTCATCACTCATAGATTCTCCTTCAAAATTCAAACTCTGGATATAGGGGAAACTTCCCTAATAAAGAAGCGACATTTTCACCCACTTCTCTTAGCATATTCGGGTCAGTATCAGCCTTTGCTCGGCTATTTTCCCGTGCCTTGGTCCCTTTTAACAGATCAAAGATAAAATCTGCAATCATTTCCATCTCCCCCTCCTTCATCCCCCGACTTGTCAAGGCTGGCGAGCCTAAACGAATTCCCGACGTATACCACGCCCCTTCCGCATCAAACGGAATCGAATTCCGATTACATGTAATACTCGCCTCTCTCAATGCAATCTCGGCCTGTCGACCAGTCAAGCCAAATGAACTTTTCACATCAATAATTGCCATGTGGTTGTCAGTCCCACCACTCAACACCACTCCCCCGCGAGACATCATCCGCTCAGCAAACGCCCGGCTATTGGCAATCACCTGCTTTGCATACTCAACAAACGCTGGTTGGGAAGCCTCCCGAAATGCCACCGCCTTGGCAGCAATCATATTCTCAAGCGGCCCACCAATCACCATCGGACATCCCTTCTTCACCGCCTCCTCATATTCCTTTTTACAAAGGATCAATCCACCCCGCGGTCCCCGCAACGTCTTATGAGTAGTCGAAGTAATAATATCACAAAATGGAACTGGATCAAAATTGCCCGTCAGCTGCTTTCCAGCAACAAGTCCAGCAAAGTGGGCAATATCTCCCCACAACGTCGCCCCAACCGAATCAGCTATCTCCCGCATCTTAGCAAAATCAATCGTGCGTGAATAGGCCGAGTAACCGGCAAGTAGAATATCGGGCTTCACCTCTTTGGCCACCCGCTCAATCTCCTTATAATCGAGCATCAAGCTCTTCGGATCGACATCATATGAAAACGCCTGGCAAAACTTACTCGAAACATTCTGGCGAAAGCCATGCGTTAAGTGTCCCCCCGATCCAAGCGATAGACCAAGCAATTTTGTCTGACACATCTTCTGCCGGATCGCCTCATAATCCTCACCACTCATCCCCATCACATTCTTCAACCCCAGCCGCTCAAGCTCGGGATCCTGCACCCTATGAGTAATCATCGACCAAAGGGCAATCAAATTAGCATCCGCCCCCGAATGGGGCTGCACATAGGCAAAATCCGCACCAAACAAATTGCGCACCTCATCAACTGCCAACTGCTCAATCTGATCCACATGCTCACATCCCGCATAAAACCGGCTATAAGGCACCCCTTCAGCATACTTATCCGTCAACCAATTACCCATAGCCGCCATCACAGCAGGCGAGCAATAGTTTTCCGACGCAATCATCTTCAGACTCCCCCGCTGACTAGCGAGCTCCCATCTCATCGCCTCAGCCACCTCGGGAAACACCCCCGCCACCATCTCCAAAGCGCCATCCATCACCACACTCTCTCTCGTATTCTGACCAGCCATCATATTCGCCTCACAACAGTTCAATAAGCGCCCAGTATACGCCTCCACCCAACCCAAAAGCAAGAAAAAACACCCACCCTAAAAGAATATTTCCACCCCCCCAGCTCACACACCCACCATCAAGAACCACCAACGCCTATACAAAAAACAGAAGCCCCAAATCCAACCCCATATAATCAGCGGGGTATTCTCAAATGCCCATCACAAAAAACACCGCCAATACAAAACCAAGCGTCCCAAATCCAACCAAATATATTATTGGGGAATTCTAGGGATGCTACCTATGCGGATTTTGTGCCGCCCGTGGCGGTTGCAAAAGCCAGCAGGTAGCGCCCTAGAACGAGTTCGGCTTTTTAGGCTCGCCCCTCCTTTCTATAAAAAAAAACACATTTGCTCTTGTGGAAAATGGGGCAGCTGGGGTATGGTGTTGCTATCAGTTTTACGGAAGCACTAAATGAAAGAATCTCTGAAGACCATTCTCCGCATCCAAGACCTCGATGTCCAGATGATCCGCCTCATGCGCTTGAAAAAAGAACGTGAAGGTGAGCTCGAGCAAATTAATTCTTTAAGAAAAGATTTGCAAAACCAGCTCGTGGAACAGAAGGACGAGATCGAGCGCCTACGCGTCGAGTCTGAGCTTCAAGAGAAGAAGATTGCCGAAGTCTCTGAAAAGATGGCAAAATATGAAGAAAAGCAGACTTCTGTTAAGAAAATTGATGAATTTAACGCCCTCAATAAAGAAATTCTGAACTGCGAAAAAGAAAAAAGCGCAATTGAGAATGCCCTATCTAACATCATGGATAAGCGGCAGAGCGAAATCGAAATTTACGATAAGACCAAAGCCTCACTTGAAGAGACTTGTGAAAATAGTAAAGAGATCGAAAAAGAAATTTTTGAGACGATTAACCGCATTAATGAGGAAGGGCGTACCCTTCAAACTGAGCGCAATACACTAGCTGTCGATGCTGATGAGACTGTGCTCAAGCTATACGAGCGCCTCCTTCGCAATAAGAAGGATCGCGTGGTCGTGCCGATTGAAAACCGCACTTGCAGTGGGTGCCACATCACCTTGACGGCTCAGCATGAAAATCTCGTGCGCCGTGGAGAGAAATTGGTCTTCTGCGAGCATTGCTCACGCATCCACTACTGGATCGAGCAAGAGGTAGACACGACGACTCAAGCACCTCGCCGTCGCCGACGGAAGGCAGCGCCCGTCAGCTAAAAATAGCATGGCCTGTATCCTGCTCCCCCCACCACCCGCAGGATACAGTCGCCATCTTTTTCCCACTTAACATCCTCCTCCTATTGTCTTATGTGACTCTCTATACTTGTGTAGAAATGGGGATTTCTTTAGGATAATTAGCAACAAAGGGAAGATGAGGCAATCGCAAGCAATGCTTGAGGAAAGTCTGGACTTCAAAGATATGGATACCAGCGAAAGGCTGGGGGCCGTAAGGCTACGGAAAGTGTAACAGAAAATAGGTCGCTTCACCTTTTGGGTGGAGATAGAGTGAAAATGCCCCTTTTGTGAGGGGGCCACCTGGCTGAGAAGCCATGCGTGCTACAAACCCTATCCGATGCAAGGAGCATGAGGGATACTGATCGGTTAGAACCCCTCTTGCATGGACGCTTGAGAAAGCAGGTGACTGCTTTCCTAGATGAATGATTGCAGGGTCGCCTTTTTGATTTGATCTCTTGGCGATCTGGACAGAATCCGGCTTATTATCTTCCCTTTTTTTTCTTCATCAACGGATGGGCTTTGCTATATACTTTTTCTTTATGTGATGACGTCACTTTTGTATAGATGGTGGTGGTAGAAAGCGAGTTGTGTCCGAGCAGCTCGGAGATCGCTTTTAGATCCATTCCACCCTCCAGAAGATGGGCTGCAATGGAGTGTCGCAGAGTGTGCGGGGTGATTTTCACAGCAAGTCCTGATTTAATTTGATAGCCTTCAAACAGGCGATCGATGGAGCGGGTTGTAATCCGATTACCAAATCGGTTGAGGAAGATGGGGGCTTTTTTCTCTTTATTTGGAGAGTGTTTGTGCGACTGAAGGATTTTTAGCCATTGGACCGCAGATTGGGTCATTGGAACGGTTCGCTCTTTTTTCCCCTTCCCCCTCACTCGGATCCATCGCCCTTTCAAATCGACATCCTCTCGATTGAGCCCGACGAGCTCTGAGACTCTTAATCCGCTGCTATAAAGCACCTCAAGGATGCAGCGATCGCGTAGACCGAGGTAGGTGTCGAGTGGAGGAAGGGCTAAGAAGTGATCCACCTCATCTTTGGTGAGGTACTTGGGAAGTAGTTGGTCTTGCTTGGGACGATCGATTGCATCAAATGGATTTTTTTCTATTAGGTTTTGTCCAAGGCAGTATTGATAGAAGGAGCGTAGCGCGCTGAGTTTGCGGGAAACTGTCCGCTTGCCCACTTTGCTCTGGTATAGGTGTGAGAGATAGTGGCGGATCTCATCTTTTGATACTTGATTGAGGCTGGGGTCTTTCGGAAAGGTAAAGTGAAAAAATTGGTGCAGGTCGCTGCTATAATTGCGGATTGTATGGGGGCTCAGCTGCCTGGCCGCCTTGAGGTGGGTCAAAAACTTTGGGATTATTTCGTCAAAGGGGTTCAATTCAAATCCCTCCTATGTTACGATCCTTATTCTATGATTACTTTAAGTTTAATTTCTATGAAAATGGGGGCTCGGACCCTCTTTGAAGAGGTCACGGTCGCATTTAACTCGGGTTGCCGATATGCTCTGACTGGGCCAAATGGTGCGGGTAAGTCTACTCTGCTTAAGATTATTATGAAACAAATGGAGCCCACCTCGGGCACCTGCTCAATTCCCGAAAGGATTGGCTACTTGCGCCAGGACATTGATATGTTCAAGGAGTTCAAGGTGCGCGATGTGGTGATTAAGGGGAACGAGCGTTTGGCAAGCGCCCTGGAAGAGCGCGATGCCCTCTATGAGAAGATTGACCTCTCCGATGAAGAAGGGATGCGTTTGGGCGACCTCGAAGCGATCATTATGGATGAGGACGGCTATAGCGCTGATACCGAAGCCGAGAAGTTGCTAGCAGGTATTGGAATCCCCGAAGAAGAGTTTGACAAGCTCTTTGGAGAGATTCAAACAAGCCACCAGTTCCGCGTTCTCCTCTGTCAGGCTCTCTTTGGAAACCCAGAAGCGCTCCTTCTCGATGAACCGACAAACCACCTCGATCTTGAATCGATCCGTTGGTTAGAAGAGTTCCTCCATGACTATACTGGAACATTGGTTGTGATTAGCCACGATAGACACTTCCTCAACGCGGTTGCAACCCACTGTGCTGACATTGACTATGACACCATCATTCTCTACCCAGGCAACTACGATGGGATGCTCGAGGCGAAAACCAAGTATCGCCAACAGGCCGAGCAAGAAATTGCTTCGAAGCAAAAAAAGATTGCTCAACTCAATGCTTTTGTCCAGAAATTTGGTGCGGGTACCCGCGCATCACAGGTGCAATCGCGTAGAAAAGAGATTGACAGACTCACTCCCCAAGAGCTAAAGCGCTCAAATATTCAGCGCCCCTTCATCGTTTTTGAGACTGAAAAGCCACCAGGCCACCAGGTATTTAAATGTCATGGCCTGTCAAAATCATATGACGACCTTTCAGTCCTGAAGGATATGACATTTGAGGTATCCCGCGGTGATAAGGTGGGGGTGATTGGAAATAATGGTGTGGGGAAAACCACGCTGCTAAAGGTGTTAGCAGGTGAGCTTGAGCGCACCCGTGGATCGTTCCAGACGGGACACAACGTAAGCATTGGTCTATTCCCTCAAAACCACGAAGAGGTAGTGGATAAATCCAAGCCCTATACCATCATGGAATGGCTGCAGATGCGGAGTAAGACAAACTTTGATCAAGATATTCGAGATGCTTTGGGTAAGCTTCTCTTTAGTGGAGATGACGCATTTAAGAAGGTGGCCACTCTTTCTGGAGGGGAAACGGCTCGGTTGATTTTGGCCGATTTAATGCTCGCCAAGCACAATGTCCTTCTTCTCGATGAGCCCAACAATCACCTCGATCTCGAGTCGGTCTCCGCCCTAGCTAGTGCAATTGATCGTTTCGATGGAACTGTGGTTGTCGCCTCTCACGATAGGGACTTGCTCAACAACGGATGTAATCGGATTATCTCACTTACCTCCGACTCTCACCGGGTCTTTGAAGGGACGTTAGATGACCTCCTCTGTCGACCGGTGCAAGCATAGTGCTTAGTGAGCGAAAGTTTACCTCGCTGCCAATTTGTGGCCAACACAAGATTGGCGCCCAGCTCTTGCGAGAGGTGATTGGCAAAAGTGGCAATCTTGAGCAGTATCGCATGATTGAAAAATGGATGGGGCTTCCCCCCGTCCAAGATTGTTTTGAAGCACTCTCTGACCGGTTTCACACCCACGTGCGCGAGGGGTTTTTAGACTTGCCCGAGTATGAGCTACTTGAGGATGTGCGTCTTGGCGATCGCATCTCAGATGTACCGTTTGCCCCTATCAGCATTTACCTCGACAACCTCCGCTCAGCCCACAATGTGGGAAGTATCCTCCGCACAGTCGAAGCCTTTCGCCTCGGCAAGGTCTTTCTCGGTGGGAACACCCCAGGATTGGATAATGAAAAGGTGCAACGCCGATCAATGGGTGCCGCCCCATTTGTAACAGTAGAAAGATGCCCTGACCTATCTCTACTCCCACGCCCATTTATTGCCATTGAGACTTCAGAAAATGCTTTGCCCCTCTATGACTACACCTTCCCCAAGAGCTTTACCCTCCTCTTCGGAAATGAGGAGTATGGCCTTTCAAAAGCACTCCTAGAACAAGCAGATCAGATTCTTCACATTCCCCTACTTGGCATGAAGAATTCGATTAATGTCGGTTGCGCTTTTGCCATCGTGGCAGCTGAGATCCAACGGAACCGTGTCCACGTCCCAATCGTCAACAAAACGGGCTAAATCTTTTTGGTGCATCCAGAAAAATTGTTTGGAAGACATGCTATATTGATGCATCCGATCGAGATCGAGAAGATAAAGGGTGTGGTGGGAAAAAAGGAAGTTATCAGGTTTAAGATCGCCATGGATAAGGTAATGCTCACGCAAACGATCGAAGATAGCAAGGAGCTGATCACACCCCTCTTGCTCAACTTTCGTGGCAAAATACTCCTTGCCCGAGGTTCCATCTAAATATTCAGTGATGAAATAGCCCCGCCGTTGCAACACCCCTTCTCGCTTTTCAATCGCTGCAACCGGCTTGGGAGTTGGAATGCCAATGTCTAAGAGCGTATGAGCATTGTTCCACGACAAGAAAGCACCAGAAATTTTAAAGGCTTGCTTCACTGAGCGCCAGAGGGAAAAGCATTGATACTCTTTGAGCGCATACATTTTTCCATCCACCTCAATGAGGCTCACCATCTTCCGTCTGGAATTATCTAGCTTTAGGGTCTTGATCCCATGTTGTTGCAAAAATGCGGGCTCATCGGCAATCAATGCGTGTAGCTGCTCTTTTGAAAGGGTACCATCTGAAATAAGCTTATGCTCTAGGGTCACCTCAAAATCATACTCAGGCATATTTTGCCCTGTCAGCTCAAAAGAAAATTTGTGAAAAAATCGATCGAGATAAACCCTTGCACTTGCCTGAGTCGTCGTTGTGGCAAGAAATACAAAGCTTGTTATCAACCCAAGAAAGATACTTTTTACTCTCATCACTCTACCGCATTTACAAGTTGCTCGATTAACCCGTACTGTACTGGATTTGAGTCAAAACAATCAAGGAGCTTCTTACACTCTTTCCGATGGACATTTTGGTAGAAAAGGGCCCCTTGTTGGTATTGGCGCGAGTGATCAAAGTCGATCAAGTGGACCTTTCCCCGCCTATCGACAAGGAAATTGCCCGCATGTAAATCCCCATGCACCATTCTCGCCCCTTCCATCTCTTTTAGAATATCCACCACCTGATGCACCACCCCACGCACATATAGGGAGGGGTCAGGATGGTTTTCCATAAACTCCCGTAAACTCACCCCCTCAATCGCCTCCATCACAATATAGGAGACTTTCGGTGAATTGCGATCGGCTTGCTCCAAGAACAAATAGGGCTTAGGGGCATTAAATTGATGCTCTGCGGCAGCTACTCCCTGGTTCCATGCCAAGTGGGCCCGCGAGTGGCGGATGAGGTGTTTCCACCGCTTTCCCTTTGCCTCGCTTTGAAACCGTTTGACAATGTAGGACTTGCGATTCATCTCAACCCGGTAGACACTCTTCTCGCTTGTTGAATCCCCTTTGAGCAAGCGGGAATACCCATCTTGTAAAACGCTCTCAGGGTCAAAGACAAAGTGTTCTACCATCTGCTGGTCAATCCCCTTGCTATACACCACTTCCTGCGCGCTGGTTTTCACATGTTGATACCCCGGCTTACCAACGCCTGCAAGTGCTCCTCTCTTCCCAAACTCTCGGGCCACCTTTACCACCCTCTCAGTCGCAAGTGAGACCGGCCGCAACATTTGATGCGAATTCATGACACTCAACAAAGGGAGAAAAAGGGCGATTGCAAAGCCCACAGCTGTGAATCGTAAAGGAATTTTCCATCGAAACTTTTTCATATCCCTTTGATTGTATCACATTTGGAAATTGGCGCAAACCAACTATTGGAGTTTACTTGAGTATAAGTGCGTAATCGAATAACTTCCGATCAAGAAGACCGGAGGAACAGGGATGGAAGGCGAGCAGCAACCCAATCGACAATTGCATAAAACTGTGGAAGACTTTTTGATGACTCTCCGCTATGCGATTCGAAATGAGGCTGAAGGAAAAGAGGATCCAACCAACCTCCATTATCTCGCATCAAACATCTTTGATATCGATGATTTCTCCCGGAAGACAAAAGATCAGGCGCATACTGAGACCGTTCGCTATAACGCCGAAATTCTCAGCAACCTTATCCAACAGCCTATCTCTTTGAAGGGGGAGAAAAACCCAACGACAAATCTTGTGAATGCCGCTCAAAAAAGTCGCAAACAAAATGATCCCAATGATTTGATTGCGTTTGTCCGCTCCCTTTCCCAATATAACAAGGAAACACGGCTACTTATTCGGGATCTTCAAGAGATTTATGATGAGCTTGAAGAGGATTAATCGGTAAGCGCACATCTGTTTTTGGAAAAGGAAAGCGCTTCAAATCTTCAGCCGCCTCACTCTCAGTAAACACCTTTCTCGCCTCCTCGGCAAATACCTCACTCTCGGGATAGCGCGCAGAAAAATGGGTAAGGATCAGTTTTTTCACACCCGCCTTTTTAGCCATCTGAGCCGCTTGCGTCGCTGTCATATGGTAGTACCCCTCTGCCAAATGAGCATGTTCATCCAAATAGGTGCTCTCACAAAGAAGTAGACTCGCGTCTTCTGCCAATCGATAGGCATTCTCACATACACGGGTATCGACAACATAGGCAAAGACGTCCCCTTTGCGCAAGTAAGCGACATCACAGAGCTGAATCTCCTTCCCATCAACTTCGACAACCCCTTTAGTTTGCAACTCTCGCATCTGCAAACCCCGGAGTCCCGCTCCCTTCACCTTATCCTTTTCAAACTTGAGCTGGTCCTTTTCAGTAATGCGCCAGCCAATGTTTGTCACCCCATGCTCTAAGAATGCAGCTTCAATCTTAAAGGTCTCATCTTCGTGAACAATTCCCTCTTCATTCACCGGGTGTTCGATGACATTGATGTTTTCGTGATAGATGGTCCCATATCGCAATCTGTCAAAAAACGGTTTACCACTTGCTGGATAATAGCAATGGATGGGGTGGGTCACTTTGTCCAAGTTCAACCGCATCAACATCGACCCAAGCCCAAGACAATGATCTCCATGAAAGTGGGAGACAAAAATTCGGGTCACGGTAGTGGGAGCAATATCCGCGTGAATAAATTGGCGCTGCGTCCCCTCGCCGGGGTCAAAAAGGAGCCCTTCTAAGTTCCAGCGGAGCAAGTATGCTCCGTGATTCCGGTGTCGTGTGGGCTGCTGCGATGAGCAGCCTAGTATGGTTAAATCTCTACAACTCATATAATCTTTCTTTGAAATAGGGGGATCTTCGCACATCCCATTCCCAATAGTGCCCCGGTGATGTGCGCGGTGTTAGCTATTGGCATATCAAAGGAAATAATGTGAACGATTTGCAATATAAATGCAACCACCTGAATGGCAAAAAGACCAAAAACGAAGATCCAGAGGAAAAAAAAGACATTATTGGGGATGGGGAACCCTTCAGAAACCTTATCCCGTTGCCGCATCCAAGCGTAGCCGGCAAGCCCTGTAATCACCCCAGAGTAGCCAAGAAAAAAGGGCCCTGACATCAAATATTGAAAAAAGTTTGTCGCAAGGGCAAAAATGAGGGTCATCGCCAAATAGCGAACAAACCCCACCCGATCTTCAACAAGCCGCCCCAACATCCATAGCCAAAGCATATTGAAAGCCAAATGCAAAATATCAGCATGCAAGAAAGCGGGGGTAATCGTTCTCCACACCTGCCCTTCTCGAATGCTGACAAACTTTGGCGCCTTGAGGAGCTGCTCAGCCTCTCCCCAATTGACCAAGGCGGGATAAATCCCCTCCCAAAAAGGGGTATGAGTGATCTTCATCATCAACTCATGTGCGCCCGGACCAAGCTGCTCAAGTTCTTCTTTTGTCTCGTACTCATACTCCTCGGCAAGCTGGTTCGAATAGACAAGGGCCATTGGCAAGTCGTAAATCCACGCCATCTCGATCGGTGTCATCTTGGGAAAGAAAAAAGAGGGTGAGCTTTCTCGATCTAAACGAGTGCGCTGAGTTAGGGTAATTCCATACACAACAAGACACAACAAGAGGAAGAACTTAGTCAAGAGAGTCGAACTCTGTACGAGCCGCCGAGGACGGACAAGCTCAGCTGCAGACGGATTCCCTTCAGCCTCCTCTTCTTCGGTCGGCTCATCCAAAAAACCTTCACTTTCTTCTGCAGCCGGCTCACGGATGGGCTCAGGGGGTTCCTCCACTCTAAACTTGGGATCTTCTGGATTTTGGACAAACTCATCAAACAACTGCTTTGCTTTTTCGAGCAATTCTTCACTCTCACAACACCAAACGATGCTCTGTTGAGCATTAGCTTCGGCAATTTCAGTCACCACTTCAATTTGTTGAGAGCGGAAAAATCGCACGAGGGGAAGGATATGTTGTTGACTAACAGTCCCTAATTTGCGCATAGCTGTTGCACTTTGTCTATTATGTCTGAGGTTGATAGCCCATCTACTCGATCGAGGAGGTGGAGTCTACCTCCACAAGCCGCAACCGTTGGCGCTTCGACACAATCAGACCCATATTCAGCCCCGTTGACATGGACATCGGGCCGAATGATTTCAATCAGCCGAATGGGGGTATCCTCATCAAAGGGGGTTACAAAGTCAACATAGCGAATCGCTGCAAGTAATTGCAACCTATATTTTAATGGAATAATGGGGCGATCCTCCCCTTTGTACCGCTTGATTGAGGCATCTGAATTGAGCCCCACAATGAGTACATCGGCCTGCTTCTTTGCCTCTTTTAGCATGTAGAGATGGCCTGCATGGAGAAGGTCAAAGCTTCCATTGAGGGTGACAATCGTCTTCCCCTCACTTCTTATACTCTCGGCCCAACCGCCAAGCTCCTCGCGGGAAATAATGCTAGGTGCTCTTTCTTCGCTTAGCTCTTTTTTTCGGTGTTGCTTTTCCATTTGCAGCCTTCTTTCTCTTCTTTTTGAAGACCACATTATACACCTGTTCGTAATTGGAGCAAAAGTGAATTTTCAGTCCCTTTTTCAACTCATCGGGCAGCTTCTCCCAATCGCGCTTATTTTCAGCAGGGCAAATCACCTCTTTGACCCCTTCTGATCGGGCTGCGAGCACTTTTTCTTTTAATCCACCAATTGGCAACACTTGTCCAGTCAGCGAAAGCTCTCCAGTCATTGCAATATCTGCACTCACAGGCCGCTGGTCAATCATGGAAATGATTGAAGTGGCCATCGTAATCCCTGCAGAGGGACCATCTTTAGGAGTCGCCCCAGCGGGAAGGTGGAGATGAATATCATGTTTTACGATCTTTTCGGCATTCTCTTTTGAAGCATATTTATCGATATTTGAAAGGACATAGTTTGCCGCAATTTCCACCGACTCATTCATCACCTTTCCAGCCATACCGGTCAGCTTAACCGACGCCTTACCACCAGAGGATGGATTACTTGAACTCTCCACATAAAGGGTTGCTCCCCCATAGGAGGTGTAAGCAAGCCCCATAATCACACCACATGGTGGATTATCGCCGTGGAATCGCTCTGAGGTAAAGTATGGATTGCCCAAATACTCTGTCACATCTTCTTTTTTCACCACGCGACAAGGGAATTGTTTTTTCTTTCCCTTCGCCTTTTCATAGTCAAACACCACCTCAGTGGCCACCCCTCGCGCAATCTTCGAAAGATATTTCTCGAGATTCCTCACCCCACTCTCTCGAGCATATCCATGGATCACCTCTTTCACCGCTGTATCGTGGAGCCGGCAATCTTTCTTTCGCAAACCTGTCTTCTCAAAAATTCTAGGGATCAGATACTTTTTAGCAATCTGTAGCTTTTCTGACTCCATATACCCGGCAATGTCAATCACTTCCATCCGATCAAGAAGAGGACCTGGAATCGTCTCGAGCGTATTCGCAGTGACGATAAATAAAACATTAGATAAGTCAAACCCCGCCTCCACATAATGGTCGACAAAGTTGTTATTTTGTTCTGGATCCAATATAGCCAAGAGTGCAGCAGCAGGATCGCCCTGATGCCCTCTTGCTAATTTGTCCACCTCATCAATCAAAATGACAGGGTTAGAACTTCCACACTTTTTCATCGCTTGAATCAAGCGGCCAGGCATGGCCCCTACATAGGTGCGTCGATGTCCATACAACTCGCTTGGATCGCTCACTCCCCCAACAGCAAAGTTGGCAAATTCACGTCCCAAAGCGCGGGCAATACTTTTTCCAAGACTCGTCTTACCCACCCCTGGTGGGCCCACGAAGCAAATGATTCCCCCTCTCGAGACGCGATTATCGGAGCGTGAGGTGATCTCCTTCAACTTGGTCACACTGATGTATTCAATCAGACGCTTTTTCACATCTTTTAAACCATAGTGATCGGCCTCAAGCACATCTCTCACTTGAGTCAAGTCGAGCTGATCTTCGGTATAAATCCCCCATGGAAGGGTTGTGATCACTTCGAGAAAGTTTCTGGTCACAGAAAACTCAGAAGAATAAGTCTCAAGCAAATTGAGCTTTTCTATTTCCTCTTCAATCAGCTTCAATGCCTCTTCTGGAATCTCTAACTCATCAATTCGCGCTTGGAATTTCTCAATTTCTTGGGTCTTTTCATCCTTCTCAAGCCCCAATTCCTTTTTAATCGCCTTGAGCTGCTCTTTGAGGTAGTATTCCTTCTGATTTTTGCTCACTTCCACATCGATTGATTGGTGGATACGCGCTTGCAAAACAGTCACTTCAAGCTCTTTTTTCACAAGCTTCAAGGTGAGATCGATCCGCTTTTCAATATCAAATGCCTCTAAGATCTCTTGCAACTCCTCTCGACTAGCAACAGTTAGGGCAGATGCAAAATCACACAATTTAGCAATTTCAATAAATTCGACATGGCTCACAAAAATCTGCAACTCATCTTTATAGATCGGGTTGAGCTTGAGCAACTCTTTAATCGTCAGAACAACACTTGCCACATATGCCTTTACAACTTTTGACTCCTCTCCTCCAGATTTTTCATGGTGAGTCACTACTTCGGCGTAAATATTCTCTTTTTTCTTCTCAACTTCTTTGACCAACTGAATCCGGTTCATGATGTTGAAGAAAACCTGGCACCCCCCTGACTCAATTGAAACCACCTTGACAATTTGAGCAGAAACCCCCACTTCGTGCATGTCGTTGTATTCCAGATCGTAAATGTCGGCTTTTTCATCCTTGGTCAAAGAGAGGCCAACCATTTTATCTTCTGTCTTAGCTACCTTTTTGATCAAATCACAAAGAGGTCCAGGCTCAAAGACAAGAGGAACTGTCATACTGGGGAAAAGGCACCGTTTTAAAAGCGGCAAGATGGGAAGCACAACTGATTTGTCTTTCTTTTTCCTACTCCCCTTCACAACCTCTTTTGCCTTCGCACTGATTGCTTTAGAGACTTTTTTAGAAGCTTTTTTCGAAATTTTTTCCGAATCCGGTTTCTTCTTCTTTGCCACTTATTGACCTCGTATTATTTAGGAAGATCCATCTTACCAGGTGATCTGTTTGTTTCAAATAGATAATTCAATTTGCCGAATTCAAGCGTAATTTAATTATCCATTTTTAATTAACACTTATATTCTATTAGTAAACGAAATGTAATATTTTTTCACCTAAAGAGTCGAAAACGATTGATATTAATTACCCAATTTCATTTAATACTTTGCAAATGAATAACATCCAACCAACCATGAAGTTTATCCTCCTCGACACCAGCCAACCCGAGCTCATTCTCGCCCTCTACAACGACCAGGCGTGCCTTGCATCGATCAAGACCGACCTCTACCCCCATTCCAAATTTACCACCTCCCTCCTCGAACAAATGCTCAAAGAGCACAACACTCCCCTCGAGGCACTCGACTTCATTGCAATTGGCCTTGGACCGGGTTCCTTCACTGGGCTGCGCGTGTCGCACGTGATTGCCGAGACACTCCGTTTTGCAATCAAGCTGCCCATCATCCCCTTTAATAGCCTACTCCTCTATGCCCCCATTGACTCAACTTGTAACCACTACTTAATTGTGAGCGATGCGCGGAAAAAGCGGGTATATGCTCAGGAAGTTGACTGTAGGGATGGTCAATATGATCTATCAATCCCCCCCTATCTTGCTGGAATTGATGAGATTGAGAATGGAAATCTCCCCATTTTTTCCCCAGACCCACAACTAAATGGGCAATTTTCGAAGAAAAATATTGGAGTGGCAAAGATAAATCTCGATCGGCTCATACCGGCCATTTGCCAAGCGTTTAGCCGGCATGAGGAGGGCAAAGAGCCCGATTTGACAATACATTATTTAAAGGAACCGGGCAAGTAAGGGGAAAAAGAGACAATCGAGGCCTTGTAAAAATTCCAAATAGTGTATAATATTATGAGCCAGGTTGATTCTCAACATAGCAAGAGATAGACCCGAAGCAATTTTTGAACACGATATTTAAGGTAGAAAATGGGAGCAATCAAGGTTATCAACAGGCAAACCGACCACATCGATAAGACACTCAGAGCGTTAAAAAAGAAAGTTGACAAAGAGGGTGTGATGAAAACCGCCAAGGCTAACCGCTACTACGCCAAGCCCTCTATAAAGAAACGGGCAAAATCTAAAGCAGCACTTAAGTACAAGAGAAAATAAACCCGAATTGACTTATATTTATGTCAGATTACTATAGTACACTCGGCATTGCAAAAGATGCCTCACAGGACGAGATCAAAAAGGCCTATCGGAAGATGGCGCTCAAGTATCACCCCGATAAAAATAAGGGGGATTCTAAGGCTGAAGCGAGCTTTAAGGAAGTCTCTGAGGCATATGAAACTCTTTCAGATCCCGATAAGCGCCGGATGTACGACCAGTTTGGTAAAGAAGGGGTCCAAGGCCAAGGGGGATTTGGCGGTGGTGGAGGCGGCTTCTCCTCAATGGAAGATGCCCTGCGCACATTCATGGGTGCATTTCAGGGTGGAGGCGGAGGCGGCTTTGAGTCATTCTTCGGCTTTGAAGGGGGTGGACAAGGGGGCGCTTATGCTCAGCAAGGAGCGAGCAAGAAGATCTCTTTAACCATTAGCTTTGAAGAAGCGGCCAAAGGGGTTGAAAAAGAGGCACTGATCACCAACTGGATCACTTGTGGAAAGTGTGATGGAAGTGGCGCTAAATCAAAATCTGACATTACCACCTGCTCAACATGTCACGGACGTGGATCCATCTCGCAAAGTCGGGGCTTTTTCAACATGTCTTCGACTTGCCCCCATTGCCATGGCTCGGGGCAAATGATCAAGACCCCATGTGACACATGTCATGGAGCTGGAAAGGTCAAAGAAAAGCAGAAGATTAAGATTAAGATTCCCGCCGGAGTGGATAGTGGCATGCGGCTAAAAATGGCGGGACACGGTGATGCGGGTGAAAATGGGGGCCCACCAGGTGACCTCTATGTCTATCTTACCGTTTCTCCCCACAACTTTTTCAAACGGGATGGAGACGATATTCTCATTGAGCTCCCAGTGACATTTTCAGAAGCAGCACTTGGGTGCAAAAAGGAAATTCCCACTTTGAGCGAAAAGTGTCGACTCACCATTCCCGCCGGGACCCAATCAGGTAAACAGTTGCGGATCAAGCAGAAAGGTTTTGCCAATGTGCATGGGCATGGACATGGGGATATTATCGTCCGTATTCAAGTCGAAACACCTGTTCACTTGACCAAAGAGCAGACTGAGATGCTAACCCAGTTTGCCAAAACAGAGAGCCCCAGTAATTCACCGGGGAAGAAGAGCTTCCTCGATAAGGTGAAGTCTCTATTCGATTAATTCCTCTTGCTCTTTAACCCAATTCTCCATAGTGCTAGCCATACGTATAGGTTGGTTAGGCTAAGGCATGGGAACAGACTCGCAAAAGAATCCATTTGAAGGGAAATCACCACAAGATGTGGCAGCCCAATTCAATACATCCCTCGATAAAGGGCTTTCAAACGATGCAGCGGCTAAACTCCTTGCTGCCAACGGCCCTAATGCCATCAGCGAAAAGAAAACAAGTCCCTGGCTTAAGTTTTTTGCCTACTTCTGGGGACCCATTCCCTGGATGATTGAAATTGCCATTGTCCTATCAGCTGTTCTCGGTCGATGGCCTGACTTAATCATAATCTCACTACTCCTTCTGATTAATGCACTCTTGGGATTTATCCAAGAGCACAAAGCAGACAATGCGATTGAGGCGCTCAAAAAGAAGCTCGCCCTAAAAGCACGCGTTCAACGAGATGGCACATGGCAAGATATTGATTCATCTCAACTTGTCGTGGGTGATGTGGTGCAAATCAAGCTGGGGAACATCCTCCCCGCCGACATCTTTCTCTCTTCAGGCAGCTACCTCTCTGTCGACCAATCATCCCTCACAGGAGAATCGCTCCCGGTAAACAAGAAAGTGGGAGACATTGCCTATTCAGGGACCATTGCCAAACTCGGCACAATGGAAGGAATTGTCACTGCGACTGGAATGAATACCTTTTTTGGACAAACGGCTCAACTCGTTGACACAGCAAAAACCGAGTCCCACCTCCAAAAAGCAATTGTTCAGATTGGAAAATTTCTCATTTACCTCACCTTATGCAGCGCTGCCCTGATCCTAGCTACCCTCTTTTTCCGCTTTGAGTATGGAAATGCCTCCCATGACACCATTGGCGACATCGTGATCTATATGCTCGTCATCGTGATTGCTGGAATCCCCGTCGCCCTCCCAGCAGTTCTTTCAGTCACAATGGCAATTGGGGCTAACCAGATGAGCAAACTCAAAGCGATTGTTTCCAAACTCATGGCAATCGAGGAGCTTGCCGGCATGGATATCCTCTGCTCAGACAAGACTGGAACACTCACCCAAAATGTGATCACTGTTAAACAAGTTGTCCCAAAACAAGGAGTGAGCGAAGACGATGTCAAACAAGTGGCCCACTTTGCCTGCGATCCCAAGGGTACCGACCCCATTGATCTCGCCATCTTCAAAGTGGCAAAAGAGGACCAATCATACCAGGTGATCGAACTCACCCCATTTGATCCCTCTAAAAAATTCACACAAGCCCATGTGAAAGGGCCAAACGGTGAGTTCCTCGCGATTAAAGGCGCTCCCCAAGTGATCATCGATATGTGCCACCCATCAGATGATGAGAAAAACTTTATCGATAGCCAAGTCTCCCAATTTGCTCAGAAAGGAATGCGCACGCTCGGCATTGCCAAGGGGGATCCAAGCTCCAATCAATTCACACTTTGCGGAATTATCGCCCTCTATGACCCACCCCGAGAAGATACAGTCGAGACTGTTTCCCGAATCAAAGAACTTGGTATTGGAATCAAAATGGTAACCGGTGATCACCAAGAAATAGCCACAGAAATTGCCAAATCCCTAAACATTGGCACCCACATTGAACCGGCAAGTGCCCTGGAAACAACCGATATCGATCATGCAGATGGGTTTAGTGAAGTGTTCCCCAAACACAAATTTGAAATCGTCCAAGCGCTCCAGAAAAAAGGGCATATCACCGGCATGACAGGGGATGGGGTAAACGATGCCCCCGCCCTCAAGCAGGCAGACATCGGAATTGCAGTGAGCAATGCAACCGATGCGGCCCGGGCAGCGGGCGACTTAGTCCTCACTCAGCCGGGACTTGGAGTGATCTGCACAGCTATTGAAGAGTCAAGACGGGTCTTTGGACGGATGAACAGCTATGCCATGTACCGGATTAGCGAAACATGTCGCCTCCTCTTCTTCCTCCTCCTTTCAATGATTATCTTCAACGATCGTCCCCTCACCCCCATTATGATTATTCTCATTGCCCTTCTCAACGATCTCCCCATTATGGCAATTGCCTATGACCACATGCCCGTTGCAAAAGCGCCCACCAACTGGCAAATGCATAAAGTGATGACAATTGCGATCGGCCTTGCCATCTTTGGGGTCATTTCCACCTTTGGGCTCTATTATTGGGCCCTTTCCTATTGGCAGATGGATAAAACTGTTGCTCGAACACTTGCCTTTATGGCTCTACTCTGCGGAGGCAACCTCACCATCTACCTCACTCGTAATGAAAAGTGGTTCTTTTCCTCTCCCCTGCCCGAATGGAAATTCTTCTCAGCCACCATCCTATCACAGGCGGCAGGCACCCTTTTGGCCGCCTATGGGATAGGAACAAAAAACTTCGTGGGAATAGGCTGGCGATACGTCGGTATGTCGTGGGTCTACATTATTGTTTGGTTTGGCATCCTTGTTCTTATTAAGTATGGACTATTTGCCCTTGTAAACCTGCACTACAACAAGGTCAATCCCGAAAATAAATAAATTAATACTATTCTAAAAAAAGCCCCCTTGCTGTATCTTGATTAGCGCCAAAAGGGAGGAAAATCGAATGGTAACAACAACCGATCTTTTACGACCCATCTCATGCCCACCTGATATTGCATGTGAGAAACCTGGCCGCGGTGAACGTGGTGACTCTTTCCCCGTTGCAGGAAGCCCCACACCATCTTTTGAAGTGATGGAGCTTACACGTGGTGCTAGCCAGCGATTCGACCGTTATTGTCCTCCCAAATTAACCCTGAGTGATGAGGTGGAAGATCCTCGTCTCGACACCCGCCCTGCAACAGTCGCTGATGGCGGACGCTCACTTGATCCAGCCATGTTTGGACAAGGATTATTACTCGCAGTGACAACAGGTGATGTGGCTAGAATTGCTCGAGCAAATGGCTCAATTCGAACCTTTCGTTATGGAAAACAGATTGATGCCAAATCCCTCGTTCGTGAAGTGCCTGTTCTTCAAAAAGTACTCGACCTCGACCCCCTAAACTCCGATTTCTGTACCCTTCTTCATTTTGCTTCATTAGCAGGTAGAATTCCAATCATCGATCTATTGGTGGAGCAGCATGACCTCATTGGAGTTGAACACCCATGGGCTGTTCAACCCATCCACTTTGCCGCACTCGGTGGGCAAATCGATGCATACAATACCCTATGTGCTCATGCTCAACTGAAAGGCATGCCTGACCCAAGAGCATACTATACCGGATATGGATGGAATCACTTTCAGTTTGCTTTAATTGGTGGTTCGGTCCCAATGGTCCGACAAGTGATCGAAGAGGCAAAAGAAGTCTTTGGCGAGGACTGGAAACAAGAGCTCGATAAACCCGATAGCAATGGAAATATCGCAGCCCACCATGCAACCCGGTGTGGCAATGTTGAAGTCCTGAAACTACTACAAGAAGAAGGGCTTGATATGGAAGCGCCAAACCGGCAAGGCTATGCCCCATGGCACCTATTTCCACACTCTGCCCATCCACAAGCTACCTATCAATTCTTTGAATCCATTAAGGCTGTTGATATTACCCACTTTGCATTGCATCAGTACCGGCAAATGGACTACTTGCCGGCTCCTGGTGTATCACGTCTTGAAGAACTTCAAAGTACACGTTGCTGTGGCCACTTTAGTATCTTCCATATTATCGCCCTTTCACGACCAACTGAAGAACTCCAAGTAGTGACAAGAAAGCTGATAGAGACTCACAGAGAAACTATCCATACACACCTCCAAACTCTAAGAGATTTTCAGCGGGCTACCCCCATCCACTATGCCGCATTTGCTGGTAATGGGCCTATCCTGCGCCTTTTGTGTGAGCTACTACCCGCTCTGCAAAATGAGACTGATTCAAGTAAACGCCATCCTGCCAAATATGCGTTAGCAGGTTCTCATGTTCAAACGCTATATCCAGATCAAGAGCGATTCTGCGCTTACGAAAGGTGGGAAGCCGCCCTAAGAGAGGAGAGTGTCGAGGTGCAAAGGCTCAAATTCATGACCTTGGACCCCAGCTCCCAAAATGACCTCCTAGATATCAACACCATTCGGATGTACATGAATGTCGGCACCGCCGTTTATTAGGGATTGTTTTGCCCTTCCAATTCTGTATACTTAAGATTTTTTCCCTTGCATAGCTCGACGGGGTACTTGAGACATATTTTCTCTATTTTTTCCCCCGCCGCATCTAGCAAATTGATTCCAAGCGAGTGAGCAAGATAATTGAGCACTAAAAAGACATCCCCCACCTCATCCTTAACTTTCTCAAGTGCTGAAGGGGTAAATGAATAACTCTCTTCTTCTGAAAGCCAGGTAAACTTTTCAGCCAGCTCAGCTGCTTCAACAATCAAACTAATCGCTAAATTCTTGGGCGAATGAAACTGATGCCAGTCACGATCGGTAAAAATTTGCGACTGTTTTTGCAACAACTCTTCAAACGGCCCTTCAGGAATTGATTCAACCATTTCAAGAATGGTCGCAGGAGGATCCATATAGACAATACGCTTTTGATTTTCCTCAGCATACTCCACTTCCCCAGCTACACCAGGAGACTTTTCCCATCCCTCCTGTCGTAATACCAAAAGAACATCACACCGACACAGCATATTAAGATCATGCCGCTTCCACGTATCCCAGGACCCACGCTCGCCAAGGTTATCAATGGGAACATTATGAGTCAAAGGAGAATAGACTAATCGTCCCTCAGAGATTAACTGCCGCGCCACACTATTGACCACCCGCAAACGCATATGGCGTACCTTCAAACTCTCATGATTATATGGCGAGGCGAGATAAATCGTTTCATTTAATTCAATGTCCATGGCGACCTTCCTTTCAAATTCACTGTTTCATGCCATTCTACAACTCTTTTGTCTTAATCAACAGACAAAATAGCCCAAAATGTTTTATCATACAAATAAATGAAACATCCCACCCTAAAGAAAGTGCTTGCCCTTCTTATCCTCATCCTAGCCATCCCCTTCCTCTACTATTTTATCGCCAATAATCGCCCCGCCGTTGGGCCCATCCAAAGCGACAAACTTCCCGAATGCCAACGCGCTCCCAACTGCATCAGCACCTCCAACACCAACTCCACACACGCAACCGCTCCTCTCCCAGGAGGCCCCCATGCCATCGCCACCCTAAAAACCCTTATTGAAACCCACTACCCAAATGCACATCTAGTCAAATCCACCCCCGACTACCTCCACTTTGTCTTCACCTCAAAGCGCCTTAAGTTTAAAGATGACCTCATCCTCTACCAAGCCCCCAACACCAATACCGTCCAAATCCGCTCTGCCTCACGCGTCGGCTACTCAGACCTCGGCGTCAACCGCGCCCGCATCGAGTCCATCCGCAGCCTCTACCTCTCAGCCCAAAAGTAGTCACCCTTCCCCCCATGAGCCAGAAGGACTGCAAGAATGAAACCCTCACCTGGTCGCTGATTCGTAAACTTCGGCCTCAACCACAGCTTCTGGATCAACTGGGATATGCCGCCCACCCAAGTGCTCACTTAAGAACATCTCGGCCGCATTGAGATAGTATAAAATGTTTGCCTGCGTGGCAAATCGATGCCCTTCATTATAAAAGACCAAATAACGGACATCGAGCCCCCGCTCTTCCATTTTGTGATAAATCTGGTCCGATTCGCTCTCCACCACCACATGGTCATTCCTCCCATGAGTGAGGAGAAGAGGCCCCTGAATCGCATCGATATAGTTTAAGGGTGAGCAACTCTCCAAATAGGCTGCCCCCTCATCGGTATCGGGATCCCCACCCATACATGTAATAAAATCACTTTTTGTGAAAAAACACTGCTGATCTGCAAGTGGATAAGGGGTAAACTCCCAGAAAAGAGGAACACATTTAAGAACAGACTTCAAATTAGATGGGCCCCGCTCAGCCACATGGCAGGTAAAATAGCCAGGAGAAAAGGTCAATGACGCAAGCGCTTCATACCCCCCATAACTTCCGCCCATGATTGCTAATTTCCCCCTTTCAGTCAGCCCCATCCGAATCGCTTCTTCAGCCGCATCAATCACATCCTCATGTGCAATCTTACCCCACTGGCCAAATCCCATCTCTAAAGATTTCCGCCCATATCCAGCAGACAACCGATAGTTCACACTCAATACCCCATACCCAAGACTTGCCAACCACTGATGATCCCTACTATATCCATATCGATCCCGCCCCTTATGAGGCCCACCGTGAATAAATACCACCATCGGCAAAGGCTCAGCCACCCTCCCCCCAAGATCCTTCTCGACGGGTAACGTATAATAACACGCAACTTCCCACCCATCACGCGTCGGAGCAACAAAGTCATACATCTGGGCAAAACAATCCTCTCTTGGCTGCCCCAATCTCACTAGCCGCCGCTCACCAGAGCGGTGATAAACCCAGAACTGCTCCCCCTCAGTTGGAATGCTAATGCTCACCACCCAAATTTTCTGATCTCTACTTTGAGAAAGCACACGAAAGTTACGCCCCAACTCCCCTTTTAAAAAACCAATATCCACTCCATATTCTCCCCCACCAACAGCTTGCCACTCCAATTGAGTAAAGTTCGTCGCACAAGCAACCGGCCGCCCATCCACAAACACCCACTCATCAAAATCTCCTCGCTCTGAAGCAAGCAATACCTCTTCAGAATAGGGAGCATGTAAGCTCCGCTTAGTCAATACCTGATAGTCAGAGGTGCGCGAGTCGAGAAAATAGACCGCATCATCTACTACACGCAAAAACTCCATATGGATCGCATCGACAACAGATAGCTCCATCCACACCTCGTGCTCCCCTGTTAAAAGGGTCCAGCTCCCATCAGAATTAATCCGCATCCGAAGCCCAACACTCAAATCATCCCGTATCAAAAACTTGACAAACTCCCCATTTTCCTCCATCAACTCCATCTCACCCGTCGCAAAATCAAGCCGATAGAGATCAAAGAAGTGCCTACCCGCTTTCCGCACCCCAATTACCGCTCCATTTCCTGTCTGACTCACATGATAAACCTTTGCGCAATCCCCCACCTTCCCATCGACATACTGCCTCACCTCTCCCGACGCAATATCAACGCCAAGTAAGCTATAACACCCCTTTCCCTCATGATCCTTGATGACTAAAACAGATCGGCTATCACTTGCCCAATAAAACTGAATGATCTGCGGCGTCTTGAAAAAGCTCACCTGATGAAAATCCAAGTCATCACTCAACCCAACTGAAACATTTGCAATCCCCCCATCATCGGCTCCCACTTTGGCGACATACTTTCCATCCGGACTTATCCGAGCTGAAATCAATTCAGGCAAACGACATACATCTAATTTCATATCCACGGCCATTCCAAACCTCCCAAAACATAATAAACATCCAAGAAAAAAAACAAAAATACGCAAGATCTCACCTCAACTATAAGTGGAGAAAACCTAACACATGCTAAATATACGTGCAATTGCTTTATGAGAATATAACTGTACATGCTGCCCACCGCAACTGAGCCGCATTACATCAGGCATCAAATGCTGCTACACGAGCAAATCGCTTCTCAAGCTCAGCATTTGCCCCAGCCAAATCTTGCATGGGCTGGTCTGTTGGAAACTGTTGATCCAGGTAATACTTCATCGCACCGTGAATCCAATCGACACCCTTAGTAGATGCGAGGCCACTTTCGAGTCTATCGAGAATCCATTGTGCTGCCTCTTCTAGTGATTCGACAACCACATCACTTAACCCCTCGACGAATGGATGAACCCACTCGTTAACCTCCACTCCCAATAGAGAAGTTGAAGCTTTGTGGTAATGCGTATTGTGAGGAGCTAAAGAGATGAGGGGAATCCCATTCATTTTAGCCCACATCATTTCGGCACCCACACCTAAACCACGCCTATCTCTTGCATCCACAATGACGCAATCAGAAGAAAAGACCTGCATCATATCCCTTCCAAATACCGATCGCTGATCAGATAAATCATCGGTACGAATCGCCGGATTGAGAAAGTGAAGCTGTCGAGGCAATAGGGCTTGCCGCAAAACTTCCTGATCTTTTTCTGTCCAATAGGTTTCGTTGGGATTCTCATGGGCTTTTTGAATTTTACCCGCTAAGTAGATCGAAAAACTTTTGCTCATTAGTCACGCACCATATCAAAAATAAGAATGCCTGGAGCGGGACTTGAACCCGCACGACCCGAAGGTCAAGGGATTTTAAGTCCCTTGTGTCTACCAATTCCACCATCCAGGCAAAGAAAGAGCACACATGCTCTCATCGAGTAGCAACATTTTGGCACAAAGCCAAATAAGAAGCAATCCCAGAAAACAAAAAGGGCAGGTCACATAGTACCTGCCCTTGATAGTAAATGGATATTAGAGCGATGTTAATCGCTTGTCGAGTCACCACCGAGTACTGGTGCGACTTTTTCCGCCTCGGCCCCTTCTGAAGAAGCACTGCTCTCAGGCGCGGGCTTAACAAGTTCTTTGGGCGGCGTGGCAAGCTTTGGCTTATCTCGCCCTCTCCCGCGGCCACTTCGCTCATTCGACTTACTCGGTTCAGCCTTGGCTTGATCGCCTTCTTTTAGCATCACATCACCTGTGGCATCTGTGGGCACCTGTGATGGACCGGTGTGATACTCTTCACGCTTGGTCTCAGCTTCGCTTTTTTGCGGCTCTTGCTTGGGCTTAGCATCAGATTTGACCTTGCCACCATCGACAAGTTCAACCTTTTCACTCTTTTCACCCTCTTCGGGGCGAGCTTTAGCGAGTGTTTGAGAGATGAGAGTTTTGGGTGGAGCAAGCACTTCACGGAAAACAGCAGGTGTGACAACCTGTTCTTTCTTCACTTCGCCCTCTTCTGCTTTTGGAGCAGTCTCTTCCTTCTTGGCCTTATCACCAGATGATCGGCGGGATCGACGCCCCTTCTTGCGGCGCGACTCTCCACTCGATTGAGCAGATTGGTTGCCAGACTGTGCCCCATCTTCTTCAGAAGCGGCCTTTGCAGCCTTATTCTCCTTTCCACCAGCAATCTTAATGGTTTTTTCAACCACCGGCTTTTTAGGGATCAGTCGAGTTTCTCTCACCTCAACCACTTCATAATCACCCACAGGGACCATAAAGGGACGGGGTTTTTCTAAATGTCGATAGAACAAAGCTGCGCCAAATGAGACAACCTCGAGTGCATCAACTTGGTACTCCTCGGAGTGACCACCTTTACTATTGCGAATAGAAAGCTTATATCCCTCCCGTGGAGAAATGATCGTTTCTATAATTGGATCTCTTGTAAAATTCACTTGTAAATACCATCTTTTTACTTCACCTCAGGCACATTAACATCCACACATATACTCAATCAAATCAACGACCCTACAGCTATAGCCATATTCGTTGTCGTACCATGAGACTACTTTCATAAAGTTATCATTCAAAGCAATTCCCGCTCCCGCATCAAAAATAGAAGAGCGGCTATCGCCAATAAAGTCAGAGGATACCACCTCATCATCGGTGTATCCCAAAATTCCTTTTAAGTTTGATTCAGAAGCTCTTTTCATCGCTTCGCAAACTTGTTCATAAGTGGCCGGTTTCTCTAACCGCACCGTTAAATCTACAACTGAGACATTAAGCGTTGGAACTCGAAACGCCATGCCAGTTAACTTACCATCTAATTCGGGAATCACCTTCCCAATAGCCTTTGCTGCACCCGTACTCGATGGGATAATATTTCCTGAGGCCGCTCGGCCCCCTCTCCAATCCTTATTGGAAGGCCCATCAACAGTCTTTTGGGTGGCAGTTGTTGCATGAACTGTCGACATTAACCCTTCCAGAATTCCAAACTCATCTTGCAACACCTTAGCAATGGGTGCTAAACAATTCGTTGTACAAGATGCATTCGAAACCACCTGAGTTTGTTGTCGATCAATCGCGTGTTGGTTGACACCCATGCAAACCATGAGCACACCCTCCCCTTTTGCAGGGGCTGATATAAGCACCTTGTGTGCTCCAGCAGCCAAGTGCTGACTTGCACCAGCAAAATCTGTAAATAATCCAGTTGACTCAATGACTAGATCAACACTCAACTCTCTCCAAGGAAGCTCAGAAGGATTCTTTTCAGAGAGCACTTGAAAGCGCTTCTTACCACCAACCTCGATCATATTCCCCTTGGCGACAACAAGCTCATTAAGCCTGCCATGAATCGTATCATATTGCAAAAGATATGCAAGGTTATCAGCATCAACTAGATCGTTAACCGCAACAAGCTCCATATCATCTCTTTCGAGAATGAGCCGAGCTACCAAGCGACCGATTCTGCCAAACCCATTAATTGCAACCTTAATCATTCATAACCTCTTTACCGCTAGTCACAAGAGTCACTACCATAACTGCTACTGCAGATCTTATACTAGAATATCAAGAAAGTAAACGAATTATCGAATAAAGAATCAAAATCTCCTAGCACCCTGACTGTCAGTCTTGCCAACTAAACCTACTCACTTGCACTAGTTTATGGAAAATACCCTGATACAAGAAAGTGGAACCCAACGGTCTACCATTTGGTTCCACTTCATACCTGATCAAAAAAAGCCTCTACGCCTCTACAAACTCAATGTAGCACATCTCAGCTGCATCACCCACTCTTTGGCCAGCACGGACAATCCGTGTATAGCCACCCTGACGTGATACGTAGCGTGGGGCAATTTCGTCAAACAACCGGCTCAGAACAATACGGTTATGAGTAAAACACTCAGTTCCGCCATTCTTACGCTCTTTTTGCTGATCACTTGTCATTGGTTGGTATCTCAAGTTATTCAATCGACTCTTCACAATTCGACGTGCAGAAACAGAGTCCTTCTTCGCGATTGTAACTAACCTTTCAACATCCTTCCTAAGCTCTTTAGCCTTAGCGACAGTCGTCTTAATGCGACCATGTTGAATCAAATTTGTACACAAATTGGCCAAAGTCGCCTTCCTATGCGATGAATTTCGATTCAATCTATTTCCTTTGCATCTATGTCTCATTACTCTTTTCCTGCCATTTCATTAGTCAATTCGCTGATAACTTCTTTAACGTTATCGCGAGTGATGCCGTATTTACTCAGATCCATACCCAGGTATAGACCCATCTCTTCTAGCTTCGCCTTAATCTCATTAAGCGACTTCTTACCAAAGTTTCTGAATTTGAGCATGTCAGACTCAGGCATGACAACCAGCTGAGCAATCGTATCAATCTGAGCTTGCGCAAGGCAATTAGTCGAACGAACAGAAAGCTCAATCTCGTTAATCTTCAACCCGAGCTTACTCAACAATGCATCCTTATCAGACGATGTCTCTTCTTCTTCAGTATCGAATGTAATATTTTGGAACTTCAGCTCATCAAATGCACTAAAATGTAAAATTCCAATCTGCGTCGCAAATGAAAGGACCTCTTGAGGTGTCACCCTTCCATCAGTTGTGATGTCTAAGATCACCTTATCAAAGTCTGTATCACCACCAACGCGGCAATCTTCAACAAAGTAATTCACCAAAACAACAGGCGAGAAGCACGCGTCGATGTAAATCTCATCGACTATTTTTTCAACATTTGCATGCGCTTCAGAAGGTAGATACCCACGACCATGAGCAACCTTCAATGCCACTTGCCGCTTCTGAGGCTGAGTCGCATTAAACAACACCAAATCGGGGTTCACAACCTCAAAGTCACTATCTCCGACTAGCTCACCAATGGTAAATGCATACTGGCCGCCATTATCATCAATCATCTGCTGAGTAATATTGATCTCCCGCTTCATGACCTTGGTCTCCTTAGAGCCAGGCTCGTCATCCATTGGAAGTTTACGCAGACGGGCATTCTTAAAATTTAAGACAATATGAGTCATGTCTTCGATAATCCCGTCAACAGACATATACTCATGAGGAATCCCTTCAACGATCACTGAAACAATCGCAGGCGCCTCGATCGCATTAAGCATAATGCGTCTTAGAGCATTCCCGACAGTATGCCCAAAGCCCTTGACAAACGGCTCAGCGATATAACGCGAGCGGTTCTCCTCAGGGGCGTCTTCTACTTTGATCGTAGTAGGTAGTTCAAAACTATGATATTTTACCGACATTTACTGTTCTCCAACTAATTCAGTAATGTAATTATACTCTTCTTCTCTTTCGTGGACGGCAACCATTGTGCGGCACAGGTGTGCAATCGCTAATCGTTGTAATCTGAAATCCCGCAGCATGTAATGCGCGGATAGCAGACTCTCGTCCAGCACCAGGTCCCTTAACGCGAATTTCAAGCTCCTTTACACCGAGGGCAAGAGCTTTCTTTCCCGCATCTTGAGCAGCCACTGTAGCTGCGAAAGAAGTTGACTTTCTCGATCCAGAAAATTTAACACACCCTGTAGTTGCCCAACAAATCGTGTTTCCACTCGCATCAGTGATCGTAATATTTGTATTGTTAAACGTTGCATTAATATGGGCAACGCCATGAGGCGCAACGTGACCTCTTTTCACTGTTTTTCGTACTTTCTTTTTCTCTTGTTTAGCCAATTCCAGCTCCTCGTTGTGGGCATATACATACCCGATCTTGACCCCGCTTCTAAAAAAGCTAAGAGGTCAATACACCTTAATTATTTCTTCTTATTTGCCACTGTGCGTTTTGGTCCTTTTCGGGTCCGCGCATTCTTCTGTGTCTTTTGTCCACGCACTGGCAGTCTTAATCGATGTCTCACACCGCGATAACAGCGAATATCCATCAAACGCTTAATGTTTGAATTCACTGTCCGACGCAGCTCTCCCTCGATCACATACTTATCGAGTTCCTTAATAATTCGAGCAAAATCCTCTTCGCTCACATCCTTTGTTCGTTTGTTCGGATCAATATTGAGGTTCTCTAAAATCTTATCAGAAGTAGTGGGTCCAATTCCATAAATGTAGCGCAATGAGATGCAGATTCTTTTACTATCTGGAATTTCTTTACCTAATATTCTTGCCATATAGTCGTTCCTATCCTTAAATAAATTTTACCAGCCGAGCTTTCCTCGACGCCGTTGCATAAAGCCATCATACCGTTTCATGATCATATGCGAATCAATTTGCTTTGTCGTATCCAGTATCACACCAATCAGAATCAAAAGCGATGTTCCACCAAAAAAGTGGCTAATCGTCGCATCAATTCCCAACAATTTCGCAACAAGTGTTGGCATAACAGCTATCAATGCAAGGAATATCCCACCTAAAAAAGTAATTTTATTCATTGCATGTTCAATATATTCTTCAGTCGGCTTACCCTGTTTCACACCGGGGATAAATCCTCCATTCTTCTTCAGGTCAGAGGCGATCTGCTCGGGGTGAAATTGAGTTGCCGTCCAAAAGTATGTGAAAAAGAGTATAAGCAATACGAAGATAATTGTATAGGTCCAACTTCCCATTGAAATGTAAGAGGAAATTTGACTCAAAAAGCTATCCCGTCCCATGAACTGGCCAATCATCGCCGGGAACATCAATACAGATGAAGTAAAGATGACAGGTATAACCCCAGCAAAGTTGATTTTCAATGGAATATGCGCCTTATTGGCCCCTTCAGCATCGCCAGCAGAGCGCCTTGCGTACTGTACAGGGATCTTTCTCACACCCTGAATCACCATAATAGTTCCGGCAATGATCATAACAAATAGGCCAATTAAGACAGCAAATGAGGTAAATGTCATCTGGCCAGGCTCGGGTGAATCAAGATTTAGTTTACTAATAATTGCCCCAATTGTCGAAGGAAACGACGATAGAATCCCAATTGTAATAATCAATGAGACCCCATTTCCAATTCCTTTCTCAGAAATCAAATCCCCAACCCACATTAACAATACAGTTCCCGTCGTCATGGTCACCATGAACATCATATAGTAGAGCCATGGAGTCCCCATCATCTGAGGCTTGAGCATCTCACTAACAATGATACCCGGCGATGAGGCATTCAGCGAAAGAACAAATGTTGCAAAAATATAAGATTGGAAAAGGGCCAGTCCTACAGTAAGGAATTTCGTGTACTTGTTCACTTTCTTCCGACCCACTTCGCTATTTTCCTTCACTTCCCTCTGGAGGGAAGGAATCAAAGCAACCAGCAATTGGAGAATAATTGAACTTGTAATGTAGGGAACAACGCCGAGAGCCAAAACTGTCATCTGTGCAAATGCACCACCAGAGAACATATCGGCCAACTGGAGGAAGTTCTGCCCTCCACCAGATGCGTGTTTTAGGAGTTTAACTGCTTCTTCTCCATTTATTCCCGGCACAGGGACATATGCACCCACTCTACAGAGAATGAGCATAAAAATGGTAAAAGCAATTTTGCCTTTCAGCTCTTTATTGGACAAAATTTTTGATAACTTCTCGAACATCGTTCACTAACCCAGGGGTAAGGGGTTTATTTAGTCGAAAGAGAAACAGATCCACCTGCTTTCTCAATCTTTTCTTTTGCGCCAGCAGAGCATGCATCAACAGTTACGTTGAGTTTTACAGTCAACTCCCCATCACCAAGCACTTTAATCTGTGCTCGACTTTTAGATGAGACGAGGCCACGCTCAACCAGAGCAGCTCTGTTTACCTCCTCTCCCTCTTTGAAGAAATTTTGAAGGAATGCTACGTTAAAAGCAACTACATCCTTTTTAAATTTCCCATTGGTAAATCCACGTGTAGGAAGCTTCTTAAATAGTGGCTGGTTTCCACCCGCATTTCCATACCTGGCTTTCCAACCTGATCGGGCACCAGCACCTTTTTGACCGCGACATGATGTCTTTCCCATGCCTGATCCAGGTCCGCGACCCACTCGTTTTTTCTTAGCGCGTGCGTTGCTCGAATTTTGGAGATTGCTCAGTTGAGTTGTCATCTCTTTCTCCTGTTTTCAGTATTCTTTTCTCGGTTTTTCAAGGACTTTAACGCAGACATCGTTGCCAAAGCAATATTGATCTGGTTGCTTCCACTGATGTTCTTTGCCATCACATCTTGAATTCCTGCAAGCTCAACAATTGGGCGTACTGCAGATCCTGCGATCACACCAGTACCAGGGCGTGCTGGCTTCAGGAATACTCGGCATCCACATTGCTTCTCATCGACTTCATGTGGGATGGTTGTATTCTCCATTTCGACAGTAATCACTTCGGTTTTAGCCTTTTCACTCGCTTTCTTAATCGCATCTGCCACTTCGTTTGCTTTTGCAAATCCAAGTCCGACTCGGCCTTTCCCATCACCAACGACGACCAGTGCGGAAAAGCTAAACTTCCGTCCGCCTTTCACAACTTTAGAACATCGGTTGATAAACAGTACTTTCTCTTCGAATTCAGAGGTAGACTCTTCGTTGTTATTTCTCACCATTTGAAATCCTACTCAATTAAAAGTTAAGTCCGCCACTGCGGGCTGAGTCTGCGAGCGCTTTAACTCTTCCATGGAAGAGATATGAGCCGCGATCAAAAATCACCGTCTCAACTCCCTTTTCCTTGGCGCGCTCAGCAATTGCTTTTCCTACTGCTTCAGCAGCTTCTATTTTGCTCTTGTAGCTTGCTCCCTTTTCCATATCGCTTGCCGCTGCAATGGTAATCCCCTTTGTATCATCAATAATTTGAGCATAAATGTGTTTGCTCGAACGACTGATTGAGAGCCGAGGAGTAAAGGCGTTCTTTCGACGTAGTCTCGCGCGGATGCGGAGCTTGCGCTTTTGAGATGCTTCGTACTTGTTCTTAATAAAATTATCCATCTATTTCCCGTTACTTAGAAGATTTACCAGCTTTTCTCCTGATTTGTTCACCAACAAATCGGATCCCTTTTCCTTTATAAGGCTCAGGTGGACGGAGTCTGCGAATATTTGCTGCAAACTGGCCAACTACTTGCTTATCTGAGCTGCGCAAGACTACTGTTGTAGCCTTCTCAACTTCTACTTTAACTTTCTCAGGGATATCTACGACACAGGGGTGTGAAAAGCCGAGTGTGAGCTCGAGCTGTGTTCCCTTAACCATTCCCTTATATCCAACCCCAATTAGCTCTAATCGGAGCTCAAACCCTTTAGTAACACCTAAGACTAGGTTGCCAAGAAGGGCCCGAAACAATCCGAGATTGGGATTCTTTCTTACTTGTTCTGATGAAACAAGGATTTCATTTTCTTTGATCTCTACTTCAATGCCAGGAATGAGATCAAGTGCTTCGGTCCCTAGTGGACCTGTCACTTTGATCTGCTTGCCATCCTTCTCCACCTTAACTTTTGGATCGACAATAATCGGTTTTCGCGCCAGTTTAGACATTTATCTCTTGCTCCTTTTAGTAAACAGTGCAGAGGACTTCGCCGCCCACATTCGATTTTCTCGCTTGTACATCACTACAAATGCCCTTTGATGTAGACATAATTGCAGTTCCAAAGCCGTTACGCACGTATGGTACTCGGTCTCTATTGACATATACGCGTCTTCCAGGCTTTGATACTCTTCTCAACTGAGTAATCATCGGCTGGTTTTTGTTATACTTGAGATAGACCTTGATCATATAAGGCTTGGTGGACTTTTCGACCTTAAGTAGATACCCTTGCTTGATCATCAAATCGATAATCGCTTCGTTCATCTTTGACTTTGGCACAGTTGTAAACTTTTGTCTGGCCATCTGAGCATTTCTAATTCTTGTCAGCAAGTCTGCAATTGGATCACTGTTCATTGATTATACCTTCGCTTTTTTCTCAGTTTGTAATGGGACTCCGAGCTTGAGGAGTAGCGCTTCACAATGCTTGCCCTCAGTTGCAGTCGTCACCATTGTTATAGCCATTCCAAAATTGACAATCGACTTGTCAAGAACCACTTCGTGGAAAGCTGACTGCTCTTTCAGACCAATTGTCATATTTCCATTTGTATGTGATTTTGCAGTATTTGGAAATCCACGAAAATCGGGAATTGATGGTGTTGCAACATGTATGAGCCTTTCTAGGAAATCATACATTCTGTCACCGCGAAGGGTCACCTTCACACCAATTACTTGATTTTCTCTCAGCTTAAAATTTGAGATAGATTTCTTGGCTCGAGTCAAGACGGGCTTTTGTCCAGAAATAGCTGTCATATCCCGCACAACAGACTCTAATTTGTTCTTATCGCGAGCTGCTTCACCACAACCCACATTCAGAACGATCTTTGTTAACTTGGGTACACTATTGATATTTCCAAGGCCAAGCTCTTCTTTAAGCTGCTGCCTAAAAGTATCTGTGTATTGTTTCTTTAAACTCTGTTTTGTCATCTTACTTCTTCACAGCTTTTTTGGATTGACGAATCACTTTCTCGTCTTTTCCAACTTTTACGTAAATTACTTTAGTCTCTCCATCAAACTTCGCGCGCAATTTAGCAGGCTTATCTTCGTGTTTGAAGGCGATATTTGAAACGTGGATAGGTGCTTCTTTAGTTACAATTCCACCTTTGCGGTCTTGCGTCGGTTTCATGTGTCTCTTCACTAGGTTGACGCCCTCGATAAGGGCTTTTTCACCCATCTTCTTAAGAAGCTTTCCGCTACTTCCCTTGTGGTTACCCGAATGGACGAATACTTCATCACCAACGTGTAGATGTTTACTCATTTTTCTTCCCTCTCCTATAGTACTTCTGGTGCCAGTGACACAATTTTCGTGAAGTCGTTATCGCGGAGCTCACGAGCAACTGGCCCGAAAATACGGGTTCCAACCGGATCTTTCTTCTCATTAATCAGTACGGCTGCATTATCGTTGAAAACGACGTACGAACCATCCTTCCTGCGGACTCGACGCTTAGTGCGGACGATCACAGCTTTGAGGACTGTTCCCTTCTTCATTTTTGAGTTTGGGGCCGCGTCCTTTACAGTCACAACTATCACATCACCAAGTGATGCATATCGTCGTTTCGATCCACCTAGGACCTTAATACAAAGGACTTCTTTCGCCCCTGTGTTATCTGCAACAGTCAGTCTACTCTCTTGTTGTATCATCTGTCTTGCTCTTTTGAATTATTGTAGCTAGTTGAAATCTTTTTAATTTCGAAATCGGTCTTGATTCAAAAATAGTTACGGTATCACCCAGTGAACTCGCATTGTGCTCGTCGTGTGCATGGTACTTTTTGGATCGAGAAATGACCTTTCCGTTGATGGGGTGTCTCACTGTTCTAGTAACTGTCACGACTCGGGTTTTGTTCATTTTGTCAGATGTGACTTGCCCAGTTAGTTTTCTTTTTGACATATTGACCTTACTATTCCGTTAGTTCTTCTCTTGTTGTTTCATGACAGTTTTTGCCCGGGCGATCAATTTGCGATTGGCCTTGAATTCATGAGGCTTTTTAACTGTTCGAGTTAAGCACTTTTCAGTCTGGAGCTTATACAGTTCTTTCTTGGCATCGTAGATGATCTCGCCTAACTCTTGCTTAGACTTGTTTTTCAGTTCTTCTATTTTCATTCTATATTCTCTCCAGTCTGCTTACAAATCGTGTAGGGATGTTTAGCTTAGCAGCTGCTTTACTCAAGCACTCTTTTGCCTGTTCCATCGATACTCCAGCCACTTCAAAAAGCACACGGCCTGGACGGATCACAGCTACCCAGTGATCAACTCCCCCTTTACCTTTACCCATACGAGTTTCAGCAGGCTTTCTAGTGAGTGACTTATCTGGGAAGATTTTAATGTGAATCTTACCCGACTTCTTGATCGAACGGTTAATTGCCACACGACAAGCTTCGATTTGTTTTGCGGTAACAGTTCCACGGCCAATGGCTTGCATGCCAAAGTCACCAAAGGTGACAAAACATCCGCCGGCACTCTGGCCTTTCATCTGCCCTTTTTGGAACTTTCGATACTTACTACGTCTTGGTTGTGTTGCCATTTTCTCTATGCTCCTTGCTCACCGTGGTTAATCCAAACTTTCACGCCAATGATCCCATAGGTAGTGTGAGCTTCTGATGTGGCGTAGTCGATATCTGCTTTAAGTGTGTGGAGTGGCACTCGCCCTTCTTTTGCTGTTTCAGAACGTGCAATCTCAGCACCACCAAGGCGGCCAGACAACATGATCTTGACACCTTTAGCTCCTGCTTCCATACATGTTTGGCACGATCTCTTCTGCGCTCTTCTAAAACCAACTCTTCGCTCTAACTGCTGCGTAATGTTATCAGCAACGAGCTTGGCATTGAGGTCTGGTCGCTTCACTTCAACCACATCAACGCGCACTTCGCGGTTAGTCAGCTTTGCAAGTTCTTTTTTCAGAACATCGATTCCAGCCCCTTTCTTTCCAATCACAAGCCCCGGACGCGCTGTATAAATTGTCACTTGGACTGCATCAGCCATACGCTCAATATAGAACTCTGCACAGCTGCTCGTTTTGAGCCGCTTCGCAAGGAACTTACGAATTTGATAATCTTCAAGAAGAAGTGTACGGAAGTTGCGCTTTGCGCTGTACCAGGTGGAACGCCATTTCTTGTTAACGACTAGTCTAAAACCTGTTGGATGTGTCTTTTGTCCCATCTGATTATACCTCCTCAAGTCCAATATAGATTTGGCAGCTGCGTTTCATAATTGGCACTCGACCACCCTTGTTTTTTGGCTTCGCACGCTTCATTGTGCGGTCTTCATTTACGTATACGGTTCCAACGACTAGCTTTGATGAGTTAAACCCCTTGTTGTTTTCTGCATTCGCAGTCGCACTCTTAAGGGTTTTAAGCACTGCTCGCGCGGCGCGTAGTGGAGAATAACTCAGGATATTGATCGCTTCTTGCACTGAGCTTCCTCGAATCATATCGGCAGAGAGCCTAGCCTTTCGGGCGCTCATCCGCACTCTTTTGTTAGTTGCTTCGGCAACGGTCTTCATATTCATCCTCATTTTTTCGTTGGGTGTTTCGTTGCTTTACGCGTTAGTGAAAATTCACCAAGCTTACATCCAACCATATTCTCAACTACGTAAACCAGATTAAATGTTTTACCATTGTGAACGGAAAAGTACTTCCCGATCATATCTGGGGTAATCATTGATTTACGAGACCATGTCTTAATCGGTTTCTTCTCAGTTCCAATACTCGGATCGTTCACTTTTTTCAGTAGCTTTTCGTCAACGTATGGACCTTTTTTCAGTGATCTGGGCATACTTTATTCCTATTTTTTCCTTCTGTCTTTGACAATCATCTTGTTAGACTTTCTCTTAGATCTCGTTCTAAATCCTTTACTCAATACACCTGTTGGAGACTGAGGGATATTTCCCTTGTTCTTCCCTTCTCCACCACCATGTGGGTGATCGACAGGGTTCATCACAGTACCTCTTACTGTTGGGCGAATGCCTCTCCAGCGTGAGCGTCCCGCTTTACCGTCACTCTTAAGGTTGTTTTCACTATTGGAAACGGTTCCAAAGGTAGCCCGGCAGTTTTCTCGTACTAGGCGAATCTCACCCGATGGCATTTTGATGGTCGCATATCCATTGTTCTTTGCTACATATTGAGCAGATGTACCAGCACTGCGAATCAATGCTGCTCCCCGTCCGGGATACATCTCAACTGCGTGTACTGTAGATCCAAGTGGCATATCTTTCAGTTCTTTCGAGCATCCAGGCTTAATTGGAGCTTCTTTCCCTGACATCACCTTGTCACCTGCAGTGAGGTTTTTCGGAGCAATAATATAGCTCTTCTCTCCATCTGCATAGTGAAGAAGCGCGATGAATGCACTTCTGTTTGGATCATATTCAATTGCTTTAACTGTCGCTTGGATATCGTCCTTTTGTCTCTTAAAGTCAATTAGACGGTACTTTCGCTTATGGCCTCCTCCGCGATGGCGGACGGTAATACGGCCAAGTGAGTTACGACCATTTGTTCGTCGCTTTGCTTTTAACAGCTTCTTGGGAGCCTTTGCCTTATTCTTGGTCAGCTGGTCCTGCGAAGGTTTAATATAGCTACGCTGAGATGGGGTTGTCGGTTTATGAGTTTTTGGCATTTAACTCTCCATTTCTATGCTGCACCCTTCGCGAAGAGTAACAATGGCTTTTTTCATTCCAGATTTGTGCACGATTCGACCACGTGAGCGTCTTTTGCAAGGCTTCTTGTGAATCGTGTTAATCTTTTCAATTTTGATGTTCTGTCCTTCGTAGAGTGACTCAATTGCTTCGCGGATCTCGTGCTTGTTCGCATCTCTACGGACAAGAAAGACGTATTTAGCACTCTTGAACTTGCGAACACATGCGTTGCTTTCACTCTCTTTCAAGTTGAAAAGCATTGCGCTCTTCTCAGTCTGGTGAACTGATAGAATTTTATCGATGTGCTGTGACTTGGTCATAACTATTTACTCTCTACTAATTGTTGTAATTGCGCCATTTCTGATTCACAGACGATAAGCATCTTATTGCAGATGAGGTCATATCCACTCATCTGAGCAAGCTGGTTGAGCTTAGCTTTAGGGATGTTTCGAATGCTCTTACTGAGGTTTGTAAAGAGAGAGTCATTACTATCTTCACTTGATCGCCCAGCGATAAACAATGTGCGCTTATCTTTTGCTTCAACTTTCTTCAACAGCGTATCAATCATCTTGGTCTTAGGAGCCTTAAGCTCACCTGTTGGATCTTTCAGGACAATTAGGTTGCCTGACTTGATCTTCTCGATGAGAAGGAATCGGATAGCTGCGCGCTTTTCTTTTCTGTTCACTTTGACGTGTTGATCGAACTTTGGCTTTGGTCCAAACACAATCCCTCCACCCTTAAACTGAGGTGTGGTTGTGTTTCCCTGACGGGCATTACCAGTCCCTTTCTGAGGACGGCACTTCTTTCTTGAAGCCTTAACTTCTGATCGTGTCTTCGTATTTGCTGACCACTGTCGCTGGTTTTCCCGAAGGGCGACAATGTATTCTTTGATCATTTGGTGATTCGCCTGGAAGTTCTCATCGATGTTGAGGGTGACTTCGCCTTGCTTCTCTCCGTTGATGTCGTATTGCGTAATATTGCTCACTCGTCTACCCCTTCCTTATTGCTCTACATGCTTTTTCACTGATTTACGGATAGTGACCAATCCCGTCTTAGATCCAGGAACTGAGCCTTTGACCAATACCACTTTGTTGTCGAGGTCAACTGAAAGCACTTCAAGTCCTTCGACCGTGATTTTTTGATCTCCCATATGTCCGGGCTGTTTTGTCTGTTTCAAACAGCGGCCTGGAGTTGAGCGCATTCCAGTCGATCCACCATGACGGTGAAATCCAGAACCGTGAGCGGCTGGCCCCCCTTTAAAGTTAAATCTCTTCATGACACCCTGGTACCCCTTCCCTTTACTGCGGCCAGTCACATCGACTTTGTCGCCATCTTTAAAGAAGTCTGCATTCAGAACATCCCCTTCCTTATACTCAGAAGAAGATTCAACACGAGACTCGAAGAGTTTCACTTTGGGTTCAATATTGCGCTTTGCATAGTGACCAGCAAGTGGTTTGCTTTGCTTTTTTTTAGCGATTGAGCCGATCTGGATCGCTTCATATCCATCAGACTCTTTTGATTTGACTTGTACAACAACGCACTCCTCAATTTGAAGAGCGGTACAAGCAAAGATTTCACCAGTTTCTTTAATAAACTGGGTCATCCCTACTTTTTTAGCGATCAGGCTCACTGACATTTAAAATACCTTCTGTAGTTTCGGTCTTCGATTTGGCCACTAATCAGTTAAATCTATTGCTTTACCTCCATAGCCATTAGGAGGGAGCTTCAGACTTGAGCCGATAGCCAATCGAAAGGACCGACAATCGACTCTTGGCAAGAAGACTAACAAATAGGTGGTATTTCGTACAATCAATTTTTAGTTTTTTTCAGACTTTTTCGCTTTTTTTCTGAAATGAATGATGGAGCAGCCTTCTTGCCCTCTAATTTCTCGGGAAACCCCTCCATCTTAGCCACCTTTTTTGCAGCAAACTTTTGTTTTCCTACACCTACGAGCGTAGAAAGCCCCGTTAAAGCAAGAATAAGGAACACAAAGCGCCACTGATCTGCTTTCAATTCTTCTATTGATAAAGGTGACTGGTTGCCCACGACTAGACTACCAGTCGATAGGCTCTTGCAGGCATTGGACAGGGCTCACTTAGCTGCACATGGCAAACAAATTTGAAATATAGCCCTGTGACAAATGCGATTGCTGAAATTGCTGTCCCAAAGCCGGTGATCATAGGACTAATCGTTGCAATACCCACAATGCCAATGACCCCAAACACAGCTGAGGCCAAATAGCTCGTTGAGGCGACGCTTGAAATATAGCTACTCAACTTCCAATTGCGCCCGTCTAAGCTATACATTTTGCTCTGATCAAACACTTCCCATATTCCTTGGGCACGACCAGTATCTTCTAAGCCGTGGTTGATTTCACCTAAGTGGTAGATGAAAGCGGCAACATCTCCGATCAGAGCAAACAAATCCCCAACGACAGGTATTACATGAAGTGCATGAATGATTTTTGAAACACTTCCAATCGTTCCCACTGTTGTAGTAATGGCTCTTTGCGCAAAGTATACGTCAGGCTCGATTTCCCCTGTGAAATCATCACCATAGACGCCAAGACAGTTCATTCCACGTCCAATTAGACCAAACGTTGACAAAACAAGGCTTACCCATTCGATCTCACCAAGTAGGTCTGCTACCTCATTGACGACGAGATCTCCTTGGCTAACCGCGCTTACACTGACTGCATTACTCAAAAGAGCCATAACTTAAACCTTCCCTCTCCTACTGAATCTGAATATGCCCTGCGGCCTGTGCAGAACTTGCAACTTTCTCTACGTGGTCGAGGTAAGATTTTGTAATTGCGGAAATAAGGGTAAAGGTCCCAAATGCAAGGATTGGCAGCGCCAAGTCGATTGCTGCAATAAAGGCTATGACACCCAATAGCGATGTGACTACAGACCCCACAGCTTTAGCAACCTTTGCCCAACGTAGGTTGTCCTGTGCCGCAATGACATCATTTTCCAAATCATCAGCAGGCACTGGAGGCGGATTTGTGAGGAACCGGACACAAGATGGGATAATATCAATTGCTAGATCATATGATTCTGCAACGATTGTTGCGCCATCTTTAATGAATGTTGCTGCCCATACAAATGGAACCGCAACACCAACAACAGCTGACATGTATTTGGCAATATGTGTAGTATCCACTACACATTTAGCCGCACACTGAGCTGTTTTATATGCAGACTGGGCTGCAGCTGACGCGTTTGCGTCAAAGTCTTGAGTGCAATTCCAAAGCTTTGGACCCAAGTCTGTCCAGACGTGTGTGCCAAGCTTATCGACATCTGTTGCCAGCTGTGGAAGGGCAAGCACTTGCCCTGCATGCAAGCTCGCAGTTCCAATTGCCCCAACATCAATCCCTGTGTTTTCAAAAAAGTATGCATCAATGGTTTTAAGCCATTTGGCGATCACTCCTATTGCCTTAAACACCATAATGGCGGGCATATCTTCGCCAAAGAATTTTAAAGGATCGGACAATGTATTTGCCGTTACTTCGTGAGCATTTGCTCCTGTTGTATCAATTTGAACGTTTACTGCCATTATTCTCTCCTCTAATTAAACTTGGGCCGCATTGGGCTGCACGGTTCTCGCTTTTTCCATTTGGTAGTCCAACTTCACCACTTTAGCGACGATCTTTGCAACTACATATGCACTTAATAAACTCGCAAACGCAAGCCCTGACAAGGCAATTCCTGACACAGTAGATGCGATGAGCACCACTGAGAAAAAGATGCCTATAGCCTGTTGAACAATTTGTGCAATCCGCTTATCTTGGCGCTTGGTCTCAAGCGCTGTGCGGCCAGCCACAAACAGACCATCATCGATCAATTTGACTCCCTTGGAAATCAGTGTGTTTCCTCCGTAGTAGAGATCACCCGCACTCACAACTAGCTCGAGCATGGGTGAGATCGCTCCAAATGCAACCACTTCACACACTTCAAGGAACAACGCTGAATTTGCCATATTACGGACAACTCCGCTCAGAGAAACGGTCGCCTTTCGACAATCGTTAATCACCTCAGCAGTAAAGCCATCCTCATAAACACCGCTAACGGCTTTCATTGTTGAAAGACCCGCCCCACTAGTTGAGCCAACCAGCTCTATCACTTCGATAATCCCAACGAGATTTGTCAAAGATGTGCCTACATCTGATAACATCTGCAAGGAGTGAGACTCGAGGGCAACTTTTACCCATGAGTCTGCTACCGCAGCAATTTCTTTAATTTCAGCACTCAATACATCTAGCGCTATTGGTATCAATCCATTTGTCACGTGAAAAACAGATCGCGGATCTTCTGGTCCATTCAGGTTGAGTCTCAGGCCCATATATGCCCCTTGGTTTTATTAAGAATTTTTAAGGACATAGTTTATCCCTTGTTAGGAATATTGTATAGAGAAAAAATGCCTTTTTAGAAGTTCTTGATATGGATATTTTCCCTATCGAACCTGAACCCTTTCCAGGCAAGGGATAGAGGATAAATTCAAATTGAATTTCGCATCTGAATTTGTTTAATTCCACGCAAAAGATCGGCGATGAGCATCCGTTTCTTTCCTTCGAGCTGAACATCGAGCAATTTGAGAGCCTCTTCTTGGCAGATGATAAATAATTCTTTACCTCCCACCTGAACCATTTCTCCAACTTTGGCATCCACTCCTTCGATGGGACGACTGACCACTTCTGTTCTAAAGATTTTCAGCAGCTTCTCTTCGCCTGAACACACCACACCCACACGCGCTGCAGGCTTTGATGAGAGAGCCCGAATTCGGTTATGCACCACTATTGCCGGAAGCTGAAAGTCTAATTGCAGATCTTCTTTTTGAATTTTCTCTGCATAAGTGACCTGAGCCTCATCCTGTGGCTCTTTTTCAACCCTTCCCTTCGAAGCAAGCTCTCCTATTGTCTCCATGAGGGGTCGAAATGAGACTTCCCACAACTTCTCTTCGACTTCATCAAAAATTGCATTGGGCTCAAGAGGAAAGGAAGCTTGAGCGATGATATCCCCTGCATCCATCTTCCGCACCATCTCCATGATGGTCACCCCAATTTCAGGCACCCCATCCATAATCGCCCGCTGAATAGGAGCTGCCCCTCTGTATTTTGGGAGAAGGCTCGCATGAATATTAATACACCCGTATTTGGGAAGGTTGAGCACGTTGTCACGAACAATCTCACCATATGCCACGACGACCCCAAGGTCAGGAGCATATTCCTTGAGCTGATCCACAAACTCTGGGCGACTTGATTTTTCGACTTCAAAACAGGGTAGGGTAGCGCTAGTCGAATCAAGATATTGCTTAACGGGAGTGGGGGTAAGCTTGCGCCCCCTTCCATGTGGCTGAGGCGTTTTTGTCACAACGGCTACGACTTGCACCCGATTGGTCAACAAGTGCTCGAGAATTTTGGCGGAAAAAACAGAGGTGCCAAAAAAAATAATCCGCATACACACTCCCCTAGAGGCTCGCCTCTTCTAAAGCCTTTTCTTTGCTTTGAGCTAGAGAATGATCGATTAATCCCCGCTTTGAATCAGCACAGAAGTCAATCCAATATTTAACGTTTGTATCTTCTGGATATTCAAGCCGGAGCAGGTCTAAGGCATCAGCGAGCTTGATCCCTGAGCGATAGGTGACTTTAAAGGCTTTTGTGAGCGCTTTTCGCGCCTCTAGACTAAATTGACGTCTCTTTAGCCCGACGAGGTTGAGACCGCCAATTTTGTAGGGATGCCCTCCGCCTAAGGTAAATGGGGGCACATCTTTTGTGACTCGGCTCATCCCTCCCACCATTGCATACGACCCAATCCGCACAAATTGGTGAATCGGCGTCATTCCTCCGACGATAGCATAATCATCGACGGTTACATGCCCGGCTAGAGTTGCATTGTTAGACATGATTACCTGGTTGCCCACCTGACAATTGTGGGCAATGTGGCAATAGGCCATGATGAGACATTGGTTGCCCACGCTCACTCGTGTCCCTTCGCCGCAGGAGCCGTTTATGGTTACACACTCGCGAATGCTGCAGTTCTCACCAATGTCAATAAAGGTTTCTTCACCTGCAAACTTTAGGTCCTGGGTTACTGTTCCGATTGAGGCAAAGGGAAAGATGGTCGTCCCACGACCAATTGTGGTGTTTCCCTCTATATGAGCGTGCGACTTAACTGTCACATTATCTTTCAGCTCGACGTTCCCTTTGATCACCGCATATGGTTCAATTTCGACGTTTTTTCCGATTTTAACTGTGGGCTCAACGATTGCTGTGGGATGCTGCATCTCTTTTCTCTCATCTGGTTGGTGTTGATCTGGTTTAAGCAGTGGTCGCGCTTTCAGGCAATAGGCCAAACACGATTTCTCCATCGACAGCAAGCTGTCCTTCTACGGTTGCTCTCCCCTTCACTTTCCCTCCTCTTCTAGAGAGATGTATTGCTTCCACATCAAGCCTCAAGGTATCACCAGGCAATACAGGCCGTCTAAAACGGGCATTTTTGATACTTGCGAGGACTTTAATTTGTTCAAATCCTCGATAGAACATCAAGATTCCCCCAATCTGGGCAAGCGCCTCTACCATCAAGACTCCTGGCATAATGGGCTCTCCAGGGAAGTGCCCCTGAAAGAAATTCTCATTAATGGTAACATTTTTAATCCCTGAAATGGTCCCAGCTTCAATATCAATATCAGTGACTCGATCGACGAGGAGAAATGGATAGCGGTGCGGCAGTTTATCCATGATCATTTTGATGTTGATATCGGCAGGATTGACTTCCTTTGTGCCCATTGTGCGGTCTCCCTATTACTTTTTGGAGACCTATTGTAGCTTAAAAAAAGTTCTCGTCAATTATTAAATGACTTAAAGGGAGGGAACTTAGGTAGATTGAAAGCAGGCGGCGATTGGGGGAACCACACTTTCTTCCACACTCGCTTCGGCCTGAACATGCTGGGTGAGCACTTTGGCAAACTGGGTGTTCGAATAGTGGCCTGATCGGATCGCGATAATGTGGGCAATGATGGGGAAACCAATCAGCGACAAGTCGCCAATCAAATCGAGAACTTTGTGACGGACAGGCTCGTTGTCAAAGCGGAACCCGCCTGGGTTAAGCACTTCTTTTCCCTTAATCACAACCCCATTATCCAAACTCCCCCCTTTAATGATCCCATTTTCTAGGAGGGGAACAATCTCTTCGTAAAGGGAGAAGGTGCGACAGGCGGCAATTTGCTCTTTGTAAGACTTTGAGTCGATGACACAAGAGAAAAATTGGGAGCGGATGAGTTGATTATCAGGATAGCTAAGGGTATAGCTGATGCGAAGTTCTTTTGATGGAAGGGCAACTAGGTGAACATCTCCTTCAGACCAATAGACGGGTGAGGCGAGAAAGCGGCAATTGCGATCCCCATCCTGTTCAACAACTCCAGCTTGTTCGATAATGCTTACAAACGGAAGAGCGCTTCCATCTCCTACTGGTACTTCAGGTCCATCGATTTCGATGAGCAAATTATCAATATCATAAGCACGCAAGGCTGAGAGGACGTGTTCCACAGTTTGCGCGTGGATCATTTTCTTGCCCAAAATTGTACATCGCGGGGTGCCCCAAATGTTTTCGATCGATGCCTTTAATTGTGGGGACCCCGGAAGGTCGACTCTCGAAAAGATGATGCCTGTATCGATAGGTGCGGGATAAAACCGCATCTTAACTTCGAGACCAGTGAAAAGTCCAATTCCCGAAAGGGATACACTTTGACTTATCGTTTTCTGCTTTCGAATTGACGTCAGGACTTTTCCCTGTTCAAACGCGCTTAAATCGCAGGAGGACAACAAAAAAAACCTCGTTTCAAGTATGCGTAATGCCAGAGTAAAAGCTCTGAGCCAGTTTGGCTAAACTTTAACTTAGTCAAAAATTTTCAGCAAGACTTTCTTTTTAAAGAAGTTCACATTTTTGCCTTCTCTGTTCCCGTCCGCCTCAGCATTCCCCCTTTATAAAAGTAGGTTAATACAAAAACGATTGAGAGAAGAAAAATTCCATTGTTTCCCAACACAAGAAATGGGGTGTTAAAAGCGATCGGAGAAATGACCATCTCAATTGTTCCACTCACCAAACTTTCATCTGCGTGATAATCGCTAAGCTCTTTATGCACCTTACCAAATGGATCGATGATTGAACTGACCCCGGAATTACAACTCCGCACTACACTGCACCCATTTTCAATGGCGCGCAGCCGCCCCTGTTTGAGATGATCTCTTGGCAATGTAGTCTTCGGAAACCATATGTCATTTGTGCAGTTCACGAGAATATTTGCCCCCTGTAGCCGCCCTTCTCGAATCAATTTATTGTATCCTTCTTCAATGCAGATTGAGGGGCTATATACTTGTTTCCCCCGTAGCACTTTTGCCCCCTCTCCAGCAGCAAAGGTTGCCTCGATTCCAAACTTGGCAATGTAGGATTGGAGAAAACCGAAGGGAAGATACTCTGCCATGGGAACGAGATGGCGCTTTCGATAGACTTGTATCCCTTTTTTTCCCGGAGAAACAAGCGCCGCTGCATTGTAGGTCTTTGCGCCTTCATCTTCTAATACCCCAAAAATAAGATCTGACTGGTAAATATTCGATAGCCACCGGGCAATGAAGGCGTTTGAAACGTAAATCTGCCCTTCTTCAATTTCTACATGGGGCTCGGTTAAATCGGGAATTGATTCTTTGGAATAGACAATACCTGACCGATCAATCATCAGGAAAATTTCCTCTATGGGATAAGCGGCAAAATTTAAATCAAAAGCAACAGTTGCTTCGGGCAGGAGAATCAAATCATACGCTTTATCCTGTGTGGGCATCAAACTCAATAAATGTTCCCAAATTTTTAATGGCCCCATATAGCGGTCTGCTTGGTTGGGAAATTCATGTTTTTCTTCAGCCAGCCAGCCAGTCTGGACAACAGCCACACGAAAATCATCTCCACCCGTTGCATGATTTGCATGTGTCCAATAATACCCATATACCCAGGGGAGGATAATGGCCATCATCCAAAGAGCTGCCCGCTTCGCATTCATCTTCTTGATGAAGTGGACAAAGCAAAAGTTTGTGAAAAACACCCAAAAAGAAAGGCCAAACACACCTAAGAGCGCTGCTCCCTGCGCAGTATAGTGATGGGACAACAAGAGCTCTCCCACCATGTTAAAGGGAAATCCATTGAAGATGAAAAGACGCCCATATTCAAAAAAGATCCAAAACCCGCTGAGCATAAGCCCTTGATGGAGAGTAAACCGCTCATAATGAAACATGTGTGCAATGAGCCCAAAACCAGCAGCGATGATCACATTGACAAAGAAAAATCCAAAGTAAATTCCCATTCCATGATAATGCGGAGAAGCAAGCCATTGGTTCTGAATTAGGCAGATGATGAGTGCCCAGCCAAATCCACTTTGAAACCGGCGCCCTTTCAAGGAGAGAAAAAAGCACCCCCAACCGAGGGATGAGCTCAATAGGCTTAATGTTTGTTGCCCCTCAAATTGTCCAAATAAGACAATACACAGGCCAAGAATCCAGAGGGTATATCGCCCTGGTCGGGACCGGAGATGTGATTCGATTGTCGAGGGTTGGCGGCTTTTCTGATTCACTTAATCATTTTGGGTATTTCGCTCTCGATATGGGACCAAACCGATGATAATGAGCAAGGCTCCTATGATCGAGACATTTTTGATAAAGTCTAAAAACTGTCTTCCTTCATCTATACCATCATAATACCAAAAAGAATGATAGAAAATTGTGACTGGGATCAAAAATATGAGGAGAAAGAATGCCCCCAATTTGGGGTAAAACCCAAAAAAGACCATCACTCCACCGACAAAGGCCAGTGCGATGGCAATTCCTAGTAAAAGTGGGGAAATGGTCATCATCGCGTGAAAAAAGTTGGGCTGCTCGGGTCCCACCGAAGTATTTTGCCACCAGAGCTCTAGCGCGCCATTGAGTCCTGTCAGGGTGATTTGCCAATTACTCAAAAGAGCAAGAGAAGTAATGATAAATATTAAGCTCACAAAAATTCGCCCTAAAACAATAAAGAATCTCATGTACAACCCACTTTTATACCAGTTAGTTTGCCTATTGCAAATTTTATGATATTATACAAGAGAGTGTTAAAAATTCTCTTTTATATGAGGGTATCTTCTTGCCAAGCAACCCTTTTTAAGGTATCCTGCTGGGCATGAAAAAACTGCATATCAACCTGTTAGAAGAAATTTTTACCGAACATGCCCTTGCTGGAGGTCCCTTCGATCTCTTTTTGCGAAGGTTTTTTAAGGCCAAGCGATTTATCGGTGCATCGGAGAGAAGACTGCTTTCCGAAACGGCCTACACACTGGTTCGATGGAAACGACTTATTGATGGTATTTTAGGCCGAGGCGCAAGTTGGAAGAAGCGAGTAGATTGGCTTGTGAGCAATCTCCCCTTCGCTCCAGAAGTGCATATGGAACGAGAAGATTTATCACCACATGCACAGGTGGGGTTCCCCAAACCCCTTTATGATCAGATCATTGCGACATTTGGCGTGAAAGAGGGTCGAGAGCTCTGTTTGATTTGCAATGAGCGAGCGCCAATGACAATTCGGGCAAATCAACATTTGATTTCACGCGAAACGCTGCTTGAGAAGCTGAAAAAGGAGGTGGCATGCCGTCCCACTCTCCACTCTGAAGGTGGCATCTATTTGGATGGACGAATCAATATATTTGGCTCTTCCCTATTCAAGAAAGGCTATTTTGAGGTACAGGATGAGGCGAGCCAAGTGGCTGCTGAAATGGTTTTACTAAAGCCGGGAGAGAAGGTGCTCGACTATTGCGCAGGATCTGGCGGGAAAACCCTGGCCTTTGCCCATCGGTCTGAGGGGAAAGGACAGATTTTTCTCCATGATATTAGGGAACAAGCATTATTTGAAGCTAAGAAGCGGTGTCGTCGGGCAGGATTGCAAAATATCCAATTTATCCCCCATCAAAAAAAGGCGCTCAACAGAATTAAGCAAAAGATGGACTGGATTGTGGTTGATGCCCCTTGTTCTGGCTCGGGGACTTTGCGACGAAATCCTGACCAAAAGGAGCGATTTGATCTGAATGGATTGGACGAGGTAGTCTTAAAGCAGAGGGAGATTGTGGCTGAGGCAATTGCATTTGCGAAACCAGGCAGCTTCCTTGTCTATATGACCTGCAGCATTTTTCCAGAGGAAAATGAGCAGCAAATTGAATATTTTCAGAAAAAATTTGGATTGATTTTGGATCAAAAACCGTTTTCATCCCTTCCCAGCAGTGGAGGAATGGATGGGTTCTTCGCAGCACGGCTACAGATTCCCAAAATCAAGTGATAAGGAGTTGTCTGATATCTGGTGAATTGATAAGATTGTGTCACAGAGAATTTTTTAGGACTGAGGGACCCGCTCAGCTTTTGACTGAAGTGATTGTGTGGCGACCGAAAAACAATAGAATTTTGAGGATGAAATGAAACAGATTGCCCTTCCAATGATACTGACGATAGCAGCTACCTTGGCTCCTTGCAGCAAGCTAAGCGCTAATCCGAATGCCAGTCCAATGCATCAAATGCCCTTGATGGAACCTCAAAATTTGATGATGCATAATCGCCCCTTGGTGAAGGTACTCGATCGCACTATTTCTGTGAGAGATGTGGTCAAGCAGATGGATATTTTCCTGAAGATGCACCACCCGGAAGCCTTTGAATCTAAGGCAAAGCTATACCAATTCTACTCCTCTCAATGGAAAAATACTCTCGATTCGATGATTAATGCTGAGCTGATTTGTGCGATGGCTGAAAAGGAAAAGATAAAAATTAGTGATGGGGATGTCCGGGAAGAGATGACAAATCAATTTGGCCCCAATTTGATGAGTGCAATTGATGAACTAGGCATTACATATAATGAGGCCAAAGAGTACATTCACACACAATTGGTTGAGAGGCAGATGATGTGGATGCACGTCTATCAAAGAGTCTTCCAAATTGTCACTCCTGAAAAGACAAAGGGTGCATACCTCCAACATTTGGCCGAAAACCCTCCTAAAGAAGAGTGGGTCTATCGTATGATGACGGTGAAAAATGCCGATAGTTCGATCGAAGATCATATTGCCCACGTAGCGGTGAGTTTGATGAGCTCACAGAGTGAGGGGCTCGAATCTCTTTCAGCCTTTTTGCAAAAAGAACACCCCGACTACCGTATTTCCATTTCTGACGATATGATCCTTGAGAAGAGGCACGCCTCTCCTGAAATGCTTGCCATTTTGAATACATTAGCGCCAAATGAACTGAGCACTCCAGTAAAGCAGTTTAGCCGGCGGGAAAAGTCTGATGTCTATCGAGTCTTTGAGCTGAAAAGTCATGAGCAAGCGATGCCCCCAGCATTCTTCGATATCGCTCAAGCACTAAAAGACCAGCTTATTAATTCAACAGCTGATGAGTTGCGTGATCAGTATATTAGCAAAGTACGCAAGCACTTCCGCTGCGAGGATCCGACCCTTTATGAAATGATCCCTTCTGACTTTGCACCTTTTTCCGTTTCATGAGGCGACTTTCTCGGCAAGAGGTTGTTTCCCTTCTGCGCGATGCGGGAATTGAAGCTAAGCGGTCTTTATCACAAAATTTTCTCGTCGACCCTGAAATTGTTGAGGCAATTGTTGATGAGGCTGGCGTAAAAGAAGGAGATTGGGTGCTCGAAATTGGCCCTGGGCCAGGGACGCTCACACGTGGACTGCTTGCAAAAGGGGCACATGTGGTTGGTGTGGAAATCGACAAAAGATTTGAGCCCATTCTCCCTCAATCAGACCAATTTCACCTCTTCTTTGACGACTTTACTCAATTTCCCCTGGAAAAGTTAGACCAATTTTCAGAGATGTTTAAGGTAGTGGCGAATATTCCCTACCACATCACAGCGCCTATTATGAAGAAATTAGCCGTTCACTCTGCCCTATTTTCCGATGTCTATTTGATGGTAGAGGATGTGGTGGGTGAAAACCTTGTTCTGGGGCACGAAGGGAAAAAGTATAACGCCTTCGATGCTATGGTGGGCTTTCTTTTTACCTCTACCAAAGTTCTCGATGTCCCTCCCGAACACTTTGTCCCCCCTCCACGGGCGAATTCGCAAGTGATTCACCTGGCCAAGCACCCTGTTAACGAGGCACAGGTTATTCCATTTTTTCACTTTCTTGATCAAGCATTTGCAGGTAGGCGAAAGATGTTGCGAGGCAATCTGCGAGAATTTGGGGGTGCCAGAAATGTTGAAGCGAAGTTGGAGGAATTGGCGCTCAAGCCGACTAGTCGCGCGCAAGATCTCACTCCCCATCAGCTGTTTGCACTTTTTGTCGCCCTCTCTGGAAAATCAGCGAAGTAACCACAATTAGCCCACTAAGTAAGGCGAGTAGAGCAAGCACTCTGGGCCAGGTGCGCTCTTTATAGTGAATATCAGAGGCGGCATAAAGAGGGACTGTTTTGATCACCCCTGCATTTTGGTCCCGGATTTCAATGTATCCCACCTTATCATTTTTGCGGACGGGAAGGGTCAGGTTTGCCCACTTAAGCTCTGTTTCAAGTGAGGGTTCTTCAGAGGGAAAGTACTCAAGCCATACATCGGTTTCTAAAATGGCAAAGAGGGGACGGTCTCCCCTTTTTATGGTTTTGCGAAAATGCATGTCATTCATTCGGTAAAGGAGCCGTTTAGAAGTCTTTTCTGAGCGTGCCTGGTTAAATAGCTGAATGATGTCCCGATAACAAGCGAGTTTATCAGGCGCATTGTTAACAACAGCGATAACAGAGCGAAAGGGGAAACAACTAATCGCCACGAGATTCGATCCGGCAGTCTTGGTATACCCCGTTTTTCCACCAAGTGAGTGTTTGTAGTGAAATTTTCCCCCTGTCACCAGTAAATTTTCTTGGCGAATAACAAATGGCTTTGATCCTTGAGGCCCGCCATTGGTATAGGGGCAGGTATATTCTTTTGCGTTGAGAATCTCGCACAAAAATGGATGATTGAGTGCAGCTCTACCGATCAGTGCTAAATCAAATGTCGTCGTTTTATGATCGGGGTGGTGAAGGCCATGTGGGTTGACAAAGTGAGTGTTTTGACAGCCGATTGACTGCACAAACTGATTGAGCCCCTCAACAAAGTGAGGAATTGTCCCCCCCAATCCTTCAGCAACTGCATTAGCAGCGTCATTTCCCGAAGCGAGCATCATCCCATAGAGGAGTGTGCGCAAGGGATATTTCTCCCCTTTGCGAATCCAAATTCTCGATCCATCTGGCTCGAGGATATAGGGTTCCATCGTAAAGTGGCACTCGATTTTCTTCCGCATGGTGGTAATTTTTAGCATTTCAGGGGTGATGGTAATCAGCTGATCGATATCGAGGTCATTTTCCTCCACTAAGTGAAGGGCATAAAGAGCTGTTGCCATTTTTGTTGTACTTGCAGGATAGATCGCCTCCCGTGCGTTTTTCTGATAGAGCACCCGTCCCGATTGTCCACTTAACAAGAGCGCATGTGGCGACTCGAGAAATAACGCCCACAAAGGATGGCTCCAGAAAAAAGCTGTTAATACCAACAATCGGAAATACACTTTTCGCCTACACGATAATCACTAAAATCCCCATTCTACACACCCAAAGAATTCTCTAGTAGGCTAATCTTTCATCATGTATGTTCAGGTTGTAGAAGAGAAGGATAGGAATGGAAACAACACTTTTTATTTTCAGAAGAGATCTAAGACTTGAAGATAACACCGGGCTCAACTACGCCTTGAAAGAATCAAAGCGGGTGATTCCCTGCTTTATTTTTACTCCCGAGCAAATTGAAAAAAATGCCTATCGAAGTGATGGTGCCCTTCAATTTCTCATTGAGTCACTTGAGGAACTCGATAGTGAGCTGAAAAAGAAGGGGTCGAAGCTCTACCTTTTTTACGGCAAACCCGATGAGGTAGTTAAGCGACTCATCAAAGAAATGAAGCTAGACGGAGTTGTCTTCAACAGAGATTACACCCCCTACAGCATAAAGCGAGACAATGCAATTGAGCGAATCTGTAAGCAACAGAAGATTGAATTTGCCTCATTTGATGATGTGCTTCTCGTTCCCCCTGAAGAAAGTGGCAAGGCAAATGGCGAGCCCTATACGATATTTACCCCTTTTTTCAAGACCAATTCCAAGCATGGTGTTCAAAACCCAAAGCGCATTGTGCGGGGAAGCTTTTATAAGGGAAACATTCAATCTGCCAAACCCCACTCTTTATTTAACAAGCTACTCCCTCAAAGATATGAGCAAGTCAAGGGAGGGAGAAAAGCAGCGATGAAGATCCTGGCAAACTTGAAGAAATTTTCTGCTTATCACTCGATGCGAGACTTCCCGGCAAAGGAAGGGTCAACTCAATTCTCCCCCCATCTGAAGTTTACAACTGTTTCACCAAGAGAAGTCTATCACGCAATCAGGAGTAAACTTGGCAAAAGCTCAGAATTAATTCGCGCGCTATACTGGAGAGATTTCTATACGCAGATTGCTTACTTTTATCCAGAGGTATTTGGCCATGCCTTCCAAAAGAAATTTGACAAGCTCCCCTGGGAGAACAACCGATCAAAATTTAAAAAGTGGTGCGAGGGGAATACCGGCTTTCCAATTATTGATGCGGGCATGCGAGAGTTAAATGAAACGGGGCTCATGCATAACCGGGTGCGCATGATTGTTGCGAGCTTTTTAATCAAGCACCTTCACATTGATTGGAGATGGGGAGAAAAATATTTTGCCCAAACCCTAATTGACTATGACCCCGCTGTGAACAATGGAAATTGGCAGTGGGTAGCAAGCACTGGGTGTGACGCGCAACCTTATTTTCGAATCTTCAATCCCTGGCTCCAACAAAAAAGGTTTGACCCCGACTGTGAGTATATTAAAAAATGGGTCCCTGAACTCAATCAGCTTGAACCGAAAGTGATTCACAGCTGGTTTAAAGAAGATCGCCCCAAAAACGGAGTTGACTATCCCAGGCCAATGCTTGTCCACGAGACAGAATCGAAAAAAGCGTTAGCCGCATATAAGAGGGCCACATGAGCAAGGTGCTAGTCACAGGCGCAACTGGCTACATTGGAAAGCGGTTGATCCAAAAACTCCTCGACGATGGTCATGAGGTATTTGCAATCCTACGGATTCGTCATTCAGGAGATGGGTTTCTTGCACATGAGCATCTCAATTTCATATACGGTGACTTTGCAGATGTGGAGAAGATGGACCCCATTCCCAGAGAGATCGACTCTGCCTACTACCTCATGCACTCTATGTCAGATCGTACACGAGATTTGGAGGAAATAGAACGGCTGATTGCTGCAGCATTCGTCTCCCGCATCAACCAAACAAATTGCCAGCAAATCATCTACTTAGGCGGGATCATCGAACCAAATGTTGAGCTATCTGCCCATATGCGTTCGAGAAAAGGGGTTGAAGAGGTATTGCACCAAGCCAAATGCCCTCTTACAATACTGCGGGCTAGCATTATCATTGGCGCTGGGAGCGCTTCTTTTGAAATTATTCGCGACTTGGTTGAAAAACTCCCCCTAATGGTCGCCCCCCGCTGGATTAGTAGTCGGTGCCAACCCATTGGGATAGTCGATGTGATCGACACCCTCGCCTCCAGCCTACTCAATGAGAAAATGTATGGCCATCTGTATGACATTGGGGGGCCGGAAACTATGACTTTTAAAGAAGTGCTCCTCCGATACGCAAAATTCCGCGGACTCTCCCGTTGGATCATCGAAGTGCCTGTGCTCACTCCTCGCCTCTCAAGTTATTGGCTCCTCTTGATCACCTCTGTTCGATTTTCGCTTTGCTCCTATTTAGTCGAAAGCATGAAACATAGCAGCGTGTGTGAGGAGGGAAATATCACTGAGCTCCTTCCTCGCCAACAAATGACCTATGAACAAGCACTTGAGAGGGCCTTTCAAAAAATTTCACAAAATGAGGTGCTTTCCACCTGGATGGATGCCTGGGTACTCAATAAGGAAAATCCAGACCTTGCCAAATACTTAGAAGTGCCACAAGAGGGGTGCTTAAAAAATGTCATCCGACGCAATCTTTCGGGTAATCGAGAAGAGGTCCTCGATCGAATCTGGTCGATTGGTGGGAAAAAGGGATGGTATGGATATGATTGGGCCTGGAATTTTCGGGGGTTTATCGACCGTATTATTGGGGGGACAGGGATGAATCTCGGCCGCCGCCACCCAACTGAGATTAAAGTGGGAGACTCAATCGACTTCTGGAGAGTGATTAAGGCGGATAAAGAGAAGGGGCATCTCATCCTCTATGCTGAGATGAAAGTACCAGGCGAGGCGTGGTTTGAAGCCATTGTCGATGAAACCACTTATCAACAATCGGCCATCTTCCGCCCTAAAGGAGTGAGTGGAAGACTCTATTGGTATCTCCTCCTCCCCATCCACCTTTTAATCTTCCATAAGATGGCAAAACAGATCTCATTGTAGGTAAGTACCTTTATCCATATCGATTCAATCAAATGTGAGTTTTTTCTTTTAAAAAAGGAAGGTTCATTTTATTAAGGAGGAAAGGAACTCTTACTTTGTACCGTTACCTTTCCTGTGGAGGAAGAACTGATGCTTAACCCCCAGAAACTTGATAAAGCTTTCACTAAATTTATGAGTGATCTCGGAAAGTGGGTACAAGATGGCATCATTGAAGTAGACCTTGAGTTGTTAAAAAAGTATGGCCTCCTCAATAAAACCGAAGAAGAAGAAAAGGAAATGCAAAAAAACTTCCCTTTCTACTTTCACGTGTTAGAAGTGCCAGAAAAAGTGACCCTCTTTAACAACCAATTTGTCATCTGGATTGTTCCAAAAGTGGTCAACGAAGTGCCTACCACATTCACACTCATTACCCTCGTAAATGGAGATGACCTCAATCTCGAGCTCGTATTCTCCACAACAGGGATCTATAACTCTCCCAAGTACGTACTCAAAGTGCTCCGTCACCTCCTCACAGAAGTGATCGACACAGAAGAAGAGATCGCATCGCTTGGCCGCGCCGAAGGCGCCTGATCAAATAGCACTAACTCTTCTACTATTCTGAGGAAAAGCTTTTTTTACGCATGATGAGCAGGTTTGTATTTTGCTCCCGCTTGTAGTTGACTTCGTCCATGAGCTGCATCATAAAGCGAATACCAAGGCCCCCAATGGGCTGCTCTTCGAGCTTGCAATGGGGCTTTCCTCCCTCTTGCTGAAACTTCTCAACTGGATTGAATGGCACCCCTTGATCGATAATCGCGAGTTGGATGTAGGGAATGTGTTGAAAGTCAATTTCTAGATCAACTTTCCCATTTTGATCGGGATAGGCATAACGGATGATGTTAACAAGCGCCTCTTCAGCGGCTAACTCCACTTTACGCGAGTCAACTTTTGAGAGATGGGGTGAGGTAAGATGGGTCCGAATCCATTTCATCATGTCAGGGAAGGAATCTAAATTGGCAGGAAACTGGGTCTTTTCAGCCGCTTTTTTTCTCATGACTCCCCAAATGGCTCTTGCATACATGCCGACATATACCACCCTACCCTTTATTTGTCGAGGCTATGCCCTTTTTGCCTTCTTGTCGAATGTATCAAATTGATAGAGACCGTCGATGATCTTCTGAGCGAGGCGTCGGTAAGTGCTTGTCCGTGCAGCGATCTTTGCATCATCTTCACTACCGAGCTGCCCCTGACTAAAGGTGAGCACATCTTGTGTCACCCCTTCTGGATTGACAAATTGAACACTTTCAATGTTATCAAAGTTAACAAACTGATAGCCCGCTTCGGAAAAGACTTCAACTGGACCATATAGCCTTCGACCTGTCGCAGCATCAAAGATCGACACACGAGCAATCGTAATCCTCCGTCCTTCATTTGGCATGAGTCGATTGATGTTGGCACCCCCATCGGGAGGTTTATCATAGACATATCCAATATGCTCTGTATCATCTTGGATGATATCAATCCCAAGCTCAATATCTGCTCGATTGGGGCTGTATAGGAATTTCCCACTGCGGGTAAGAGCCATGGCCACCTGATTGGCCAGTCTATCGTTTACATCTCCCTTAATACGCGGCACTGAAACATACAACCGTTTATTGTGCTCATCGCGCGTAGCCAACTGATAGCCACACCCACTCAGTATACAAAGGAGGGCAAGCGCCCATAAAGGGAAGAGCTTACTCATCCCTAGCCGGCTCATCCTCATTACTATCCCCTGCTTGAGGCTCTTCGTCATCTCTCGCAGCGACTTCCTCAACTGAGGCCACGCCTTCCTGGATCAATGGACTATCATTTTCATCCATGAAAAGCTCTGCGAGATGGGAAAACTTGGGTCTAAGCTCCAACAATCGGCGCTTAGCTTTCCTCGCCAGGTGAGATGAGGGGTATTTGGCAATAATATTGCGATAGTAGATGAGTGCAGATTCGGTCTTCTTCCGTCGCTCATAAAATTGAGCCGTATCCCAGAGCTCCTTAGCAAAGCGATAGCGCATTTTCATCACCATCGATTCGACTTCGGCAACACGTGGCTCACTTGGGAAATCTCTTGCAAAGTTTTGCAAGTTGATCTCAGCCAGTTCTAGCTGATCGGGATCGGGATAATCTTTTTCACATG
>JAJACM010000026.1 GCA_022601545.1 Chlamydiia bacterium | reverse complement strand
CGGTATATTCGCATACTATTAATGGACAATTAATTATTCAACTAATTGTTTGGAGCTGTTTATAAGAGTAGAAATATCAGTGAGTTATTTTAAAGATTGTGTTTCTTCAAACGCGTTGAGCTTCCATGAAATAAACGCCCATAAGAGCAAAATGACGATTAATATCCATGAAATTACTTGTAGAACGGCCATTGGAAAAATCCATGTGAAGGCAATAATCAAAAGTGAAGCTCCAGCTTTTGCTGATCGGCAAACAAATATATCGATAATGGGTTTTGTTTTGAATTTCACCTCGATTGATAATGGAAGGTAGAGCATTTCTTTTGCGATATTGAAAATAGAAAAGTCAAACACCTTAATGGCCGAGAAGGTAATGAGAATTAGCGTGAAGGTGGGGTGGCCCATATATCCAACGACGGAAAGGGCTAAGTAAATGGGAATGAGGGTAAGGGTGCGTGAGACGCCAGCAAAGTGGATTAGGGCATAGCTTAAAAAGACTTGAAACAGCCCCGATGTTGAGTTAACAATTGCATAAAGACGTCCCAAGAATTCAGTACGCGCATTCACCTCCCCTACATGCTTGACGAGTTCAATATTGAATTGATAGTCGAGGAGGGTAGCCGCGATTTGCATGGCAAGGACGATGGCTAAGATTGACTGAATATATTTTGAGTCGCGCAAGTGATGAAGCCCTGTTTGAGGGTCGAGTTCATCTTTACGTCCAAATCCCAATTCTTTAATCCCATCTATTTTCGATCGTTCATGATAGGCTTGATATGAGGCATAGTAGACAGCGCCGAAGAGAGGCAGTGTGAAAAGAAGAAGTGGGCCTGAGCCAAAAATATGGGCAAGAAATCCTGGCACTAAACTCGATACAACCGATCCCAACGCTCCAAAACCAAAGATCATTCCGTATAGATACTTCGCATTTTTAAACGCTACTGTCGAATTGATTAGCGACCAAAGATGGTTGAAAAGGAGCATAATGAATAGATCCTTCCATATATAGAGGCCAAAGGCAAGTCCCGGAATCTGCAACGCGTAAAAGCTGCCAACTCCATAGAGAAGCGATGAGCTAAAAAGGGCTATTTGAAGCAGCCTTAAGTAGCCAAATCGGCAAAGGACATGGTGGTAGGTAATCACTAAAAGAATGTTGAGAGGGACAGAGGCCATCCAAGCATAGGGGAGCGTTTCGGCAGAGTGGGCGGAAAGAAAGGTGGAATTGATCACAGCTTTCGAGATGCTCGCTTCACCTGTGATGAAGAAGCTTGCGATAAAAATATAGATCAAAAACCGCTTTTCACTCGCCGAATGGGAGCGAAGCTGAGTGAAAAAATCAAAAAATTTATGTCTTTTTTGGCTCAACGTCTACTTGTAATAGGTCTTGGTGTTTAGGATCAACCACCACCCATTTGCTCCGGTGGGGGATGTACGTCAGTTGCTTTGCAAAGTCGTGCATAATGATCTTACCACCTGGGGTAATTACAGGACACGTTAAATCTCGATTTTTGAAATTGATCTCTTCAAAATAGAGCTCTTTTTTCGTTAAATTATATTTTTTCTGGAGTTGGGTGATATCAGTTAAATTGGTGTCGAGATCTACTTTCATCACCGATTTGCGACGGGAAAGCCCCCTGTATGCTTTGGCATTTTCATGTTGGGGATGGGAGGGATCATCGATTGCTTTTTGGATTTCAATATGGATGTGGGCATCTGTGGTGGCCACATACTTTTCGAGCGAGTCTGTAATCTGGTTGACTTTATAATAGTAGGCAATGACTTGCCGCGCATGATAATTGAAGGCGCGACACTTGCTGTACTGGTAGAGTCGCTGATACATCTGAATACGCCCAACAAGTAAGCTATCAACAGCGACGACGCCATTTTCATCAATTGCAAGGCAAGGCTTTCCGTCATGAAGAGTGACCTGAATGCATTCAATCAATTGGTGGTAATCGAAATTGCCAAAAGGCAGCCCTGTGTGATAGGCGTCTCGGAGTAAGTAATCCATCCGGTCGGCCCCAACCTGATCACTTGCAATCATTTGCGCACATATCTCCCCCATGACACAAGACTCAGCATTGGGGACAAATTGAAGATACTTATCCTTGCCAAGGGCAACCAATGAAACATCTCTTCTAAAAGTTTCGGTCGATCGATTGAGCTTTTTAGCAGCAGACTCAAAGAATTCATCAAAGAAGTGGCTGTATAGGATCTTGTAAGTCCATTCTTCATGTCCATGCTCACTTAAAACCATTGGCTCGGCTACGTGGGAAAAAGCGAGATGACCACAGTCATGAGCAAGAGCGGCAATGGACACAACAACTAGCCAGTAATCATACTCTTCTGATCCCTCTTCTGGAAGTCCAAGCTTTTTAGCTGCGCACATTGCGGATTTATAAAGGAGTTTGGATAGGTGGCAGACGCCGAGAGAGTGGGCAAAACGTGTGTGTGTAGCGCAGGGGTAGACTTGAGAAATGGAGCCTAACTGGCAAATATTTTGCAGTCGAACAATAGGAGTTAGTTTAATAAACTCAGCAGAGTAAATATCGAGAGTAATAAACTTGAAGATCGCATCAAATACACGTGTTTCTTTTCTAAATTCCAAATTAACCTCATCAATCTTATTATATATTCATAATCTAACAGAAAATGGTTAGTTTTTCAAATGATCTTGAGAAATTTATCGTTAATCTGCTGAGGATAAGTTATATCCTCATGTATGGTGGGGGCATTTCATCGGGTAGAGTTTCACCCATCACATCGACAATCTCCCCTTCCCTCATCTTTGCAAGCCGATGGGCAAATGGATGAATACGCGCATCATGTGCGACCATAAGTAAAGTCTTGCGTTCATCGATTACAGCTGAACGAAGGGTGGTAAGCACCTTAACAGCAAGCTGATGGTCAAGGGCTGAAAGGGGCTCATCCATGACTAGCACCTCTGGTTGGTGTACGAGGGCTCTTGCAATGCAGGCAAGTTGCATCTGACCAATACAAAGCATGTTGGGATAGAGGTCTTTTTTATCAGCAATTCCAAATTGGTCGAGAATGGGTATGACCCTTTCTTCAATCTCTTCATGAGGGCATCCATTGATGCGTAGAGGGATCCCCACATTTTCCAAAATTGAAAGGTGAGGGATGAGATGAAACCCCTGAAAAACAAATCCCATATTTTCAGCAATGAATCGACTCCGGTCTTCTTTCCCCATTGCAAAGAGATCTTCTCCCAGGATTTTACAACTCCCCTCTGTTGGGGAAAGCTGCCCACCAATAATTTGGCAAAGGGTGGTCTTACCACTTCCCGATGGGCCGATGAGCATAAGTAGCTCTCCCTTTTCAAGAGTGAGCGAGACCCCATTGACCGCAGGGATTTCTTGTGAAGACTTATAGACTTTTTTGACTTGGTTTAGCTCAATTGATTCAAACATATCCTTCCCTACCCCTTCATCAAAATTCCAACTTCCTCTCTTCGCATGGAATAGAGTCCTAAGAGATTGACTATAACGCTAATTAATAGAATGAAAAGAGCATTAATTCCGATGAGCATTGGATAGATCGAAAGGGAGAGTGTTGAGGGGTGAAAAATGGCGTAACCGAGCAACAAAGTGATAGCTCCTAGACTAAATCCCATTAGGGCCAAGAGAGCAGATTGGGAAATCGCCATGAGAATAATGGTTTGCACTCCCCCACCCATCGCTTCGATAATTGCATAGGTTTGAATATTCTCAAGACAATTTCGATAGAGCAGTTGCCCGGCCAACGCTAAGCCGAGGATAAAACAACACCCCATCACAATGGCAAATCCTTTGGAAAATCCAGATTTTGAGACATACTCACCCATTGTCATCCGTATAAATTCACTCGGTATATAGGCCGGGCAGCCTGTCTGCTGAGTAATCCGCTTAGCCAGGCGTTTGTGGTTGACTCCATTTGCACCTTTGATAAGAAAGTAAGTCGGTTTTTGATCGGGAAATAGAGTTGAAAAAGTTGTATTTGCCATGAAAAGAGAAGGCTCTTGCCCCACTTCTCGAACCGCCTTACATTTCCCTACAACAAGACACGGCTTTTTCTTGAGCATGAGATGGGAGCCCACATCAATTGATTTTGCTTTCTGATCGACAAAAAGGGTATCTTCCATCCGGAGAAAATGGGGTTGGCCTTCAGTAATCTTGGTTGGAAGACCAAGGAGAGTTTCTTGATCAATGCCTGTGATAGAAAAAGATCGGGTGTCGTTGAGTTGAATTTGATACAGAGGAGATGTATATTCCACCCCTGAAATACTCAGTAGAGCATACTCGAGGTCAATTGGCGTTGAGGCCGATACCCAAACATCTACATCGCTCGCATTAGTGACCATATTATAGGTACGAGACATCATTGAGAAAAAGAGAGTCGATTGTTGGAGTGAGATAAATGAAATAATGGCGAGAATGATTGTGCCATTGATCCATCGAGCAGAAACTAATCGTGCTTCGGAAAAGAGAAGTTGTATTGCAACCCGAATCATCTCATGCACCTATCGGCTGAAAAATTTCATATATCATACTAAACTTGTTTCGTCTATTGAAATATTTTCCCCAATTTAATAAAATGTTGGCATGTGAATCGCGCCTATGAGAAAAAGGTATCTTGTATGATTTCAGTCTGTATCCTTACACGCAATTCGAGTGACACGATCAAGCGGGCACTTGACTCGCTTGCACTGTTTGATGACGTTGTCGTCTTAGATAACGGCTCATATGATAATACAATGGAAATTGCCGAGCAGTATTCCAATGTGCGTGTATTCCAAAACCCATTCATCGGATTTGGAAAATTGCGCAATATCGCAGCCACATACGCTAAGCACGATTGGATTTTTGCCCTCGACTCGGATGAAGAACTCCCCAAAGACACAGTGGAGGCGCTACTCGCAGCAAAACTCGAAAAAGGATGCGTCTACAAAGTGAAGTCGCACAACTTCATCGATGGAAAATTTATTCGCCATAGTGGATGGTACCCCGACTTCAAACACCGCATCTACAACCGAACCACCACATCCTTTGACGAAAAGCAAGTGCATGAAGATGTCATCCGAGATGGTCACCAAGTCAAGACCTTCCCCCATCCCATCTACCACTATTCCTACCGCTCTATTTCCGACTTTCTCACAAAGATGGAGCAATACTCCACCCTCTTTGCCTACGATAAAGATTATAAAAAATCGACATTCCTTACCGCAGTCACCCACTCACTCGGAGCCTTCTTCAAAACCTACATCATTAAGCTCGGCTTCCTCGACGGAGTCTGCGGCCTACTCATCGCCAAATACAACTCCGATGTTGCCTTCTACAAATACCTAAAATTGCGCGAGCGCAAAAAACTTCTCCAAAAGAGCTCAGCCATCCCCTCCAAACCAGTCTAGCGCCCTCACAGCATGGGATATATCGCACGCCGCCCAGCTTGCTAGAGGGACAGTCAGCGGCCGCCCCTTTGCATGAACCGGAATCGCGCGCAGCCCGTCTTGCAACCACACACGACCGTCTACCAGGGCCGCTACCCCTTCTGATAGTCAGCTGTCTGGGCTGCGTGCGAACAAGCAAAGTCCTTTTAGCGATGGGGTATGTGTGGGAGTCTATTTGAATTGAGTATGTGGCGTGAATTAATCATAGCGGCTGCGGGATTTGAACCTGCGACCAACGGATTATGATTCCGGTGCTCTACCACTGAGCTAAGCCGCCATGAGAGTAAAATTAGCGGGGACAGGACTCGAACCTGTGACCTCCGGGTTATGAGCCCGACGAGCTGCCAACTGCTCTACCCCGCGATAACTTTTGTGTTACGCCTGAGCGAATTTGAACGTAGTGTAACACGGGTGGGTATTTTAGACAAAAGAAAATCTCTCTTCGAGCAATTTAATTGTCTCATCCACCGGGTTGCCAATCATTCCAAGAAGGGTTTCATACTCCTTATCACACGTCTTAGGCTGGTCAAGTAGGCGATTAACCGCTCCTGGAAGCTCTTCGAGTGTGACAGACTCACCCATTTTTGACTCTGTCACCAGCTTGACAATCTCCTTCTGATCATCCATATGCGGGCCAAAAAGCACATACTTTTTCAGTAATGCAGCTTCAAGAAGGTTATGCCCCCCAATCCCCTTAACAAAGCTCCCACACATCACCACCACATCAACCACAGTATAAACTTGATCCATCACGCCCATCTCATCGACGATCACCTCATTTTCACCCAACATCTTGGCTACTTTTTCAAACCGGTCGGGATGTCTTGGGCAGACAAGAAGTGTTCCAAACTTCACCTGACGAACCGCCTCTAAAACAAGTTCCTCTTCCCCAGGATGTGTCAAAGCAATTGCTATGATAGGCCTTTTAAGATACTGGAGCTTGGGAAGGCGAATCTCTGGAGTGCGAATATGGTTTTTCATTTCAAACTTTAAGTTCCCACTCACATTGACTGTATGTGTCTCACAACCAAGCGCCTTAAAACCTTCGGCATAGTCACTTGTTTGTACGCATGCCTGATCGATTTGTTTAAAAAGCTTGCTTGCCAAGCGGGGCACCTTTTGATAACGATTGAAGGTCCGTTCGGACAATTTGCCATTGAGTAAAATGACGGGCACATCTCTTTTCTTCAAATGTCTAATTAGATTCCACCAAAAGTCGGTCTCAACAATAAAGAAGTGAGAGGGGTTAACCCGCCTAATGGTTTGGACGACAAGAGGCGTGAGGTCGATTGGGAGATGAAAGACGTGATCGACTAGGTGTTTTTGCTTTAACAAATAGGCATAGCCTGTACTTGTTGAGGTGGAAAAGACTATTTCTGAGTCTGGGTAGCTCTGTCTGAGCTTTGCCACAAGCCCACATGCGGCCTTACTCTCTCCGAGGGAAACCGAATGAATCCACACTCGCTTCTGCTCACCAGTAGGAATAGCGGGTGCTCGAAGCTTCTCAAGCGCTCCCTTAATCCCCTGTCCCTTGGCGAGTCGTGCAACAATTGCAAAAAATGACCAGCAAAAAATAGTGAGTTGATAGATGGGATAGAATAGGATCATGGGCGGACTACAATATTGACAAGTTTATTTGGAACATGAATTTCTTTAAGCACTTGCCCATTTAAGTATTTTTGAACGGTAGGAGTTGCTTTTGCCAGTTCAATCGCCGCCTCTTTTTGAAGATTAATCGGCACCTCTGCCTTTCCCCTCACCTTCCCATTCACTTGGAAGACCATTGTGGTTGTCTTATCCACTAAGTAAGATTCATCAACGATCGGGAACTCCTCATATGAAATGGTCGACTCTCCTCCCAAGTGTTGCCAGAGCTCCTCACCCATGTGAGGGGCAAAGAGGTAGAGCAATTTCACCACCATTCGAAGGACGCTCTTTGGATAAACATCTAACTTGGTGAAGTCATTGATAAATTCCATCATCTTTGAGATGGCTGTATTAAACTGCATGTCGATGATATCTTGCTCGGCCCCCTTAATCAATTTGTGGCCAAGGCGCAATGCCTCATCGCTCACCTCATCACTCACCTTCTCAGATGTAGCCATCTCATAAAAGCGCTTTAAGAATCGGTATGAACCAATGATCGATTCGGAGCACCAGACTTTCTCCATATCGAATGGGCCCATAAACATAATGTAGACACGCAACGTATCCGCTCCATATTCGTCGATCACTTCCTCAGGTCTTACCCCATTGAGTTTTGATTTGGACATCTTCTCAACTTGAGAAACCACCTCTTCTCCGGTTGAGAGGATCTTTCCATTAGACACCTGATCAGGTGGCACATATCCACCCCCATGGCGTCGATACGATCGGGCTGTAATTACCCCCTGATTGCGCAGCTGCTGAAACGGCTCACTCGTTGAAACAAGTCCGGCATCAAAGAAGACTTTGTGCCAAAAGCGGGCGTAAAGAAGGTGTAAAACAGCATGTTCCAAGCCACCCACGTAGAGATCGACAGGCATCCAATACTTTTCGGCCTCTTTGCTCCAGCATTCACTACTATTGCTTGGGTCCAGGTAGCGAAGGTAGTACCAGCATGAACCAGCCCATTGGGGCATTGTATTGGTTTCTCGATAGAGCTTTTGCCCAGTGACTGGATCATCATACTCGACCCAATCCTTTACTTTGGCTAAAGGGCTTCTCCCATCTTTTGATGGGCGGTAGTCATCCATTGGAGGAGGCATGAGTGGCAGCTCATCCATTTCGAGCACTCGGACTACCTCCCCTTCAGCATTTTTCAATAGAGGAACGGGCTCTCCCCAATAACGCTGTCTGGAAAAGAGCCAATCGCGCAACTTGTACTTCACACACCGCTTAGCACATTCGGCTTTTTCTAAAAAGGCGGTCACGGCTTCCTTAGCTCCGGATAGATCGAGACCGTGCAGAGATAGACCCTCACGTGAAGAGTGGATATACTCCCCCTCCCCTTCAAAGCATTCCTCTTCCGACTCGATCACTTGTTGAATGGGTAGCTCATACTTTTTAGCAAAGTCAAAGTCCCTCTCACAGTGAGCAGGCACTCCCATCACAGCCCCTGTCCCATAATTGATCAGCACATAGTCGGCAATCCAAATAGGCATCTTTTCACCACTGACTGGATTAATCGCATAGTGACCAGTGAATACTCCTGTCTTCTCTTTTTCAGTATGGGATCGGTCAATTTCAGACTTATTGAGCGCTTCAGTTCGGTATGCTTCAATTTCAGGGGTCAGAATTGTTTCAACCAGCGGGTGTTCAGGAGCAAGGACAATAAAAGTCGCTCCAAAGAGCGTATCAATGCGAGTCGTATAACAGTCGATTGTTTGATCAGAACCATTCAACGAAAAGGTTAGCTCAACCCCCTCACTTTTGCCAATCCAATTCCGCTGCATATTCTTGAGCGATTCGGGCCAATCCAGGTCATCAAGCCCCTCTAGAAGCTGCTCTGCATAGGCGGTAATTTTCAACATCCATTGGCGAATTGATCGCTTTTCAACAGGATGCCCTCCCTCAACAGATTTGCCATTTTCCACCTCTTCATTCGCCAATACGGTTCCCAAGTTAGGGCAGTAATTGACTAGAGCATCGGTTTCATATGCCATCCCCTTCTTGTATAAAACACCAAAAAGCCACTGTGTCCACTTAAAGTATTCGGGATCTGTAGTCACCACCTCTCGGTCCCAGTCATAGCTGAAGCCAAGACGCTGCAGCTGGGAGGTGAAGGTTGCAATATTTTCTTGGGTGGTTTTGGCCGGGTGAGTTCCAGTGCGCACTGCGTGTTGTTCAGCAGGTAGACCAAACGCATCAAATCCCATTGGGTGCAAGACATTAAATCCCTTCATCCGCTTGTAGCGCGCGAGGATGTCGGTTGCTGTATATCCAAGAGGATGTCCCACGTGAAGACCAGACCCAGAGGGGTAAGGGAACATGTCGAGGATGTAACATTTTTCTTTGGAATGATCAATTTCGACCTGGTAGGTCTTGTTTTCACTCCAGTAGGCTTGCCACTTTTTCTCAATCGTTTGAAAGTCGTACTTTTGCTGCATCTTCACCCTTGATATTTTATGAGAAAGTATAGATCGAACAGGGGTTTATACTCAAGATTATAGCGTGTATTGCTCGAATAGCGAGTGAATATCGTTTGATCCTGAGCACAACACAAAGGCGACAGAGGCGCAAGCTTCTGTCGCTTCACACAGCTGATTATAGTACTCGAGGTAAGATTCAGACGATTCATCAGGCGCTGGTGGGCGTACACCCAGGAGAACAAGTCCTCGTCGGGACGAATGCTTTTTGACTACATCCAGTGCCTGCTCTGTTTCTTTGTCATATTGGTAAATTAGTCGCTCGGCTTGGTACCGATTAGATTTTGCAAAGTTGTCAAAGAATGTTTCCATAGTTTTCTTTCCCTGCTCATTCACTACGCAACTTTTTAAGACAATCTGGCACTTGCGCCAGTGTGATCCCCGCTTGAGCAAATTTGCAATGATCAGCATATGCTCACTATTGCCCCGATTCTTTGCATCCCACCAAATATCAATCTGTGACTGCTCTGATTGCCCTCCAAACCACCTCCTTTGCGGCTCCTGAATAAACGTTTCACTTAAACTTCCTTCACGGAAGATAATTACATTCTTCTGTGCCTTTAGAGAGTGGAGAATCACATCGATAAATTGGGTTGGTGTCCCCGCCTTCGTCCTCTGTCCCAATACAACCGTATTTGGCACAAGAGTTCCCATCCCATATGTATCGATGACCTGCCTCATTCCAGCTGTTAAGTTTGAAGAAAAGTGGACTTCCACTAGCGATTGAATCGAAAACTCTTTTAGCTTTTTGCGAATGAGGTGAGCCCAACGCGCTCGCTTGGTATTGAGCTTTGACTCCTCATGAATAATACATGCAGTTGTTAAAAAACCTTGATCCTTTGTCAGCTCGCTTGCAAAACGCAAAAGCTTAGTTGGCTTGGTTGCCACCTCGGAAAAAACGAGCAGATGCGGGCGCCAGGCACGCGCTTTTGTCTGATTGGAGGCGAGTCGATAAATCAAGATGCGAGAAAGAAAGAAAAGCAAGCTCTGCTTAAGATCATCAACTGTCGAGTCAACTCCTTTCCACCGCAAAATTGAGTAGATGGTGATGACAAATCCAATTGAAATAAGTGCCCAGCCGGGATCGATCATCAGCATTGCAACTAGGCCAAATAACGCGCCAGAAAAAGGAATCCAGTAGGGAAGATAAAATGTGGGGCGCCAACTAAAGTTTGCAAGTAAGCCTTCTAGCCCCATTGCTAGATTGAGCATCACATAGGTGATGAGTAATATCATCGAAAGAGCGGTTGCAATTACATTAATTTGCCCCACGCCAACAACTACCAAAGAGATGAGAAAGCTTGTCATTACGGCAATCGTCGGCTCCCGACTCGGCCCTGATTCTTTTCCAAAAAATCCAGGCACCACTCCATCCAATGAAAGCGCTTGCAAGGATCGAGGAGCTGCAATGGCATAGTTCAGCGCACTGGTTAATGTTCCAAGCCAGAGCCCTAGCATGATCAGCTCTTTTGACTTTGAAACATGTTCAATAATGAACAAGTCGGTGCGCAAAAGCTGATTGGGGACATAGTTCCATAAGAGGACTGCATAGGTGAGATAGATCAAATACCCAGTCAGAATAATTCCTATTGTCCCAAGAACAAGCGAGCGACTTGGGTTTTTCAGCCGTCCGGACATTGAAGCGCTCATTTCAATACCTGTTGCAGCAGGGAAAAAGACGGCGAATAAGGCCCATCCACTCATTGTAGGCTCTAAATCAGGACCAATTCCCTCGGGAGGGACATATCCAGTTACGCCATAGACAAATGAGGCAACAGAAGCGATCAAAAAGCAGATGACGACTAACTGGGATTTAAGCGCGACTCGCGAAGACATATAGGCCAGAAGTGTGATCAATACAAGAACAGAATAGGAGAGCGACTGGACCGATACTTGGGGGAAAAGGATGGTTAGCGACTGGGTAAACCCCAACACGCTCAGGCCTATTGTCATTGATTGAGCAATAAATAGGGGCAGACCCACTGATGCTCCAATGTCGGTCCCAAAGACACGGGAGATCATGTAATATGTTCCCCCTTCTTTGATAGTCATATTGGTGCTGACAGAGGCAATGGAAAGTGAGGTGATAAATGTAATCAAACAGGCAAATGTGATGATGAGAATTGATTTTACCAATCCTCCACTTCCCACAATCCATCCCATTCGCAAAAAGAGGATAACGCTAAACATGCTGATGACGCCTGGTAGATAGACGCCGAGAAGTGTGCCCAGTTTTTTTTCTTTTGGGGCTCTTGAGCCTGAGTCAGTCGTTGGTTTAGACTGTGGGATTGCAGTTTGTGTATTCATACCACACATTCTATCCCAATTGAGGGAAAGAGTCACTGTAAAAATTTTTATCCATTATTCAAAAAATCTTTCTTTTCTCAAAAAAGAATTTGGCCTTACTCAGTAAATTATCTCTTGAATGAAATCTTCAAATGGTTATACTTTATATAGCCTTTAAATTGAGAATCCTCCAATTATTATTTGGAGAGTTGTCTAACTTGTGTGGAGTGATCATGATCGAAACTAGCCAGGCCACCAACAAAGTTAACTTGAGTGACTACGACTCGGATAAGGACATTGCCAACAGGATCCTTCTCACCTCTCTCACTCAAGATGAGATGCTGGTCCTTGAAGAGATTCTCTTTAGCCCCCTTCACCTCCCCCTCAACAAATTCTATTCCCATATCGACCTTCCTGTTGAGTTGGTTCAAGAAACGCTCAACAAACTCCTTCCAACCGGCCTTATTACTATTACAGGTGATGAACTCTGCATTGATAAAGAGATGCGACGCTATTTCGATACCCACATTATCAAATTGGAAGAGAACTTCAAGCCGGGTATGGAGTTTTTGCAAAATCTCTTAAAAAACGTCCCTATTCACGTCCTCCCCAATTGGTATCAGATTCCCCGCACATCGAGCAATATCTTTGACTCTCTCATTGAAAAGTATATGATTACCCCTCAAATTTTTCAGCGTTATTTGCTCGACCTCAACTTGGGAAATGAGGTCATCAATGCAATTGCCAATGAGGTGTTCAATGCGTCGAACCTTCTCATCCCAACTTGCACCCTTCAAGAAAAGTATCACCTTTCCGATGTGGACCTCCACCAGGCAATCTTAATTCTCGAGTATAACTTTGTCTGTTGCCAAAAGTTTGAAATGATTGATGGCATTTGGACATCAGTGCTCACCCCTTTCCACGAGTGGAAGGAGTATTTACTATTTCTCAAGTCGACAGTTCCACAGCCAGTTGAGGCCGAAGAGCTCGTTACCCCTACTCACATCGATGAGTTCGCCTTTATCAATGACATGGCACTCGCAATTGAAAAGGCCCAAGATATAGAACTTTCTCTTCAACTCTCAAATGAAACTGAGAAGTGGGAGCCGGTCAATCTTCATGCCATTCTATCAAAAGTCTCCCAATTCGCCAATCCCGCTTATAGCGCGCGGGTGATTCAAAAGCTGATCCAGCTTAACCTCGCTGAAGTAGAGGAAAGTAGGCTTGTGATAACACCATGTGGTTGTAAGTGGACGCTTGAAACCCCCATGAACCGCGCAATTTACGTCTACCGCCATCATCTGAACAAAATTGATGAGGAGAGCCTCAGTCACATATGCTCTGAGAAAAATATCTACGAAATCGAAAAGAGCTTATCTAGAGTCACCCATATTGGATGGATCGAGTTTGATGAATTCATGAAAGGGATGACCGCTCCACTCAATGAGCATTGTCGCATCACACTGAAAAAACATGGCAAGTGTTGGCTCTACTCTCTACCCGAGTACAACACAGATGAAAAGGCCTTCATCAAACGGGCGATTCTAGATTGGCTGTATGAATGTGGAGTGATACAGATTGGCTCTTATCAAGGCTCTCCCACATTTAGACTCACTTCGTTTGGAAAGACCCTCTTTCAATAATATCGACAGGCTGTGCCCGCTTCTTCCAATAGTATGGACCGTAGTCATAAGTGAGCTGCTCTTGCTTTTCAATCGCTTGATTGGAAAAGAGAATAATGTGGCACACACCCCCAATAATCATCCATCTTGAGGTCAGATTGGGCGTTGAAGAGTGATTGATAAAGCGGGTATAGTTACCACTTGATTGAGCATCGATGATAAAGGGGGTGTCATTTGGCCCAATCGAGTAGCCAAATACATAGTCATTCTTTTTGTCTCGAAAGCGAGTGCGCTGGCGGACCACACCTGTATATTCCCCAATATAGGTATAAGCAGGAATCCGCTTCATCGCAAACAATCCAAAGTGAGTAATTGGGTTAGTCCATGTAATATAGACAGGAGGAGGTGTCAACGCATAAAAGTGCTCTGCAAAAAGAGCCTGCGTCCAGTCATTGTCCATCCCAAATCGCTTCTTCTCTTTTACGGTCCGAGCAATGACCCGATCCAACACCTTTTCAGAGGAAAAGATCAATCTATCCGTATACTCAATCCCAAAACGACTCAAAAACCCTTCGCGGTTTATGGGATGGAATGCCCGGGTTTGGTCCCGATAGTGGACAAGCGACTTCTCCTCCATAGCGTTCACATCGCTGAGAAAAAAGCTCTTTTGCAAGTTTGCTCGTCGAATAGCCGAAATGGCCTCGTGATCCCTTTTAAATAAGCCCATGCACTGATTGAACACTAGCTCGCTAGATAAATTCAAGTAAAATCAAACTACATCAGCCCAAGGAAAGTCCACCAAAGCGAGCCAACCACTACCCAAATGACAATATTGATTAGGCTCATTAACAGCCCCAGCTGCCACCACTTTCCAATGGGGACATATCCAGCAGCAAACAAAATGGGTGCAGGCCCAGACCCATACTGAGTCAGCGTGCCAAATAAGCTACTAAAGAAGCCCAAAATGAATACCGCAAAAACTGGAGGTGTTCCAATCGCAATTGCTAAAGCCAAGAACGGTGCCATGAGCGCACTAATGTGTGCTAAATTGCTTGCAAAAAAGTAGTGCGAGTAGAAATAGACTCCGGCCAAAATTGCAAACCCAGGAATCCAATGCAACCCACTGACATGTCCCTGGACAATGTTACTAAATGCGCCAGTAATGCCAAACTTGCCCAAGAAGCCAGCCATCATCACAAGGACGGCAAACCACATCAAAGTATCCCATGCGCCTCCTTCACTGAGCACGTCTTTCCAGCTCAATACCTTTGAGATGAGCAAGAATGAAAGCCCGAGCAATGCAGTCACCGTAGGATCCACACCTAGCGTTTGACCAAACACCCACAAGATAATCAATCCAACAAACGAGCCAATCATGACCCACTCATCACGTGAAATAGGCCCCATCTCCTTCAGTTTTTCTTCAGCAATCGCCTTTGCTTCAGGGGTGTGTTTTAACTCAGGTGGATATATCTTATACATAATCCAAGGGATCACCGCTAAGCTCACTAAGCCTGGAACAAGTGCAGCAACGGCCCACCCCCCCCAAGTCAAGTTGACGCCAACACTTGCTGCAATCCCTGCTACCAGCGGATTCCCTGCCATCGCAGTCAAGAACATAGCGCTTGTCACAGCACCTGACTGGAACACAGACTGAATCAAAAACGAGCCAATTCTCCTTGGGCTTGTTTCAGGATCGCTCCCAAATGCTTTTGATAGCGAGGTCACTACTGGGAAGATCACACCCCCAGCCCTAGCTGTCACACTTGGAATTGTGGGAGCAAGTACTACATCAGTCATAGCCATCGCATAGGCCATCCCCAACGTACTCTTTCCAAATATCCGCATCAAAACGTAGGCAATTCGCATACCCAAGCCGGTCTTAATAAACCCTCTAGCAATAAAGAAAGCAGTGACAATCAACCAAACAATTGGATTGGTAAACCCACTAAACGACTCGGTAAAAGTCAGTGTCTTGGTGAATGTAAGGACAGTTAATGAGAGAAAGGCTACACCACCCATTGGGAGTGGTTTAATAATCAATCCCAGCACTGTAGCGACGAAGATAGCAAAGAGATGCCACCCTTGTCCTGTGATATTTTCCGGGTGAGGAGCAACCCAGATTCCTCCCCCAATGGCAAAGCAAATGAGTAAATAAAAAAGTTTATTTTGAAACAGCCCTGACAATAACGGACTACGGGCTTTTGCTGCGGCGATCGTTGCCATATTTTGCTTCCTCTGTTTTGAGCTCGGCAGCATTATACCAAATTTAAACATTTCTAGCATAATCATTTTTAATTTAAAGACTATCTTGGCTAGAGTCATCTTCCCACCCTTCCGGTGTAAAATATTCTGTATCATTACTCCCATCGGTGAGAGTTGACAATTTGCGAGAAGAAATCGATCTTCGCATTCCCAGGGATATCGGCGAGCCCTCCTTCTCCAACACTGCCCTTGCAAGCATAGCGGGCATTCGCACCCGTCCAGGTACCACCCGGTCTCCCATGGCCTTTCGCAACTCCCTTCCGGATACACTCCCACAAAACTGCACGGGCTCTCTCACGTCACTGGCCATGTCACTCATTTTGCTTTGAAGGGCTCTAATCGATTCAGAGGGAAGCTGTTTTGTCTCTTGTTGGTGATTATGCAATTGTCGGAGGAGAGTGCAGAGCAGCTCTGCATTCTCAATGATTGAAGTTTTCTGAGCAATCGCTTCATATTGTTCTTTTATTTGAATTTGGTGAATAATTCTAGCTCCGAGCCGATCGTTGGCAAGAGACAAGAGTTGGGCTCCTCCAGTCAAGGCAAGTGCCAAATATCGGAATGTATCATTACTCTCTTCCTCTCTTTTTTGAACTGATCCTGCCACGGCAACTGCAAGCCCAATCCCTGACATGCAGGTTTCAATCACGCTTTGAAGGCCCAAAGTCCATTGCGTAGAGCGCACTCCACAAATTGAGCTCTGTTGCGCTTCTTGTTGAATTCCTGCATCGACCCGAATTTGCTTGACCTCACCGATCAATCGCTCTAATAACTCAACGGAGAATTCAATATCCATTCCTTGATCAACATCCTTATTCAATGATGTACCAATCTTGTCGACAGTCGATTTCATCGCATCTAATGCCACTTTATAGTCAGCGAGTAAATCTCTAGAATCGTGACTAACATTTATTATGAATGTCATACAGCCTCCTTTATTGCATCTGGGCGCATATGTTCTTTTCGAATCGCAATTACCTGTCGAACGGCCCCTTGAAAACGGACATTTTTGCCCACTCGAATACGCTTCCACACACTGATCACCTTTGTTGCCTTACCCTTAGCGAGGTCGCTTACCGAAGAATCAACTGAGCGTTTTAAGACCGTTACCATGGCACTATGAAAAGCAATATCGGCAAAATTTCCGCTCATCTGATTGATCTGCAGGAGCTCCTCTCGCTCTTTACTAATCTGATGAATTCTGTAATCTCGCACTTTTGAAATCACAATTCTAAGCCCTAAAATAGCAGGAGCAATCCATACGGGAGTGCTCGCTTCTTTGGAGAACCACTCATAGCTCAATGTCGTGATTCCAGCCGCAGCAAGAGCTAAATCAAGCCCTGTAAGCTGTCTTGAGCGAAAGAGGGGCAATGACATGCCACAAACTGTTTTTTTCTCTTCATTTTGTTTTTGCTCAATAAGAATACGCAGTTCTTTCATGCGCTGAATGTTGCGTTCAATAATTTCAATTGGAACTTTAAGATTTCCCACATCCTGACTCGCACTGACAGTCCCGATTGAAGCCACGGTTTGATCGATTGTCTTTGATGCTTGGTCCCACTGAACTCGAATTTCTGCTATCGTAAGTGACATCGTCTAGTCCTCCAAATGATTAAAAAAATATAAAGATATTTTTAGTATACACAAAGATGTATATTAAAAAAATATTTTTATGCCTGGAGAGGAGAAATGGCGGTTTCCTTTAGTAGGAATTTGCTGCGCAATCAGCCAAAAATTGGTTGATTAAGACGATATCAGCTTGGTCTTTTGGACTCAATTTGTGCTTTTTGAATTGAAGGACATTTTCAATTTTGACAAACCGTAATCCCTTGTGATAGACATGCTCTCTTGGGTTATGAAGGATATCATCGGGGTGAGACCCGTACTTTTCTCGCGTGACATTATTATGCCCCCATCCTCTAAATGGTGACGTAATCCCCTTTTCTAAAATTAGATCATAGTCACCTGGTCGACGGATTCCATATGCTGCCATTGCCCCACCCGTATCAACACAATACAGGTCGTGAAACTCAGGTGAATTTCTAAGGTATTGTTGTAACATCATTGTGTAATCAACAAAGGGGCCAAAATTTTTCGGTTTTACATATTTGATAAAGTTGATGGAGTTTTGATTGAATACGAGTTCTGCACAATGAACTGCTTCATGGTGGCGATCGGTCATGTGAATAATTCGGTTGTCTTTATTGTGGTCTGCACGAATTTTTCGCTTACAGTCAATAATTTCCATTAATTCTGGCCCTTCGACGACAATGACTGAAATGGTGTTTAGTTGATTTGGTATAAGAAGGTGCTCAAAACGTTCATAAATTCCATCATACGTTCGCTGCCATCCATTGCAATGATGAACATCATAAATTCCACGCAGAAGATTCTTAACGCCTCGATCTTTGAGATAGAGGTCTTTTGTGTAAACAATTGTACCATATTGTGAGAGCCAATTCAGGGCTCTTGTTTTATCATGTGAGATGGGTGGAAAAAAGAAGATGACATAAATAGTCTCACTCTTCTTGATATACTCAATCATCATTTGATCAATAAACTCTTCTTTCATGCCAAGTGACTTTAATTCCATGGCTGAAAATTGCTGCTTGGTTGACTGCTCTGTGCATCGATTGTAGTCATGCCAAAGTTCTCTGTGCCAGTTTGTTTGATATTTTTTGGCTTCATACTGCTGATATGTAGAGTGAATGACATCACTAAATCGTTCTGTCTCTCCCCAAGCAGTACCGATTGAAAAACTAATAGCAATTATAAGGGTTTTATACATATTATATACCTTATTTATAGTTCGAGATAAAATAGCGTTCCACGTGAGTTAGGGTGGGCAATAAAATAGTCCTTTAGATTCCATATTCCATCAAGGTCAAAGTAGTAGCATTTTCCGTCAATGATTCCAAAGTTTTCACCACTTAAGTCATTAAAAAGTACGTCATATTTTTTAGTTTTTTGAGCCATTCGGCGAAATAAGTCTAGCATTTGCTGGTGATAGGGTTGATAGGGAATTTCCCCACGTCGGAAATACCCGGTGTCAAAATCAATTGACTGGCAGGGGGCGGTGATGTAGCCGCAGCATACTCCATGATCCATGACGAGTGCTGTGATTGGGGCAATTTCATCGAGTGCTCCTTCAGAGACAAATTGATAGAACCACTCATTTCGCCCATTGATCATATTTCGCGAGCCTGGATTCCATACTTTGAGAAACCCATCTTCTATTCGATATAGGGTGTGAAGGGAAATCTTCTTGACTATTTGATATTCGCTAGGAGTGAGTGTTTGGAGATCAATCTCAGGTATGACTGCAAAAATTGAAAGAGGGAAAATGAAAGCAATAAACTTGAAAATATGAACTGACATCCTGCCATCATATAGATGGGGTGTGTTTCAGACAATCAAATATTAGGATGAGAAGCTGAGTAGGAGGTCGTGTTCGACTTGGTCGAGGTCAACCTGGTTGTTGAGAAAGAGATCGAACTGTTTGATGGCTTGATTAACAAACATTTCGACGCCTGAAATGGTGCGACACCCCTTTTCGTGGCATGCTTTGATTAGATGGGTTCGACGGGGATTATAGATGGAATCGAAAACTAGGGTTTGGGGAGAAACGTGTTTGGGGTCGATGGGACTTGCTTTAATGTCTGGAGACATCCCTACTGTGGTAGCGTTTATGAGGATGTCGAAAATGGGAGCAAAGTGGGGAAAGTCAGAAAGGGGATGACTTTCGATACCTAGACGGTCGGCGAGTTCGGCACCCTTTGTTTCGGTTCGGTTGAAGAGGATGACGTGCCCCCCTCTTTTGACCGCTTCATGGGCAATTGCAGCAGCCGATCCGCCTGCACCGAGCAGGGCAATTTTCTTTCCCTCGACACTTCCTCTTTTTTCAATGCTATCAAGGGCCCCAATTCCATCGGTATTGTATCCGTAGAGGAGGCCATCGGTAAAATTGATGGTGTTGATCGATTGAGTGTGTTTAGTTTCATCGCCTACTTCATCGACGATAGAGTGTGCAATGGTCTTTAGGGGTGATGTGACCGATAGTCCTTTAAATGGGAGTTGTTGCATGAGGAGGAGGGCTGGATGGAGTTGATGGGGGGTGACGGGGATTTTCAAGTAGATCCCGTTGGCTTCGATTCCGCGAAGAACACCATTATGGGTAATGTGTGAGACGCTGGGCTCTACAGGATCACCGACTAGGCCGAAGATGGCAGTTTCTCGATTGAGTTTGCTATAGTGGTAGCGCTCCTCTAAGATATCGAGGGGAATTTGCCCGTCTGCTGTTGTTTCATCATCAGTGAGGCAGGTGTAGTTCATGAAGCCATCGACGACGGGTTGTAGAATACGGGTCATTTGTCCAAAGGGTCCCATGCAAAGCCCGGTGACATTTTTACCCTGTGATGTTTGTCGATTCGTAAAGTCGAGCATTCGCAAAGCGTCAAGTGAGCTATTGGCTTGGGTGCAGATCTTATATGCAAAAGCTGGACGCTCTTCCATAAAAGCGAGGATAGACCCTAGATTCGCTGGGGTTTCTTCAGTATTATGGTAGGAGCAGATGATGATCGTTTCGGGGAATTGCTCTTTAATTTCGTTGAAAAAGTCAATGCGCGTATCGTATTCGAGGTCGAGGAAGTGGGGTTCGAGTTCAAGGAGTTGAATAATGGCATTTTCCCGCTCGGTCTCGCTCTTGTCATAGAGTCCCCCTTGAGATTTTTTTCTCAAGGTAAAGCACGAAGGGATTTGTAACTCCTTGAGGATGCTGTTAATCATACCCACATCGATGGTCTCAAAACAATCAAGGCGCAATTCAATTCCATCAAATTGGTGTTTAGCAGTTTTGGCGATATCGAAAAGCAGCTCTTGCGTGGGTTGTTTTAGGCTCAAGAATAGCATGGCATCCTATAGGGCAATTTGATCACACCATACAAATCCGAAATAAATCTGTCAATTTTCGATTGAGATTTACCTCATTCTTGATGTAAACTCTCACCATTGAATCCAATTTGAGGAAATATGACGCAGAATATTTTCGACATGTGCCGCCAGCTTGGGAAAAATGTGGCTATTATTACAGACACGATTGTTGGTCATTTGCACGGTGAGCAACTCAAAGAGCAGTTTATTGATCAAGGGATTGAGACGATTTTGATTGCCTTTCCCCCAGGCGAGATTTATAAAACCCGCGAGACAAAGCATTCGATTGAAAATGAGATGTTAAAAAATGGGTGTGGAAAGCAAACGTGCATTGTTGCTCTTGGCGGCGGTGTTGTGACAGACATGGCTGGCTTTGTCGCTGCGACTTTTATGCGCGGAGTACCAATCATAATGGTTCCCACAACACTGCTTGCGATGGTTGATGCTGCTTTTGGTGGAAAAAATGGACTGAATACTCCCTTTGGAAAAAATCAGATCGGATCAATTTATCCCCCTAATCAAGTGGTCATTAATCCCCAGTTTCTTATAACTTTGCCGAAAAATGAGATGATCAACGGGTCTGCTGAGGTGATTAAGTACGCTCTCATTAAAGATCCGTATCTATTTTATATGTTAGAGGAGAAGCATCAGCAGTGGATCGAAGGGGATGGAGCGTTCATTGAGGAGGTTGTCACTCGGTGTATTGAGATTAAAAAGAAAGTAGTTGAAAAGGATCCCATGTGCCAAGGGTATCGGCACATCCTAAACTTTGGCCACACGATTGCCCACGCGCTTGAGCTACTGACTGACTTTCAAATGAAGCATGGTCGGGCTGTCGGAATTGGAATGGCTTTAGAAGCTTATTTTAGCATGAAACTCAAGCTCCTGCAGGAAAAGCAATTTGAAAAGATTATTCGCCTTTTACAGCAGTATCAATTTCCTCTTGAAATTCCGAGCCAAATCGATGATGACCAGATTTTAGCAGCTCTCAAGCGGGATAAGAAGAGCTTGAATCAGACACCCCGATTTATTACACTTGCAGATATTGGAAAAGTTTCAGAAACCGATGGCCAGTACCTTAAAGTGGTTGGGCCATCTGTCCTCAAGGATGGTCTTGCATGGATTCGATCCGAGTTACTCCTAACCGTATAAGCGGCCACGTTCTAGCCCCTCCCTCCAAATCGCATACAGTGCGCGCATTGATCTTTGCTCTACTTGCCGATGGGATTAGTTTGATTGAAAACCCCCTCTGCAGCCGAGATTGTGAAAAATTGATAGAATGTGTTGAGTTGCTCGGTGGCAAAGTGAAGTGGCTCTCTTCTTCGTTGCTCGAAGTCAAAGGAGTTGGCAGGGAGCTCCAAGTGCCAGAAGAGCCACTCAATGTAGGGGGCTCTGGGATTGCACTGCGCTTTATTGCTCCCCTGCTCGCTCACTTGCCCGCTCGATCAATCCTTACTGGCGATTGCACGAATCGCCCGATGGGGCCTCTAGTGGATGCTATCTGTAGTATGGGGGCAAGAGTTGATTATCTTGGTCAAGATGGATTTGCTCCTTTGGCAATTATGGGACCAACAAAAGACTATCCGATTTCCATTAAGGCTGAGGACTCCCAATTTGTCTCTGCTATGATTATTGCCAATGCATATCAAAATAACCACTCCCCTATTCAACTCATCTCTCCAGGTGAAAAGCCATACATTGATTTGACTCTTTCATGGCTTGATTTTTTAGGGGTTAGGTATGAAAGAGATGCCTACCACTCGGTTCGCGTTTTTGGGGCTGGGACGTGGAAGGGGTTTACATACCAGATCCCCGGGGATTATTCAACGGCTATGTTTTTGATTGCCGCGGCGCTTTTGAGTAAAACTGAAGTGGTTATTACTGGATTATCAGAAAAAGATGTCCAAGGTGATCGGAAAATGCTTTCTCTCCTTAAAGAAGTGGGAGGGCAGTTCGAGTTTCAAAATAATGAATTAGTGGTTTTACCAAGCAAGCTTGAAGGTGGAATGGACGTCGATTTGAATGATATGATCGACCAGGCACCAATTTTAGCCCTTTTACTCTCACAGTCTACAGCTCCATCTGTGATTCGCGGGATAGGGAATGCACGCACAAAAGAATGTGATCGTATTGCGATGACTGCAGCGGAGTTAGGCAAAATGGGGGCACATATTGAGCCTTTTGAATCGGGGCTGCAAATTTTCCCCTCTCGCCTCCATGGAGCAACTGTTCACTCTCATGACGATCACCGGATGGCAATGATGCTCTGTATTGCGGGGATGGTTGCTTCAGGGGAAAGTACGGTTGAGGGGATCAGCTGTGTTGAGAAGACATATCCCGCATTTATTGATGCATTTACCCGGTTAGGCGGGAGGTTTGAACATGTCCAATATCATACTCATCGGATTTAAGTCGGTTGGCAAAACGACTATTGGGCGGCACCTTGCCGCAAAACACCATATGCAATTTATTGATGTTGATGGGTTGATTTGTAAGTTGACAAAAGACTCAACCCCGCGAAGTTGTTGGAATCGATTGGGTGAAGCAGTTTATCGCCAAGTGGAAGAAGAAGTGCTTTTGGCGCTTCCTCGACCATTAAACAGCGTGATTGCTACAGGTGGAGGAACCCTTGAAAACCCTTATGTTTTGGCTCATTTAAGCAGTTGGGGACAAATTGTTCATTTAGTCTCTCCTCCAGATGTGCTGAGACAGCGGTGGGCGCAAAATCCCCTTCCCACTTATGAGTCGGATTTTGACACACTCTATCAAAGACGGACGCAGCACTATAATGCAATTGCCCACATCATCATCGATGTTCATGCAATGAGTCATCTAGATATTATGGAGGAAATTTATGGTCGCAAATAGTTTTGGAACTCTTTTCCGACTGACAACCTGGGGAGAGTCTCATGGGAGCGCCATTGGTGGAGTTGTAGACGGATGCCCAAGTGGCATTGAGATTTCGGAAAAAGAAATTCAGGCAGCCCTTGATGAGCGCCGACCCGGCACATCCAATCTCGTTTCTCCGCGAAAAGAACCCGATCGGGTTGAGATATTATCGGGCGTTTATGAGGGGGTGACCACAGGCGCGCCCATCTCACTTCTCATTCGCAATGTGAATCAACACCCAAAAGACTACTCAAATTTAAAGACTCTATATCGACCCGGGCATGCCAGCTATACCTACCACCAAAAATATGGCCACTTTGACCATCGCGGGGGAGGTCGCTCCTCGGGAAGAGAGACTGCTGTGCGAGTGGCAGCAGGAGCCATTGCGCGCAAATTTTTGCAACTCTATCAGGTCGATGCGTGCGCTTACCTATCTCAAGTTGGAGACTTTCGATTCGATCAACCCCTCCCCTTGGAAAAATTGCGTAGCCAGCGGAATGCAAGTCAGGTGAAATGCCCCGATCCTCATGTAAGCGATCAAATGGAGGCTTTAATCACAGAGGTGCTTGAAGAGGGTGACTCAATTGGTGGGATTGTTGAGTGTGTCACTTCTTCGCTTCCGGTTGGTCTAGGGGAGCCAGTGTATCAAAAACTAGAGGCGAGACTCGCTGATAGTATGTTATCAATTCCAGCATCAAAGGGATTTGAGATAGGAGCGGGCTTTAGTGGAGCAATGATGCGAGGGTCGGAGCATAATGATCTATTCGATATCGATGAGAGAGGAAAAGTCGTGACTCATACTAACAACGGAGGGGGAACGTTGGGGGGAATCTCAAATGGAATGCCCCTTTCCTTTCGGGTGGCATTTAAACCTCCATCCAGTATTAAGAAGAGGCAAAAAACTCTCGATCATGACGGGAAAAAAGTGGAAATGGAGCTTACAAAAAGCTCAAGGCATGACCCATGTATTGCTATTCGCGCGTGCGTGGTTGTTGAAGCGATGACGCTACTCACCCTTGCCGACCTTATCTTGCTCAGGCAAGCATCTGGAATACTAGTTCCCCGACTGAACCACGATAAGGCGCTGGACAGCGCCGATGGAATCTAGGTAAGTGACACACATTTTTTTCGTCGACGGATCGATGACAAAATGCTCAAACAGCTTCTGGATCGCAACCAAGGTTGGCTCTTCAGCACTTATAGTGGCGGTTAGAAGACGAACGGCATTGTAGTCGTGGAGGGCATGCTCTTCTCCCATTCCCATTGGGCGTGGGTTTGAGTGACGATATTCAGGAAGTGGAGGGATAAACCCTTCACATACTTGGTTTGGAAAGGTGAGCCGTCTCCTCCCTTCGATTCCATTCTTTGCTAAAAATAAAGTTTGGTGAACCTGTGGGAGTGATGGAACAAAGGAAAGCATAGTGAGATGGTCAGATGCTGCTGCGATGCGAAACATCTCGATCTTTTCTGCAAAGAAGCTTGGGTCTTGAAGCTCGGGCAGGGTGACAGATTCTAATGTCTCTACCTGAACTGTGTTTTTCGACCAAGCTCTACGAGTGCTTTCTTTAGCGACGAAGGCTGCCCGGCAGCTGAGAGAGGTTGGAGAAGATTTGGCGCGGTATCCAGTGACTGCAAGTGTTGGCATGAATAATCCTGTTGGTTGCAGAGTGAACTTGTGTTTATTTGGAGCATAATGTATGATGTTGGCATGAAAAATCGCAAGCTCAAATATTTCTTTAGCTTCCTGTTTGTACTGAGTATTGTCGCCACTGTAAAGATTACACAACTCTACAATAACCAAGCAGAGATCATTTTTGAATATCACACTGTGGCAGACGATCACAAATTTGACTGGAAGCATCCATTTAAAGAGCACTATTTTTTTCCGAAGGAGAAGGTGAAGCTCCATGGGGCACTCTTCCCCACCCCTCACGCTCATTGCAAAGGGGTTATTTACTATTTACATGGTCGAGGGGCGCATATAGGTATGGATTGGGGAAAACGGGCCCATTTTTATACCCAGCATGGATATGACATGTTTATCCTCGATTATCGGATGTTTGGAAAAAGCCGGGGCGAAATTGTTGAATCTGAAATTGTCGATGATTGCCTCCATGTATATGATTGGCTTGCCGATCGATATGGCGAGGAGAAAATTAGCGTGATCGGGCAGTCGCTTGGGACCGGGTTTGCAACACAGGTCTCAGCTCAGAGATCGCCAAAGCAACTGATCCTAGAGGCGCCCTACTTTAGCTTGCTTGAGCAGTCGTATTTGGAAAAGCCATTTATCCCCAAGTTTTTGATCCGCTCCATTTTAAAATATCCAATTCGAACTGATCAATATATTTCAAAAGTGGAATGTCCTATTTACTTCATCCATGGAACAGCTGACAAGCTCTGCCCATTTAATGCAAGTGAGCGGCTTCATGCAATGGTTAAAGAAGGGGTGGAAACAAAGATCTATCCGCTTGAGGGGTGGGGCCACAAGCACTTCCCGAAGAATGCTCACTATCATGAAGTGTTGGCAGAAATCTTTGGCGATGAGTTAGACTAGTCACTTGGACGCTCTTTATAGAGGTCGTTGATTAGATTGGCGACAAGGGAGCTCCACCCGCTCTGGTGTGAGGCGCCGCACCCCCTTCCTGTATCTCCATGGAAATATTCGAAAAATTGGATATATTGATTCCAATGGGGATCTGATTGCATTTTTTCATAGTCGCCGTAAATGGGGCGCCTCCCCTCTTTTTCTCTGAAGAGGGCAATAAGGCTATTGGAAAAGTAATCGGCCATCTCCTTTAGCGTGACCGGTTCTTCATTAGGGGCGGTGATTGTGAATTCATCCCCCAACAAGTCGTAGAGGCGGCGGAGTGTCTCGATGAGGAGGTAGGTAGTGGGTGCCCAAATAGAACCGCGCCAATTTGAATTGCCTCCGTACATGCTAATGGTGGACTCTCCGGGTTCATAGCTGATTTTATGGTCATCGAGTTGTATTGGGTGAGCTTCATGATATTTCGATAGACTACGGAGGCCATATTCTGATCGAAACTCAGCGGGGTCCCAGATACGCGTGAGAATGCGTTTGAGGTTGTCCAGTGAGACAAGCGAAAAGAGGTAGTAGTTTTTCCCTTCGCGTGTAATTTTGGTGACACAATTTTTTGTTAAGCTTTGCCGGTTTTCAATAAACCAGTCAAATTGGGGACGAAACTCCTCAAATGAAAAAAGCTCGTCTTCACTAATCCAATCGAGGGCAAAGACAGGGATGATACCGACAAGTGAGCGAACCGGGATTTGTTTGTGGGAGCCATCGTCAAATGAGATGACATCATAAAAGAATCCATCCTCTTCACTCCAATTTTGCACTTCGCGATTTGGGCTGTTAGTCAAGGCGTTGGAGATATAAATGAAGTGTTGGAAGTATTTGGCAATCATCGATTCAAAATCTTGATCGGCTCGGGAAAGCTCGATTGAGATACGCATCAGATCAAGGCAAAAGAGCCCCATCCATCCCGTACCATCGGATTGCTCGAGCGTTCCCCCATTCGGTAATGGGTGACTTCTGTCAATAACAGCGATATTATCGAGGCCGAGAAACCCTCCCTCAAATACATTGTTTCCGCTCTTATCCACCCGATTGACCCAGCAGACAAAATTGAGAACGAGCTTGTGGTAACACTTCTTTAAGAAAAGGACATCTCCCCGACCGAGCTTTTCCTTTTCCATTTGATAGAGCTTGAGTGTAGCCCATCCTTGGATAGGGGGATTGAGGTCGGAAAACTCCCACTCATAAGCAGCTATTGAACCATTGGGGTGTTGCACCTGCTCTGACAGGAGGAACCAGATTTGTTCCTTGGCATTCTGAATGTCAACAAGGGCGAGGGTAATTGCGTGGAAGCAAAGGTCCCACGCGGCAAACCAGGGATATTCCCACTTGTCAGGCATTTGGAGTATGTGCTTTGTAACAAGATGGCGCCAGTGGGAGTTGCGTACCTCCCTCCCCTCTTTCTTTTCTTGCTCGATGAGTTCTTGCCGCGATTTTAACCAGTAATTGCAGATAAAAAAATAGGCTTGCCGATTCCATAGGAGTTGAGAAAGCGCAGCTTTTTGAATGGCGCGATCGGCCTCTGGTGCTTTTGGAGGACAAACCATGTTGTAGAATGCATCTGCCTCCCCTTTTCGCTTGTCAATTTCAGCCTGCAGATCTGAGAGGGGGTCATTGTTGAGCGGGGTATCAGTGAGGCGCAGCCAAAACACTTTTGACTCCCCTCCTTTTAGCTCAATATTTGAATAGTGAAAGCAGGCTTTTGTCCCCACTTGCTCTTTATTTGTGGTCTCTTTGTTGTGAATGATTTTATCGTGAAAGGCTTCTTTTGTATAGGAAGAACTATTTGTGCCCGTGCCTAGCTTTTCTTTATTAGATTCATTATCAGTAAATAGTGGCGTTGCCCCCGGTGTGGCAAAGAGATAGCGTTTTTCAAGGTCATATTCATATTCGAGCATGGGAAAGGGTTCGATATTTTTGTGATCGGCCACAATTGAGAGGTAGTTATCGCTCTCTTGGCCGCGGGAGAGTGTGGGGCGCCTTGTTTCGTTTGGATTCCACTTCCAAAAGTTTCGAAACTGAATTTGAGGGATTAGGTCGAGTGCAGCAGGCTTGTCTGATCGATTGACAACTTCAATTCGAATCGCAAGATCTTCGTCTGTAATTTTTGCATATTCAACAAAGATATCGAAGTATTCATTTGTATCAAAGATCCCCGTATCGAGAAGTTCATATTCGGGCTCTTGCTTGGTCCGCTTTTTGGATTTTTCTCTTAGATCCTCGTATGGATAGGGGCTTTGAGGATATTTGTAGAGGTATTTCATGTAGGAGTGAGTTGGCGTGTTTTCAAGATAGTAGTAGTACTCCTTTACATCCTCCCCATGGTTAGATTCATCTGGGGTGAGCCCAAAAAGCCGCTCTTTGAGAATGGGATCTTTTTGATTCCAAAGAGCAAGCGAAAAGACGAGCACTTGGTACCGGTCAGAGATCCCTGCAATGCCGTCCTCGTTCCATTGGTAGGAGGTAGCAGCTGCATTTTCATAAGTCATGTAGGTCCAGGGAGATCCATCTTTTCCAAAGTCTTCTCGGACAGTCCCCCATCCCCTTTCGGAGACATAGGGACCCCATTTCTCCCAAACAGGGTAGTCTGAGATCTCATTTTCTTGGATGCGGATCTCTTCTGGCAGGAATTTCTTCTTCATCGCGCCCCCTATGTCTCCAGAAAAGAAAAAAACATTTATTATTTCAATACAAATCGTTGTTGTATTAGTCTTAGAATGGTAAAATAGAAGGGCTTGAATTGAGGAGATCCATGGAAAAGAATAAGAGCTTGATCCTGCTACTGCTGCTCGGGGTGATTTGGGGTCCCTCATTTTTCTATATCAAGCTTGCTCTAAATGAGCTAACCCCTTTTATGATAGTCTTTTACCGCATGACCTTTGCGGCAATTTGTATGGGCATCTATCTCTATGTTCGAAAAGTCCCACTTTGGGAGAATTTAGACCAGTGGAGAAGCCACCTTTTTATGGGGATTTTCAGCTGTGCCCTCCCCTTTCTGCTCATCACAACTGGTGAGGTTTGGATCACAAGCTCTACAGCCTCAATTGTCAACGGCTCAACCCCTGTCATGACCGCCATCATGGCCCATTTCCTTATTCATTCTGAGAGAATGAACCGGCAAAAGGCATATGGGATTGCCCTTGGCTTGATCGGTGTGGTATGTGTAAATATTCCCGCCCTCGTGAACCATTCTGTCAGCGAGTCGAAGGGAATCTTCTGCATTGCCCTTGCATCGGTTTGCTATGCGATTGGGATGATCTATATGCGGTTTAAAGGGCGTGAGATGCGGCCAGGGCCTAATTTCCCCTTTCTCCAGTTTGTAGCAAGTGCCCTTTTCTTAGGACTCATCGGCATTTTCACGCAAAGTTTTCATTTTAATTTGGGATTGAGCATGATCGCCGTTTCCTCTGTTGGGGCTTTATCAATCTTTTCAACTGTGATCGCCTTTATTCTCTACCATCTTCTCATTGCAAGGGAAGGAGCGACATATGTAAGCTATGTCACGTTGCTCTTCCCCATCGTGGGGATTGCGCTAGGGAAATTGATCTTAGGTGATGAGATCACTCCGTTTGCATATGTGGGAACAGTGCTCATACTATCGGGATTGCTATTGATCCAGAAGAAAAAATCTCACCCCAACCCAACAGTTACCCATTCAAACTAGCTTTAAAGAAAGCTGTCAATTTCCGTGAACACTCTTAAGGCAACTTTACCAGCAAGCTCATCGAGTTTTTGTGCAGCTTGCACATCTCTTGCGATGTTTTGCTGGATTGCTGTGAGGGCACCTGTTGCCCGTTGATTCTCACCAACACTACTCTTTAGCATCGTGAAGATATGGTCGTTATACCGCGCCCATAGGGCTTGAACGCCTCTAAGTTGCTCACCTTGTCTTTCAACGGGATTGTAAAATAGTCCTTTTGCTACAATCACAATTGAATAAACCTGTGCCCATTCAGGGTTGAACACTCCGCCAACACTAATGATTGAACAAACGCCAGAAATCAAAATTTGTTTAGCATGGACATCTAGGTTATGCACCAGTTGCTCATCCATAAAAAGTGTGCCGGCAGAAAGGATGAGGAAAATTGAGGTAAGAACCACAGAGTGAACAAAAGCAGCAAAGGTTTGAAGGGCGCAGCAAAAAAACTTGGCCCGGCAATTAATCACATCTGCAACAGAACCTAACCCAAACTCCTTTCCCAATGTGACATGGGGATAGGTAAAGAGTAAGGTGCTTGCAAGGGAGCTTACTGCCAGTGAATCGATAAATGGAAGGACATCCGAGCGAAATCTTGGAAAGTGTTCATCTACAACTTCTCTTAACCCCGCCTCATTGACCGGGAGATCAGGTGGTCGTAGGCCATCTGGCCGATTTATTGGTGCTGCCATATATTGCCTCCATTGCAAAATAATCGAACTCCGTATATTTTATTACGTATTTCACAAAACAACAACAAAAGAAATTTCTTCAGACGATGAAAAAAAAAGTTGCCGTAGCCCTATCAGGGGGAGTTGACTCCTCACTTGCCGCCTATTTACTGATCGAAGCGGGGTATGAAGTGATCGGCATCTACATGAAAAATTGGGATGATAGCGAGGATCTGAGCGGGGCATGTCCGCACGTCAAGGACTACCAAGACGTCGTTAGCGTGTGTGATCACCTAAATATTCCATTCTATACATTCGATTTTACTAAAGAGTATAGAGATCAAGTATTTAATCATTTTATTGTTGAGCTTAAAGAGGGACATACGCCAAACCCCGATATTTTGTGCAACCGAGAGATCAAATTTAAGGTTTTATTTGATAAAGCCTTTTCACTTGGTGTTGACTACTTAGCAACTGGCCATTATGCCCAAACGCAAGATGGTCACCTTTTTCGAGGAAAGGACCAGGGGAAAGATCAAACCTATTTTTTATATGCCCTCAACCAAGAGGTGCTCAAAAAAGTACTATTCCCTATTGGCCCATATGAGAAATCCGATGTTAGACAGCTGGCTGAGGAAAAGGGGATAAAAACACACGACAAACGAGATAGCACGGGGATTTGTTTCATTGGCAAGCGCAATTTCAAAGAATTCATTAAACAATATATTCCACCGGAAAAAGGCCAATTTATCGATCCTGAAGGAAATGTTTTGGGAGAAAATGAAGGAGCGTACTATTACACAATTGGCCAAAGGCGCGGGATGGGAATTGGCGGTCCAGGCGAGGCTTGGTATGTCGTTGATAAAAACATTAAGGCACAAACTGTCACTGTGGCTCAAGGAGAGGCACACCCCGCACTTTTTTCTAACACCCTTACAGCTAATGAGGCGAGCTGGATCGTCTCGCCCCCAAAGAACTTTCCCTATGCCTGTACAGCAAAGATTCGTTATCGACAAATAGATGTGCCTTGTATCATTGAAAAAATTGAAAAAGAGACCCTTTATGTGCGGTTTGATGAGCCCCAACGGGCAATTACGCCTAGACAATCAATTGTTTTTTATCAGGGAGAGGAATGTCTGGGAGGAGCAATGATTATTAATCGCGGACAATCATTATTTGAATCTTCAAGGGTGTCAATAAACACCTGATTGATGTATACTCCGTGTCAAACACGATCTAAAGTGGGGTGTGATGGAGAACCAGCCGGAAATTCAAAATAAATTATCACAAAAGCGCCGTCTATTTGCTGGAATTTTTGATTACTTATGGCTTGCAAGTGCCCTGACTTTTGGGATTTGCTCCCTCACATTTGAATATACCGTCCCCCTGCTTCTTGGCGCAATGTTGCTCCTCCCTGTAATTTCTGCCTTTGTCGAATCAATCCTCATTCGGGTCTTCTCAACAACTCCGGGTAAATTTATTTTCGGAATTCAAGTACAGAATGAGACTGGTGGGATGCCAAGCTTTCGTCAAATTTTTAAAAAATCGATGCTCAAAGGGTGGCGCCTTCAAATTCTCTTTTTACCCATCATCAATGTGATTGCCCTCCCCTTCCTAATCAAGCGGTATCAAAAAAATCAATCCCCCTCATGGGATTCAATTGATTATCCAGAACTCGTTGAGCGCAAAAATACCCGTTTTAATCAAGTCATCACCCTCTTTCTCATTGGAGTTTTTGCATTTCTCCAATTTGAAGCTGTTTCAACAACGTTTAATCGCCATCTTTTTGCACCTAAAGCCTATGAAATGGGGACCGACCTCACTCCAGAGATCCTGGGGTGGAGGAGCTATGAGCTCGATGAAGGAAGCTTTAGCGCTTCTTTCCCCAACAAGCCAGAATATGTTGCCAAAGACTTTCCCATTCCTAGCTCAACCGAAAAACTCCCCTTTTATGAGTATTCACACGAGCATCCAAAGGAGCCCATTCGCTATTCGATCAGCTATACAGTCCTTCCCGATGGGTGGATGAAATGGAGCTCTGGGCTGATCCTTAAGGGAGCGATGAAAATTATTGTTCGTTACACAAGTGGATCAAAACTGGTCGACAAGCAGAAGATCTCATCAAAGAAGTATCCTGGTTACAACTATACCCTCTCAAAATCGGGGACGTTGATTAAAGCCCAGGTTTATCTCATTGGGAATCGACTCTATCGAGTTGAAACGCAATTTGCAAAAGATTTAGACACTGCCGAGCAAAAGAAAGCAGATGTCTTTATTCAGTCGTTTAAGCCTGCCTAATCATTCCTTCTAACTCTGACATAAACCCCGAGTCCTATGATGAAGATGGTTGCAATAAAGAAAAGAACCGCAGGGTAGATAACAAGCCGCAAATCAGTCTTTACTACTTCAATGGTTAAAACAAGTCCCTCTAAGGAGAGCGCTGTTGCGATGATGATGACGAATTTGGTTAACGAACGGCTTGTTTGGTGCGTATCTCTCTCGCTTTCAGACTTAAGTACTTCTTCTGTCATCAAGTATTTCACCACATCCATTACCGCAATGCCAAAAACGATAAGGGCGACCTCGTCAAGAAGCTGATTAATGGCAAAATTTGTAAAACTTGTCTCGCGAATGAGTCCCCAAATTGCAGCTCCCATAATCCACAGAGAGATAGCATATAGTGAAAAACAACCGATACAAAAGCCAATGTTGGTCATCATACCAACAAACCGAATTGCAAACGTGTTTTTCAATTCCAAGGTTTATCTCCCAGCGCCTATAAGAGGCAAGATTTCTCGTGGTAGCACTTATCACATAGGGTGAGCATAGGCAAAGAAAATCTCATATTTTTCTTGAAACTTCCCCTAGCCTCTTATATAAGACGATCTTATGAAGAAAAATCTCCTCATTGACCGTTTTTTACTTATCATCACAGCGATTATATTAGTTGGAGTGTTTGCAACAGCGGCTTGGACCGCTGAAGGCTCTCGGGGCTCAAAGAAGTCGATTAATGTGCGTGGTCAGCCCACATTTGGAAGCCCTACAGCAACAGTTCAAGTGATTGTATTTGAGGAGTTTCTTTGCCACGAGTGCCGGTACTATCAACACGAGGTGTTTCCAAAGCTGAAAGAAAACTACCTCGATACAGGGAAGATCCAGTACATATTCATTCCTCTCGCCTATCACCAGGGATCTAAAAACCCATTTTTGGCCGCTTGGTGTATTAATAAATACTATCCCGAGCTCTACTTTGACTTTTTAGACTTTTTGTCTACCTACTCGATTGGTGATTTGGCAAAGAAGACCACAATGGAGCTGTTGATGCACTTTAATCAACATCATCCACACACAAACCTAACAAAATTGCGCAATTGTGTGGTTTCGAAGCGTCCCAATAAGCAGATTGCACTTAATTTAGAGATTGCCTCTGATGCAATGGATGATGATGTCGCCGTGCCAGCGGTCTTTGTCAATGGGGAGAAGTTGCCCAATCACCGGTATAAAGAAGTGTCTGAGGCGATTGATAGGGCGCTTGAAAAGCAAGGAGGCCAGTGATGGGATTCTTTCGCTTCATCAAACGATTCAGCCTCTATTTTGCTTGGACACTAGCGACTGCAGGAAGCCTAGTCACCCTCTATTTTAGCGATGTATGGCTCCTTCCACCCTGCATCCTCTGCTGGTATCAGCGATGTTGCCTCTATCCGCTCGTCTTTGTTCTTTTTGGCGCAGTACTGATGGGAGCAAATTGGATTGCCTATTACCTCCTTCCCCTACCCATTGTCGGAGGGTTGATTGCTCTCACACAACTCATTGAACAATCAACACATATCAATGTGCTCGGTCAGCTCTGTCGGATGGGAACGAGTTGTGCTAAGACACAAGTGGTCTTCTTTGGATGGATATCAATCCCCCTAATGAGTCTGATTCTCTTTGCAATCCTTGCAATTTTACTCTTAATTGCTCATGAAAAATGCCCGATCCAGCGAGAAGACTAGCGTACCCACTTTTGCCAGGTGCCATACGTTTCTCGAATCTTTCCCCTTGGAAAACTGAGAAGAATCAAAGCAATTCCACAGCCGAGATCAACCCACTGCTCTGGAGAACCCCATGAGTTGATAAACCAAGTGGCAATGGCAAACCATAGCCCAAATGGAATCACCAAGTAGCGAACAATCCGAATCACTTCAGCTTGAGAGATGACCGAAAGGACGACAACTAACGCGCCAAACAGGTGGTTGAAGTCAGATGCTAGCGGCCCAAGACCAAAGACGCTGGGTGAGAACATGAGCCACACCCCAATTGCTGTTTGCAAAATGAGATTCCACTGGAAGCCTGCACCCCATACGGCCGAGCAGATTAGTCTCCAAGGGTTGGTGTGGAAAGGAGGAGTTCTTTCATCTTGTTGATTATTAGGATTGTCCCCGCCAAGGAAGAACGTATGCCAAAACGGCTTTCCCTCCTTCCAAGATTGATGGAGAAACTGAATCACAGCAACCACCTCATCAACAGCTAATACTAACAGTATTAACATGCAAGAGGCAGTGATTAGGCAAAGTCCGCACCAAGCATGCACCATAAGAGGTTGCAAAATCACCAAAATGACCGTCACAATTCCCAATGGCACAACTAAAAAACCAAACCCAACAACCAGCCAAGGCATTGTACGCCAACGATTTGATCCCCCCTTCAACCCCAGTAGGGTCTCGAGCGTGTAGGCAAAGGCTCCAAGTCCAGCATCTGGAACTGGAAATGATTTTGCCACCTTAGATGTGACCACCTCAATTGTCTCGTGGCCAAAAAAGGGATCCCAAAGCGAAGGAATGTAGCCGAGCTGGTAGGAGGCGAGGTAGCGAGAAATCATCCAGCCAGTAAATGCAAGAGCAATTGTGGGAATGCGCTGAGCCCAGGCAGATGGATTATAGGACCAACCCGGTGGAATTGCATTTCCCTCAGATTCTACAATTCCCGGCATACCAGGGATGAGGATTGAAACCGTGATGACCAACACACCAACCATCGTGTCGTTTAGGTAGGCAGCTGAAGTGGGAGCCCAGAAAATCAGAGGGGCCGCTTGGAGCCAAATTCCGACAAAGACAGTGATCCAAACAATGATCGCATTATGAACCGATAAGCTCCAAAAACCTAAAACAATAAGCACAGCACCAGTGATGAAATCACTCCACTGGAGAACTTCACTCTTGTATCCAAGTGCATAGTGAGAAATGAGAAGCCACACCCCCAAAAAGATGACAGCAAAGCGACACCAAATGGTTTTTTCGTGTTTTTCAATGACTTTTGGGTCCATATTGAGGGCCTATTTTTTGTGTTTAAGCTGCTTTTTAACGTAGTGGAGGGGCAAATGATTGTGCTCATAAAACTTAAGCGGGTCATCTTTTAGCTGTTGAATCATCTTGGGAAGCTCATCCGCTAGCTTATGTTTGGGCTGCCATCCGAGTAGAGTCTTTGCCTTTGTGATATCGAGGTCAAAATGTTCATCAGCAAGAGGAACCATCCACGACTTGATGAAAGGTTTCGGAAAGAACGGAATGTGGTTCTGAATCCAAGCCCCCATACGTGCGATGAATTTAGGGATGCGGAAAGTGGCGATTTTCTTGTTGAAAAGCCCCATGCTGATCATATCTTGCATTTGTTGGAAGGAAAGCACCTCTTCTTCTCCAATTTCTAAGATGGTCTCGGCTGGAAGCTCTTTTCGCTTTTCGACCACCAAGCACATGGCATCAACTAAGTCATCCATATGCATAAAGCAGGCACCGTGGGTCTTGTTCCCAGGGAATAGGTGGGCGGCTAGTTGGTGTTCGTAAATACGACTCATTTGTTGAGAGATGGGAATAGAGCTACATTGGTCATCATAAACACCTGAGACCCGCAGGATAGCAACGGGGATATTCCCTCGTTCAGAACAGATGACCGCTTCTGTCTCAATTTTGGATTGTGGGTAGGCCCAATTCCCGTCGAGCGGACTCACTTCATTGATCTTTTCGCCAGGCTGACAAGCTTTATGAACGAGCATCGTACTTGTAAACATGAAGAGCTCAACTTCAAATTGTTGAAGCGCTTTGAGTAGGCGCTTGGTCCCTTGAACTGTGATTTTCTCATAGGGAGCATAGTTGGGACTGTTAAAGCTGTAGTAGGCAGCGAGGTGGATACAGGCAACGATTTTGTTCCCATAGTTTTGCTTGATGTGGAGCATGGCTTGGAGGACACTTTCTTCTGAGGAAATGTCCATGGGAACAAGCTCTTCATGGGCAGAGGCGTAGATGGCGCTTGCCAGTTCAAATCCAACAATTTGATAGAGCTCGCCAAGGCGCTTGCAAATTTCAACCCCAATCCTCCCGGCACTTCCTGTGACGAGAACAACCCCTCTTTCAGTCTTTAAAACTGCTGCTGACTCACTCATTTTTGCTCCTAGATGAGATAAAATCTTAACCGAGGACTATCAGGGAAAGCCCGTCATGTCAAGGATGAAACTCAAATATTTTCTGTAAGTCACTAAAAATTAAATTTTTGCTGTTCATAAAATAAATATATTGTTAAGATGTAGATTCAGTAAAAAAACCATAACCCACTGAACATGAGAGGTATCATATGGGATATTTGGCTCCAAACGGCCCGACTAATCCAACAGGAGGAACAGGACCGGCAGCTTATATAGAACCTGTAGCAGTTGCATTTGGTGCAGCAGTTGTGGCAGGTGCACGCAGAAATCCAACTTTACTGAGGGAAGCATCTAAAATGATAAGCTCTACAGCACGAGTGATTCAGAATAGTAGCCCAGTATGGGGTCGAGGAGCGTCCCCCATTGATTCAGGTCGATGGAGCACTGGTTCACGGGCATCAAGTGGCGAATTTTCCCCCTCTCCGCTAGATTTGCAAAGGGTTCCATCTCTTCGCACTGACAGGGTAAGCCTCTTGTAATGTGATGGGGCTTGTTCGCAAGCCCTTTCAAGAGCTTCCCCCAGCAAAGAACGTTTTGGGTATAAGAAACTTATTCACCTTGAACTAAACGCTTTATTGTTATATAAACTTTGCTGGGTTTAGCCAATAGGATGGCGCAAATCCCGTTTTCAAACAAAAACTTACATTTTGAACGTTTGATATTTGTTATGGCGCAGACAAAGAATATGACAGTTGGAACACCTTCAAAGGCAGGAAAGAAGTCGCCGCGCGAGGTGTTGCAAAAAATCTTGAACGAGAAAGTCCTCAAAAAGGTCACTATTCGGGGCATTGAGGTTGTTCTTCACCCTGGGGTTTATCCCTCCCATTCGTTTGAGACGACCCACGCACTGCTCGAGGCTATTGGGCCGTTGGTGAGCAATAAGATTGTCTGTGACTTTGGATGTGGCATGGGAATTGTGGGCGAGTTCGCCTTGCGCAATAATGCCCACAAGGTTGTCATGACAGACATTAATCCATTGGCAATTCGCAATGCATCGGCAAATAAGATGATGTATAATCGTCGAGATATTGATCTGATGATTTATGAGAGTAATTGTTTCGATCGGGTCCCGTTTCAGCGGTTTGACTTGATTGTCTTTAACGCTCCCATTTATGGAGAGCCGCAGGCGATTACGCGACCAATTGAATGGGCTTTCCATGACCCTAACTTTCAAACGATTGAGAAGTTTCTCCATCAAGCCAAGCAGTTCATGTTTACTCGCTCGCAAATCATCATTGGGTATAGTGAGAAGGGATCGCCTGAGCAGGTTGAGGACCTCTTCGGCAAGCACGGTTACAAGTGGACCCGCCTGCCCAAGTCTGTCGCTGACTCAGATAGTTGTATTTATGCCCTGACACTCCTATAGAAAATAGGATTCTATGTGGCTATTACTGGCCATAAATCGCCTTTCTTTATAGAATTTAGCCTAGGATTATGTAGGGTGTGCGAAAATGGCGAGGAAACGACTCACTAAAGATCGATGGGACAAGAAGATAGCTGGCGTTTGTGGCGGCCTTGGCCAGTACTTCAATATTGACTCCAACATCGTTCGCCTGATTTTTATCGGGCTAATGATCCCAAGTGCCCTTCTCATCACCCTTGTCTATTTCGTTTTGGCATTGCTTCTACCCGATGGGCCTAAGTCCTTCGTTGAGCCCCATTACAAGCGATGGATGCGCTCTCAGAGTGACCGGAAGGTATGCGGCGTGTTGGGCGGCCTTGCTCAATTCCTCGGCGTTGATCCCACCCTTGTTCGGGTTGCCTTCATCATCACTATCTTTTTTGGCATAGGAATTCCCCTTCTCCTCTACATCGTTGCGTGCATACTTATTCCTGAAGGGAAATAGGGCTCCTCAAAAAGAGTCGACGGGAAAGTGCCGTTCGGAGTATGAGTTGAGTGTATGAAATATATTCTCGCTCTAGACTCCGGTACCACAAGTTCACGCGCCATGTTACTCGATCGATCGGGCTTAAATGTCGCTTTTGCGCAGAAAGAGGTGCAGCAGCTTTATCCAGAAAAAAACTTCATCGAATGTACACCCAATGAAATCTATGGCGTGATGGAAGGGCTGATTCGCGAGGTGGTCAGTCAAGCTGAGGTGTCAGCAAATGAGATTGGTGGGATAGGGATTACCAATCAGAGGGAAACGGTTATTGTGTGGGACCGTAAGACTGGCACTCCCATTTGGAATGCGATCTCTTGGCAGGATACGCGTACAATTGAGATGTGCAAGGAGTTCAAGCGACAAGGGCATGAGGAGATGATCCGCAGCAAAACGGGCCTGCCTGTGGTCACCTACTTCAGCGCAACAAAGGTGTGCTGGATACTCGACCATGTAGAGGGGGCAAGAGAAAAGGCGGAAAAAGGTGAGCTTTGTCTGGGCACAGTAGACAGTTGGCTAATTTGGAATCTGACTGGAAAAAAGGTGCATGCAACCGATGCCTCAAATGCCTCGCGCACGATGCTCTATAACATTTTTGAAGAGAAGTGGGATGATGAGCTACTCGAGCTATTTAATATCCCCCGATCCATGCTCCCTGAAGTCAAGAGCTCAAGCGAGGAGTTTGGGCAAGCAACATTGAGTTTTCTTGAAAACCCAGTTCCAATTACTGGAGTGATTGGAGACCAGCAGGCAGCTCTGTTTGGACTGGCCTGTGTGAATAAGGATGACATGATGTGCTCCTACGGGACAGGGGCATTTATTCTCGGCAATCGAGAAGATGACACAACCCTCTCCCCTCCTACTCTATCGACGACCATCGCCTGGAAACGAGACGATCGTATTACTTACGCCTACGAGGGGTGCGTGCTCAATACGGGAAGTGCTGTAACGTGGATGCGGGATTCAGTGGGGCTCATCCACACTAGCCAAGAAATTGAGTTGCTCGCCAAGTGTGTCCCCGATTCGGGTGGGGTCTATTTTGTCCCAGCTTTTTCAGGTCTTGGAGCTCCCTACTGGAAGTTTCAGGCGCGAGCGACTGTATTGGGGATGAGTCGGTCGACAAATATTGGCCATATTAGCCGCGCAATCCACGAATCCATTGCTCATCGCGTGACAGATGTAGTTGAGCTATTTCGGGAATCAAAGCGACAAAACTTTAAGCATATCAGAGTGGCTGGCGGAGCGTGTGAAAATAATTTGCTGATGCAGCTACAGAGTGACATGTTGAACATGAAGATCACACGCCTGAATCAAAAAGAGGTCTCCTCCTATGGGGCGGCTTTCATGGCAGGACTTGCAGTCGGTTTTTGGAAGAGTGAAGAGGAGGTTTTTTCCCTTCTTGAAGAGACTCGCACATTCGAGCCTCAGCCAACAGATATGGATCTTGAGCAGATGCGCAAAAATTGGAAGCAGGCAGTCAACCTTTGCTTAGAATGGGAAAAGATCAATGGATCGTGATGAACAAATCAAACAACTCTTTCAAGCAAAAGAGCCTTTTGATCTCATTGTGATTGGTGGCGGAGCGACCGGACTTGGGGTCGCACTTGATGCTTCATCTAGAGGGTATCGCGTAGCGCTAATTGAGGCCCATGATTTTGCTTCTGCTACATCGAGCAAGAGCACAAAACTTGTGCATGGAGGAGTGCGCTATCTTCAGCAATTCGATTTTGCTCTTGTTTCTGAGTCTATGAGCGAGCGGCGCATACTCTTAAAAATGGCACCAAGCTATGTCTGGGAGAAGCGATTTGTTCTCCCTGTTCAATCCCTCTTTCAACGGCTATTTTATGGATTTGGCCTTAAAGTCTACGATTTTTTCGCTGGAAAAAAGAACCTCACCCGATCTAAGTATATTTCGAAAAGGGCACTTAGCAGATTAATGCCACAACTCAATACTGAACGGATAATTGGAGGGATTGAATATAGCGACGCCCAATTTAATGATTCGGAATTTGCCGCAGCTCTAGCCCAAAAAATCACGCAAATGGGAGGAGTAGTCGTCAACTATGTCCAAGTTGAGGAGCTGATTAAGGAAAAAGGCAAGGTGGTTGGGGTCAAAGTCTT